>NZ_QUHY01000010.1:0-126336 GCF_003479865.1 Blautia sp. AM47-4
GCCATGCAGCTCTGTGCGCTTATGCGGTATTAGCAGCCGTTTCCAGCTGTTATCCCCCGGTATGGGGCAGGTCACCCACGCGTTACTCACCCGTCCGCCGCTCAGTCAACCGAAAATCATCCGAAGAATCAATTCAGCCGCTTCGCTCGACTTGCATGTGTTAAGCACGCCGCCAGCGTTCATCCTGAGCCAGGATCAAACTCTCTGATAAAATGTTTGTTCCAAGTTCAAAATCAACATACTAGCTAATTTATCCCTTTTACTGTTTTAAAGGATCTTTCGATCGTTTTGAATTACTTATTCAGAACTTTCGAGGATGTGTTTCATTGTTTAATTATCAAGGTTCTTCACTGTTCTCTCGGTCAGCAACTCGTTTATTTTATCAAACTCATTTGCATTTGTCAAGAACTTTTTTCAACTTTTTTCAAAGTCGAGCGGAGAAGGAGGGATTTGAACCCTCGCGCCGCTATTAACGACCTACTCCCTTTCCAGGGGAGCCCCTTCAGCCAGCTTGGGTACTTCTCCATAGTTTGCCTGATTCATAATCAGATATTCAATTAACTGAGTTTTGAGCGGAGAGGGTGGGATTCGAACCCACGCGCCCTTTCGGACAAACGGTTTTCAAGACCGCCTCGTTATGACCGCTTCGATACCTCTCCGTGTGTGAATTCAAATCTCGGTAACTCCCGAAATCATCTCAGTTTTTGGCTTGTCAGCTTTGCGTTTTTATCTCTCTCGCTCAGCGACATTCGTTATTATATCAGCAGTGTTTCAGAATGTCAACCACTTTTTTGAATTTTTTTTACATTTTTTTCAATTTCTTTTTCGTTTTCGCTGTTTTTCCCCGTTTTGCAATTCACACATTTATTTTTATCTATTTATAGTTTGCTTTCTGTATTTTGCTTTTTTCTATTTTTCTGCCAGAAAGCTCTCTGCAACGAGCAGATCCTCCGGTGTTGTGATTTTTATATTTTCATAGCCGCCTTTTACCATCACTGATGCGATTCCCATCTCCTGCTCCACAACCATGGCATCGTCGGTGATTCCTTCTGTGGAATGCTGCATCAGTTTTTCGAATGCCGGAAACAGAAGCTCTGCTGCAAAGGCCTGCGGGGTCTGTGCCTGCCATACGAGATCTCTTCGCGGGCTTTCCCTGATTTTTCCGTTTTCATCGGTAAGCTTGATGGTATCCTTGACCGGCATGCCAAGGACACAGGCTTTTTCTTCTTTTACACATGCGCAGAGACGTTCCAGCATTTCCTGGTTTAAAAACGGGCGGGCACCATCGTGAATCAGAACGTAATCGGTCTTCTGCTCCTGTTCGCTTTCCAGGCTTTTCAGCGTCTGCAATGCTTTCCAGACAGATTCATACCGTTCCCTTCCGCCTGCGCATACGGAAACAGTTTTCTTAATTCCATATTTTTCGATAATCTCTTTCTGACAGTATTCTATTTTATCCGCACCTGTCACAAGAATGATCTGGTCAATCTCCGGCGAATGTTCAAAAACCTCCAGCGCGTAAACCACGACTGGTTTTCCTCCGATTTCCAGAAACTGTTTTGCTACGCTTCCGCCCATCCGGGTTCCCTTTCCGGCTGCCAGGACAACCACAGTGTATTTTTCTTTCTTCTCGCTCATCTTTTCCTCCGTTTTCTACAAATGCAAAAACTCCGCAGCAGATCTCTCTTCTCCGTTCTGCTGCGGAAGTTTCTTTTTCTTATCGTTCTCCAAGCTTCAGGTTCGGTACGGCATTCAGGTCCCAGCCGTGGCGGGTTCCCTTCTGGTACTCGTAGTAAGCTGCCACACCGATCATGGCCGCATTGTCGGTACAGAAGATCGGGGACGGACGGTAAAAGCGGATGCCCTCTTTTTCACATGCTGCTTCCATCGCCGCGCGGAGTGCCCCGTTCGATGCAACGCCGCCGGCGATCGCCAGACGGTCCATATGGTAATCTTTGGCCGCACGGATGGCATTATCCACCAGAACGTCCACAACGGCCTGCTGGAAGGACGCAGCGATGTCTGCTTCGACAATTGGTTCGCCTGTCATCCGGCATTTGTTCAGATGGTTTAAAACGGCAGATTTTACGCCGCTGAAGCTGAAGTCATACGGCGCATCCTCCATGTGGGCACGCGGGAAGTCGATGGCGTGCGGGTTTCCTTCTTTTGCCAGCTTGTCGATCTTCGGTCCGCCCGGATAGCCGAGTCCGATGGCACGGGCTACCTTGTCGAAGGCTTCTCCGGCTGCGTCGTCTCTCGTTCTTCCGAGGATTTCGAAAGAACCGTAATCTTTTACAATGACAAGATGGGTATGGCCTCCGGAGATGATTTCACACAGGAACGGCGGCTCCAGATCCGGGTGTTCGATATAGTTCGCCGAGACGTGGCCTTCAATATGGTGAACGCCGACCAGCGGTTTCTTTTTTGCATAGGCGATCGCTTTTGCCTCTGCCACGCCGACGAGAAGTGCGCCGACAAGACCAGGGCCGTACGTAACACCGATCGCATCGATATCATCCAGAGTGACATCGGCTTCTTTTAAGGCCGCTTCTACAACCTGGTTGATTTTTTCGATATGTTTTCTGGATGCAATTTCCGGCACAACACCGCCATACAGGGTATGGATGGCGATCTGGGATGAAATAATGTTAGACAGCACACATCTTCCGTTTTTCACGACGGAGGCTGCGGTTTCATCGCAGGAGCTCTCAATTGCAAGAATCAGGGTATCTTTTTCACTCATTTTTCGTTTCCTCTTCAAATAACAGTTCTACTGATCTTCCGTCTTTTCCAAGCTCTGCGGCCGGGAAAATCTTCTGTACCTCATCCATGTACCGCTGCGGGCCGACGAGCGACGGGGAAAAGTGGGTCAGCCACATTTCGGCAACCTCGGCATCTTTTGCCAGTTTTGCCGCCTCGTAGAAGGTCATATGCTTAAATTCTTTTGCTTTTGCCTGTTTTTCCGGCTCGCCGTACATTCCCTCGCAGATGAAAAGGTCGGAGCCTTTCGCATGTTCGGAGATCGACGGAATCGGGCGGGTATCGGTGCAGTAGGTCACCTTCAGTCCCTTTCTGGCAGGGCCGAGGACCATGTCCGGCGTATACGTCTTTCCATCCAGGGTGACAGTCTCGCCTTTCTGCAGCGGATTCCAGCATTTAATCGGAATTTCCTGTGCTTTAGCGCGCTCCACATCGAATTTTCCCTTGCGGGAGATTTCCAGCGAATAGCCGTAGCAGGTGATATTGTGCTGCACGCGGAAGGCTGTGATTTTGTAGCCGTTCATCTCGATCACTTCCTCCGGCGCTGTCACCTCGTGAAATACAATCGGGAACGGCAGCTCCGGGCAGATGACGCGCAGCGAATTGACGACGCGCTCCAGGCCTTTTGGGCCGATCATGGTCAGCGGTTCTCTCCGGTCAGTGTTTCCCATCGTCAGGAGAAGTCCTGGAAGGCCGCTGATGTGGTCTGCGTGGTAATGGGTGAAGCAGATGGCATCAATCGGCTTAAAGGTCCAGCCTTTTTCCTTGATGGCAACCTGGGTTCCCTCGCCGCAGTCGATCAGAAGGCTGCTTCCGTTGTATCGGGTCATCAGGGCGGTCAGGCGTCTGCCTGGCAGAGGCATCATACCGCCTGTTCCCAGTAAACATACATCTAACACGTTTTTCCTCCATATTCTATCCGGCTTTTTCGAAAGCCGGTCAGGTATTTTACGTTGAAAAAGCGTGTCCAAAACGGTTTGTTTCAGACACGCTCTCATCTTAACACAGTTTTTTCAAACACGCAATGACGCGGGTTTTATTTATTTGCTGTCATGACAGCTTCCTTCATCATGCGGACATACGTATAGATGTGCTGCTCCGCATGAGTGCCGTACTTCGCAATCATTTTGACGATAGCGCTTCCGACGATGACACCGTCCGCAATTTTTGCAATGTTGGCCGCCTGATCGGTCGTGTTGATGCCGAAGCCTACGGCTACCGGAATATCGGTTACTTTGCGGATTGCGGCGATCATGGAATCGAGGTCTGTCTTGATCTCGCTTCTGACACCGGTAACGCCCAGAGACGATACGAGGTAGATAAAACCTTCGGCGTCTGCGGCAATTTTCTGGATGCGCTGCTCAGACGTCGGCGCAATCAGGGAAATGACATCTACCTGATGGCTGCGCGCAATATCGTTTAATTCGCCTTTTTCCTCATACGGCATATCCGGGATGATGATGCCATTGATGCCGACTTCCTCGCATTTTGTAAAGAACGGCTCGTATCCGTAATGGAACACCGGGTTTAAGTAGGTCATAAACACCAGCGGAATGTCTGTTTTTTTGCGCACGGAGGCTACCATATCGAAAATTTTATCGGTGGTAGTTCCGGCTTTTAAGGAACGGAGGTCTGCCTCCTGGATGACAACGCCCTCGGCAATCGGATCCGAGAACGGGATTCCGATCTCGATCAGGTCTGCGCCTGCTTTTTCGAGCTCCAGAATATAATTCTCTGTTTTTTCAATGTTCGGGTCTCCGGCTGTCAGAAACGGAATGAATGCTTTGCTGTTTGAAAATGCTTCTGTTACTTTACTCATGAAGATCCCTCCCTCTGTATCTTGCAATGGCTGCTACGTCTTTGTCTCCGCGTCCGGACAGGCAGATGATGATGGAGTCTTCCGGATCAAATTCTTTTGCGATCTTCATCGCATGGGCTACTGCATGGGCACTCTCGATCGCACAGATGATACCCTCGGTTCTTGCGAGGTATTCAAAAGCTTCTACTGCCTCATCGTCCGTTACCGGAACGTATTCGGCGCGGCCGATGTCATGCAGATATGCATGCTCCGGTCCAATGCCCGGGTAGTCAAGGCCTGCGGAAATCGAGTAAACCGGTGCGATCTGACCATATTTATCCTGGCAGAAGTAGGATTTCATACCGTGGAAGACGCCGAGTGTTCCGGTTGCAATGGTTGCTGCAGTCTCTGCGGTGTTGACGCCGCGTCCTGCTGCCTCGCATCCAATCAGGCGGACATTTTTGTCATTGATGAAGTTATAGAACATACCCATCGCATTGCTTCCGCCGCCGACGCATGCCATGACGGCTTTCGGGAGTTTTCCTTCTTTTTCGAGGATCTGCTCTCTTGCCTCTTTGCTGATGACAGCCTGGAAATCGCGGACGATGGTCGGGAACGGATGCGGGCCCATAACGGAACCGAGAACGTAGTGGGTGTCATCGACACGTGATACCCACTCGCGCATCGCCTCATTGACGGCATCTTTTAAGGTCATAGTTCCGGTAGTAACGGCATTTACTTTTGCACCGAGAAGCTCCATCCGGTATACATTGAGGGCCTGACGGTCGGTGTCTTCTTTTCCCATGAAGATCTCACACTCAAGTCCCATCAGCGCTGCTGCCGTTGCGGTTGCCACACCGTGCTGGCCGGCTCCGGTCTCTGCGATGACACGGGTTTTTCCCATTCTTTTTGCGAGGAGGCACTGTCCGAGCACGTTGTTGATTTTGTGGGCTCCGGTGTGGTTCAGATCCTCTCGTTTGAGGTAAATTTTTGCTCCGCCGAGATCCTTTGTCATTTTCTCTGCGTAGTAGAGAAGGGACGGGCGGCCCGCGTAATTTTTCAGCAGGTCATCGAGCTCCTGGCAGAACTCCGGATCGTTTTTATAATAATTGTACTGTTTTTCCAAATTGATAATTTCATTCATCAGAGTTTCCGGTATGTACTGGCCTCCGTGAATACCAAATCTTCCGTCAGACATGTCTTATCCTCCTTATGCATTCTGTGATTTTTTCCGGGTCCTTTACGCCGTCTGTCTCGACACCGCTGCTGATGTCGACGGCGAAGGGATGTGTCTGTAAAATCGCCTGTTCCACATTTTCGGCGTTCAGGCCTCCCGCAAGGAAATACGGGCGGTCCATGTTTCTGATCAGTGACCAGTCGAACGATTCGCCGGTACCGCCTTTTCCGTGGTCGAGAAGGATGTAATCGGCGCTGCTTTTTTTCGCCTTTTCGACGTCCTCCCTGGTTTTGATGGAAAATGCCTTGATCAGTTCCCCGCCGGTGCGGAACCGGAGCGAATGGATATATTCTTCACTCTCATTTCCGTGGAGCTGTGCCAGATCGATGACGCCCTCTTCGAGGTATCCTGCGACAATCGCCGGAAGCTCGTTCACAAAGACGCCGACCGCCTGGATTTCGGGATCCAGATAGCGCCGCAGCGTCACGGCATGTTCTTTTGTAATCTGTCTGCGGCTTTTTGCAAAGACAAAGCCGACATATTCGGGCTTCAGTTCATTCACCGCATCGATGTCTTCCAGCCGTGTGAGCCCGCAGATTTTGATTCTGGTCTGTTCTTCCATAACGTTTGACTCCCCGTGCGCTCTGTTTTGTTTTGCGCACTTACGTTACCACTTTAACACATTGAAGAGAGTTTTTCAAGCTCTGCTTTTTTGTTGCTGCTCCGCATCAGCGTTTCGCCGATCAGAACGGCATCGGTTTTATTCTGATACAGTCTTCCGACATCCTCCGGCGTTTTGATGCCGCTCTCGGATACGAAAACAATGTTTTCCGGGACAAGCTCCCGCAGCCGCTCACTGTTGTGGATATCGACCGTGAAATCTTTTAAGTTGCGGTTGTTGACGCCGATGATCCTTGCTCCGGCGCGCATGGCCTGTGCAACCTCCGCCTCATCGTGGGCTTCCACAAGAGCGGAAAGGCCGAGGGAATGCGCTGTTTCCAGATATTCTTTTAAGGTTTCCTCCGGCAGCAGCGCACAGATCAGAAGGACAGCGGTGGCTCCGAGCACCTTTGCCTCGTAGATCATATAGGGATCCACGGTAAAATCTTTCCGCAGAACCGGGATGGATACGGTTTCTGCAATTTTTTTTAAGTAACGCTTGTCGCCTTTGAAGTATTCCGGCTCAGTCAGGCAGGAAATGGCGGAGGCACCGGCCGCTTCATATTCCTTTGCGATCTCCAGATAGGGGAAATCTTCTGCGATGATGCCCTTCGACGGGGAGGCTTTTTTTACCTCGCAGATAAAGGACATGCCCGGCTTTTTCAGCGTCTGTTCAAACGGGAATCCGGTGTCCGGGTTCATCGCCGTTGCTTTTTCTTTCATTTCTGCAAGAGAACACTTCTCTTTTTCTGCAGCGACACGTTTTCTTGTGGCTTCTGCAATCGTTTCCAGTATCATATGTTTATTCCTCTTCTGCCAATTTATTGGCGAGTGACACAAACTCTTCGAGTTTTTTCTGTGCTTTTCCGCTGTCAATCAGCTCCTCTGCCAGTTTTACAGCGTCCTGCATCGGGATTTCTTTTGCTACATGAAGGGCTGCGGCGGCATTCAGGACAACAGCGTCTCTTGCCGGGCCTTTCTTTCCTGCAAGAATTTCTTTCGTAATTTCAGCATTCTCCTGCGGGGTTCCGCCGACCAGCTCTTCTTTGGTACAGCGGGTCATGCCGAACTCTTCCGGTGTGATGACGTATTCCTCAAACGTTCCGTCCTTGATCTCGCAGACGCTTGTCGGTGCGCTTAAGGAAATTTCATCGAGGCAGTCCTGGCCGTAGACAACCATGCCGCGTTTGACACCAAGATTGGAGAGAACTTCTGCCATCGGGCGGACAAGTGCTTCCTCGTAGACACCCATCACCTGCATCGTGGCTGCTGCCGGGTTGGTCAGCGGTCCGAGGATGTTGAAAATGGTCCGGATGCCGAGCATCTTGCGGACCGGTGCCACGTATTTCATGGACATGTGGTATTTCTGTGCGAACAGGAAACAGATTCCAAGTTTTTCCAGAACTTCTTTGTTTTTCTCCAGCTCCAGGTCGATTTTGACGCCGAGCGCTTCGAGACAGTCGGCTGCGCCGGATTTGCTCGATGCGGCGCGGTTTCCGTGTTTCGCAACTGCGACGCCGCCTGCAGAGATCACAAGGGATGCTGTTGTGGAGATGTTGAAGGAATTGGATTTATCTCCGCCGGTTCCGACGATTTCCAGAACATCCTTGTCATGTTCCATGTGAACACCGTGCTTTCTCATGCCGTTGGCACATGCGGTGATCTCTTCGATTGTCTCGCCTTTCATCGTCATGGCAGTTAAAAATGCGCTGATCTGGATCGGATCGGCTTTTCCTCCCATGATTTCATCCATGGCGCCCTCTGCCATCTCGTAGGTTAAGTTCTCTTTATTTACCAGTTTTACAATCGCTTCCCGAATCATATTCTGTTTCTCTCTTTCTTTGCTGTCCTGTGATCTATCTTGTAATTTTTAAGAAGTTTTCTACCATCTGTCTGCCCTGCGGGGTCAGAATGGATTCCGGATGAAACTGGACTCCGTAGATCTTTTTCTCACTGTCCTCGACTGCCATGACCTCGCCGTCTGCAGTTCTTGCCGTTACCTTTAAGGTTTCCGGCAGTGTCGCTTCATCAGCTGCGAGGGAATGGTATCTTGCAACCGGAACGGTTTCCGGCAGCCCCTGGAATAATTCCGAGGTAAGATCCAGCGTTGTCTCGGACTGTTTGCCATGCATCAGCTGTTTCGCATAGGTGACGGTCGCGCCGTACGCGGCACAGATTGCCTGATGGCCGAGGCAGACACCGAGGATCGGGATCTCGCCGCCTAATTTTTCTACAATCTCCATGCATCGGCCTGCCTGCTCCGGACGGCCCGGTCCGGGAGATAAGATGATGGATGCCGGTGCCAGTGCGCAGATTTCGTCGATCGTCATCTCGTCGTTCCGGATGACCTTCATGTCCGGATTGATCGAACCGGCGAGCTGATACAGGTTATAGGAAAAACTGTCATAATTATCTACCAGCAGTATCATAAGTTGCTTCCTCCTTCTGCCTCCGCAAGTGCGACCATCACGGCCTTTGCTTTGTTGATGCATTCCTGATGCTCTTTTTCCGGTACGCTGTCGGCTACAATGCCGGCACCGGAGCGGACGAACACTTTTCCGTTTTTCTTAAACGCAAGCCGGATTGCGATGCAGGTGTCCATATTTCCGGTGAAATCCAGATAGCCGATCGCACCGCCGTAAATGCCGCGCTTGTTGTTTTCCAGCTCGTTGATGATCTGGCAGGCACGGAGCTTTGGTGCACCGGAGAGGGTTCCGGCCGGGAGAACGGAATCGATGGCATCGACTGCGGTCTTGTCTTTCCGAAGCTGTCCTTTTACGGTGGAACCGATGTGCATGACGTGGGAGTAACGCTCGATTGACATGTATTTTTCTACTTCCACGGTTCCGAAATCACAGATCTTTCCAAGATCATTTCTTCCCAGATCGACCAGCATATTGTGCTCGGCACGCTCTTTTTCATCGGCGAGGAGTTCTTTTTCCAGCCGCTGGTCTTCTTCATAGCTCTTTCCTCTCTGCCGCGTTCCGGCAAGCGGGAAGGTCCGGACCTCTCCGTCCTCGACTTTTACGAGAGTTTCCGGGGATGCACCGACGATCTCGACATCATCACTCGAGAAGTAGAACATGTACGGCGACGGGTTCGTCGTGCGGAGGACGCGGTACGTATCGAGGAGGCTTCCCTCAAAATCAGCTTCGAGCCGGTTGGAGAGAACGAGCTGGAAGAGGTCTCCCTCGTGGATATAATGTTTGACCTGCTCAACTTTCTCACAGTACGCTTTCTCATCGAAGAGCGGGCGGAACTCGGATTTCAGGTGGCCTGCTTTCGTCTCGGCCGGTTTTCCGAAGCGGATCAGCTCTTCCATTTTTTCGAGTTCCTGTACGGCTTTTTCGTAATTTTCTTCGAGATTTTCGGTTTCGATATTAAGCATCAGTACGATTTTCTGACGATAATTATCATAGGCGATGACCTTATCGAACAGCATCAGGTCGACATCTTTGAAATGTTCCTGATCTTCTGCGTCCAGCTTTAAGGTCGGCTCGCTGTACTTGATGTAATCGTAAGAGAAGTATCCAACGAGGCCGCCGGTGAAGGTCGGCAGTGTCGCGATCTTCGGACTTTTATTTTTCTCAATCAGGGTTTTGATGACGGCTCCCGGATGGGCTGTCTTTGCAGTCAGCCGGATCTGTCCGGTCGGAAGCTGTTCTTTGTGGCTTTCCGGAATATCTTCTACTTTTTTCATCTCTGCCGCATCGGCGGTGATTGTCAGGTTTCCGTTGACACAGGTGAGTTCCAGCGACGGATCGTAGCCGAGGAAGGTGTATCTTCCCCACTGTTTTTTATCCTCCACGCTTTCAAGCATGTAGCAGTGGCTGCTGACGCCCTGCAGGACTTTCAGTGTTTCTACTGGTGTACGGATATCCGAATAAATTTCTCTGCTTACCGGGATTTTCCGAAAAGCTCCCGATGCGGCTGCTTTTGAAATTTCTTCTAACGTCATCTGTTTCATCTTGTTATCTCCTCTCCTTGCGTCTGCAAAGGCTGTCATCAACACTGGTCCTCAGAACCAATTTCTGATATACAAAAAACCGCCCCCGGCAAAGAATCACTTTGTTCTTTGCCAAGGGCGGGTATATTTTTATACTCGTGGTGCCACCTTGTTTTGCGATTGCTCACACGCTCTGCAGAATACGATCATATTCCTGGCAACTAACGTATGCCTGCACGTTACAGAATACTCAGACGGTTTCCCGCTTTTCCCTGTACCCTCCGTGGTCCATTTGCTGATCCGCTTTCTGTCCGGCTTCCACCTGCCCGGGCTCTCTGTGAGGGCGCTTCCAACGTTATCTCCACTTCATCGGTTTCGAAGTATTTATTTTTTTCTTATGCGCTGTATTATAGTCCCATTCTTTTTTGCTGTCAAGTAATTTTTTTGTTCTTTTTGTTCAAAGTCCGGTATTTTTATGATATTCCCGTGTCCACGCCGCAAGAGCTTCGTCCAGATCGCGCGGGAGCTCGACCTGCATTGCCTCGGTGATCTGGCGGTCCATCTCCCGTTTCGTCTCGGCGTCCACTTTCCGCTCGGTGCACATCTGCTCATAGGCGTCCTGTCCTTTGCTCATGTAGACCGCAAACAGCCAGCTCTTTAACGCTGCTTTCGTGTGCAGCTCCTCATTTGCTTTCTGAAAACACGTAAGTGCTTCATTCATCTGGAACAGACTTGCGTAGGCACAGCCCATGTTGTTGTAAATACTTCCGGTGAACTGGCTTCCCATGTTGGTTTCGTTTTCCTCGGTATCTTTCAGCGTTTCCTGGTAAACCTGGATCGCATTGATATATTTTTCGTGGTCGACAAGGTAGTCTCCCTTGATTTTTTTCCGCACAATCTCCGGCTGCTCCTCGAACCGTTTCAGGCGCTCATTCATCTCACGGAACTGATCGTGGGAAAGATAATTGATCTCCTTGAAGATCGGCAGGATAAACTCACCGATGTTCTTTTTCTCCTCCAGAAGGACGTAGAGACGCTGGTACAGTCTTCTTAAGTGGAGTTCTTCTTTCATCCACACCAGCAGCTGCTCGTTAATGATGGTCTCGTCCAGCAGATAGATGTTGTGGTACAGATAATAGCACAGTTCCTCGATGGAATATATATTTGTGCTGATGTTGGAAATATAATACGGATTTTTCGCCCGTTTGACCTGACATAAAATATAACCGCTCATCGTTTACACCTCCCCCATCGTCTCGTGCCAGATTTTGTGGCTTGCCGGGAACATATCGCCAAACCCTAAATCCTCTGCGGTGATCTGACACGTAACCGGAGAATCATACTCCAGACGCAGACGGATCCGTGTTGTCTTCGGCGGCCGTTTGGGCAGCCCGTCCAGCTTCATGGTATAGCGGTTTCGTTTTCCGCTTTCCATGGAGCTTACAACAAATTCCAGCTCCTCCGTTCCGTCGAGGATCAGCTCACATTCTTTTTCTGCTTCATACCAGTTCACACCGGCTGCAATCAGCGCATAGTATGCCGGAGAACCATTGATCGTCATCTCCATGCCGATGTTGTAGCGCACGAGGTCATTTCCGAGGAAGAGATAGCCCTTTAAGCGGCGCTCCTCCACTTTTTCGCGCGCGGAAAAGCAGGCGCCCTGTGCAAACAGGTTCGTTCCGCCGAAGATTCTTCTCTGGTTTTTCTTTAACTGACGCAGAGAGTTGTCGGCCCAGGCAAGGTCGAACTCCTCGCTCACCAGAAATACGCTGGAATAAATTTCATTCCCCATCGCTTCTCCCATCAGATGGCAGAAATCGCGGTCGCGCTCCATCGGCTCGATCGAAAGTGCGGCTTTTGGCCCTCGTTTTACGGTCACAGTTGCCGGCTTCGTTTTACGGCTGATGGAAAGTTCAGAAAACGATGCCTCCTCATCTTTCAGGAAAAACAGACCGACTTTACGGCTCCAGAGCTCCGGCTTCTGGTTCAGCACATGGCAGTAAAAGCTCTCGTCATGCTCCTGCAGGTAGGCTCTGCCGCGCGGAAGTCCGATTATCTTGTATGCTTCACGCACATTTTCCACAAATGGACGGGTCAGATGGCCGTGGTGATCATCATCGCCTGGATCTGCTGGTCCGGGCGCTCGATGCCGATCATCTTCAGTGCTTCGCGAAGGAACGTGCCAAGGACTTCTCCCGGCGTGTAATCCCGGTTTTCGATCTGGCAGATGCGGGATCCCATGCAGATCTCGTACAGATTGTCCAGCCAGATGCCGTTTTCCGCGTGAGCAGATTTTTCTGCATCCGGTCCTGTTTTCCACGTTTCCTCATTCCGTTTTTTGGCAATGGCGGTCGGAAATTCCACCGCCTCTTCTCCTTCTTTTACCGGGATGGAGACGGCCGTATGGGTTCCCCTGTCATAGCAGCAGAACTGGGAATATTTCTCTCCAAAATCAAATCCTAAAATCAAATTTTTCTGTTCCATGTCGTATCCTCCTGCTGCTTCTTTTCATCCACAAGTGCAAAACAGTTCCGAACCAGAGCCTCCTGCTGCAGATACTTTTGGAATGCTTCTTCTGCTTTTTCCGAATCTCCTGCCGCGCGCGCTGCTTTCATCTGATTCAGAAGCTGGTACCGCGTCTTTCCTGCTTTTGGTTCGCCGGTCATGGAGACGGTTTTCACCTCTGTTTTTCCCTCACCCTGACGGTTCGTAAAGGTCAGGTAATACTCCATTTTCTCGCCGTAGAACAGCAGAAACTCTTTCACAAAAATGCCCTGATACATATTGCGCATCGGTTCGCTCTTCCATGTTTCTTCGGCGTTTGTCCGGTAATGAATCGTCACCTTTGCCTCCGCTCTCTGGCGCTCCTCGATGAACATGCGGTCGCCGATCTGGAAGCCTTCGGTCAGGTGCTCCGGCAGATCCTTGTAGAAGGCAAAGCGGAGTCCCTGTTTCGTAAACGCCAGAAGCAGGGTATGCGCCTCTTTTTCTTCCTCCTCAGAAAGCTGCGGCTTCGTGGAAAGATGTTTCAGCATCGCAAGATGGCAGATCTCGTCCAGCTCCCAGCCCTGTTTCCAGGCGCGGTCCAAGTAGTCAAACATCTGATCCGAAAGCGGTTTTCCGTCCATAAAATAGCCGATCGCAAGATACGTCAGGTATGCCAGAATGACATGCTCTTTTCCGCTCTGTCGGATGTAGTTCTCCAGCATTTCCTGCTCCCACTTCGGGTGGCTGCGCACAAAGACGGACCAGGTCAGAATGCGCTCCTCCAACTTGTCGCTCTCCATCTGGAAGCCGCGGATTTTATCCCATAAACTGCACATATCCTCAATAGAACCGGTGAAATAATCTCTCAGATAGCACAATACAATTTCATCGTAAATGCCCTGTTTTACCACGTAGGATGCCAGATAGAGAAGCTCCTCGTCCTCTGTAAACTCTTTTTCCAGAATCATCGCATGCGCCAGACGGAAGAGACACGACACCGGGATCTTTTCGTAGCCGTACCGATCCGTCAGGGCAAAGGCGCGGCTGTAACAGCCGTAGCGTACCAGAAGCTCGATCGTAGAAATACGGTCCACCTTTGCGTAAGCGCTGTCCTCCAGCTCTGCAACAGCCGCCTCGGTCTCACGCTCATCCGGATGGGCAAGATAGTATTCCAGCAGTTTCTGACGCACTGTTTTCCGGTAAGCACTGGAAAATGCGCTCGTGCGCGCTGCCTGCTGATACCAGGCAAGATTTTCTGCAGTAAGCTGCATCTCCTCTTCCTGCTCCCCGCACAGGTGTAGCAGCAGACCCGGATTTTCAATGGCAAAACCGCCGCAGGCACGGGCAAGCTCTTCATCCGTAAACAATGGCTCTACGCGGCAGGTTTCTGTCACCGCATATCTTCTGCGCTGCTCATCTTCGAGAAGAATCCGCGCTTTTTTGCCGTACAGACGGATATAAGCACCCTGTTCCGTCATCGGATAAGACGTTTCGCCCGCCATCGCCGGATGGCAGACGATCACACGCGTGATTTTCGGATTTTCACACGTTACATGATGGGTAAACAGCACATTTGCGATCGCTTTTGCGCTGTCGGGATCTTCCGGTTTTTTCAGAAAAGTCCGGTACAGTGCAGCATATTCGCGGTTCATGCGGCCTTTCTGGATCTGTCTTGCCGTGAAAACCTCCATCGCCGGGCGGTAGCTCTGGAATGTATGGCGGTCTTTTTCGCGGTTTTTGATCACGTTGGCGTAGATCAGCGCTTTCTTCTGGCCTGCCAGTGTGTTGCTGTAGGAGAAATACATCCGGATGACCTGCGGAAGAACCTCGTCGAACGACGCATCCATCGTTTCGATATAGTACTCGTACAGGCGCGTGATGCGGATGTTCCGCTCCACGGCTTTTGCATACCACGGGAAATATTCCTTCCGCACCGGGCGGCCCTTCATCACCAGTTTGCAGATGGCTTCGAGCACTTCATCGGATGGAAAACGCTCATAGCCCGCAGTCAGGATCTGATAGACATTCTCATCGAACGTTTTCATCGTCTCTGTAAGATAAGCGGCCCGTTTTAACAGTTCCCCGCTTAAAATGCCTTCTTTCTGCGCAAATTTCAGCACCTGAACGGTGAACGGCGAAATCCGGCGGAGCTGTCCCTCCTGGCGGAGATAGAGCTGTGCCGCATCCAGATACAGAAGCGGGCTCTTGCACCCGCACTCATAGCAAAGTTCCATCGCGTAGAGCTGACGGGTCAGCGACTGCTGCCAGGAATCGTCGGCATCAATGGCAAGCTTTAGCAGAAAATAGCTTGCACTCTCCTGCCGCATCAGTGTTCCAAGGCGTGATACCAGCCCGGTATGGCCCACTTCCATTTTCAGCTTCCATGCCAGATACAGGTACGCTCCTTTTTTCTCCGCGGTGTCCAGCAGTTCCTGATGCTCTTTTACGTAAGAAAGCGTTTCTCTTGCTTTTCCGGTTTCCTCATGGCTCTCGTACAGCCATGCTTTTCCCAGCGTCACCCACGCCATGTCTCCGCCGGCTTTTTCGAACTGCTCGATGGCCTCCCAGGTGTCCTGATACCAGGTACGGTAGTCGCGTTTATGGACTGCCAGATCGAGATAGCCGCGCGCGATGGCAGTTATCTGACGGTCGCGCTCCGTATTTTTCCTGCTGGTCACATGCTTTTCGCTGTTTGTCACTTCCAGTTCAAAGCGAAGCTCCTGTTTTCCCTGACGCACCGTAATTCTGCCGTAATGGCGGCCGTTTCCGATTTTCTCCTGATGGATAATGTATTCCACACCGTAGACGCTTCCGATGAAATCTTCTGAAGTGACGACTTTCTTTTCCACTTCCAGAAAGTCTCCCTGCACCTCGATTTCCATGCGGACGTAGCCCCAGGTATTTTTATACAGATACAGTGTTTCCTTGCGCGGCTGGTCCACGGTAAGCACAGTTTTCTCCGGCTGTTCCGCCGAAAGCATCACCGGCTCTTTCTGACCGAGGGCAACCAGAAATTCCTCCAGATGCTGAAATGTCACCGGCTTGTGGGACAGTCCCTGATAAAGTGCCATCTGCTCCGGTGCCTCTTTCTGAAGAAGACGTGCAAACTCTTTTTTTACAAAGAAGCGGTACGCTGCGCCGAAATCATGGCTTGCCAGATGCACAAAATCTGCCAGGGAATGAATCTCCTGTCCGGAAATGTTCATTGTCTTTCCCGCAATCGAGACGTGTACCCGCACGCAGCGTTCCTCCAGATTGCTGCTGACGGTGATGTTTCCACAGATTTCATCGCCTGCTTTTAATCCGCTGGTATCCACGCCGTACTCAATCGTACTCGCCGTTCCCTGGAACTGATTTTTCGCCAGAACGATTCTCTGATGATCTGTGGTCACAATTCCTTTTACTCTTCTCCCGTCTTCCGCTCCGATATTCAGCTCTCCGCGGAAATTCTGCCCCTCGTCCAGCGTCAGGGCCACCTCCGTCTCGGACAGCAGCAGATGGGGAACCTCATATTCAAATCTGCCGTTCAGCAGTTGTTCCAATCTTCTTCTCAATGTTTTTCACCTTATTTTATCTAAATCGTTTTCGTTCTTTTCCACAACGTCTGATTATACCCCAAGACGCACGGGATTGCAACGGAAAGGGGACGCTCCTTTTAATAGTCGAACAGCGAAAACTGGTTGCTTTCGGGCAGATCTCCGAAGACACCTAGGTCCGCCATAAAGTCGATAATCGTCTTGCTGACCTTGGTGCGGTCGCGGAAATCATCTTTCGAGAGGAATTTTCCGTTTCGTGCCGCAAGGACAACGGCATCGGCCGCCTTGTCGCCCAGACCCTCGATCGAGTCGAGCGCCGGCATCAGATGTTTGTCATCGTAGACCTGGAAGCGGTGCGCCTGTGCCTTATAGAGGTCCACCGGCACGAAATCGAAGCCGCGGGCGTACATTTCCTGGACAATCTTCATATCCTTGACGGTTGCCTGCTCCTTCTGAGTCAGCGTGTCTTTCCGTTTTTCGTAATCTTTCATATAATATTCCAGCCGGTCGCGTCCCATGCACATGAGCTCGTAGGAGAATGCGGACGCACGAATGGAGAAGTACGCCGCATAGTACGCCAGCGGATAGAAAATTTTATAGTAAGCGATGCGGTACGCCATCATGACGTACGCCGCCGCGTGGGCTTTCGGGAACATGTACTTGATCTTTTTACATGACCAGATGTACCAGTCCGGCACATCGTGGGCCTTCATCTCCTCTTCCCACTCCGGCTTTAAGCCCTTTCCTTTTCGCACGCTCTCCATGATCGTAAAGGAAAGCTCACTTTCGAGTCCCTTGTCGATCAGGTAGATCATGATATCGTCCCGGGTACAGATGGCGGTGGAAATCGTTGCCTTGCCCTCCTCGATCAGGGTCTGCGCATTGCCGAGCCATACGTCGGTTCCGTGCGACAGACCGGAGATACGGATCAGATCGGAGAACGACTGCGGCTTCGTGTCCAGAAGCATCTGAATAACGAAATCGGTACCGAACTCCGGCACGCCAAGACATCCAAGCGGGCAGCCACCGATGTCCTCCGGCTTGATGCCGAGCGCCTCGGTGCTCTTGAACAGCGACATGACCTCCGGGTTATCGAGCGGAATCGTCTGCGCATCAAGGTGCGTGATATCCTCGAGCATACGGATCATGGTCGGATCATCGTGTCCGAGAATGTCGAGCTTTAAGAGGTTGGCATCAATGGAGTGGTAATCGAAATGGGTCGTAATAATGTCGGTTGTCATATCGTTCGCCGGATGCTGCACCGGGGTGAAGGAGTTGATATCCTCACCGAACGGCAGAACGATGATACCGCCCGGGTGCTGGCCGGTGGTACGGCGGATGCCGGTGCATCCTTCCACGATCCGGTCGATCTCGCAGTTCCGTTTGTGCTGGCCGCGCTCTTCGTAATAGTTCTTCACGTAACCGAACGCTGTTTTATCCGCCAGCGTACCGATGGTTCCCGCACGGAACGTCTGACCGGCGCCGAAAATAACCTCTGTGTATTTGTGCGCCTTACTCTGGTAATCACCGGAGAAGTTCAGGTCGATATCCGGCTCTTTGTTTCCCTTGAATCCAAGGAACGTCTCGAACGGAATGTCAAATCCGGCTTTTTTCAGCGGCTTGCCGCAGTTCGGGCAGACGGCGTCCGGCATATCGCATCCGGCACGGCCGACGTACTCTTTGACGCGCGGCGAATCGAACTCGCTGTAATGGCACGACTCGCAGTAGTAATGCGGGCTCAACGGGTTTACCTCCGTGATTCCCGCCATCGTCGCAACGAACGAGGAACCGACGGAACCACGCGATCCTACGAGGTAGCCGTCCTCGTTCGACTTCCACACTAGTTTCTGTGCGATGATGTACATAACGGCATATCCGTTGGAAATAATGGAGTTCAGCTCCCGTTCGAGGCGCGCGGAAACGATCTCCGGCAGCTCCTCGCCGTAGATTTCATGCGCGCGGTCGTAACAGATTCTCCGCAGTGTCTTGTCGGAATCCTCGATGACCGGCGGGAATTTTCCGGCACGGATCGGGGAGATTTTCTCGACAAGGTCGGAGATTTTGCGCGGATTGGTGATGACGACCTCCTCCGCTTTCTCACTTCCGAGATACGAAAACTCTTCAAGCATCTCCTCGGTGGTGCGCAGGAACAGCGGTGCCTGCTCATCCGCGTCGTCAAAACCTTTTCCGGTCATGATGATGCGGCGGTAGATCTCGTCCTGCGGATCCATGAAGTGGACGTCGCACGTTGCCACAACAGGCTTATGGAACTGCTCGCCAAGTTTGACGATGCGCCTGTTGATCTCCTTTAAATCCTCCTCGCTCTCTACGGCAGAAACGTCCTCTTTTTTGATCATGAACGCGTTGTTGCCGATCGGCTGGATTTCCAGATAATCGTAGAAGTCCACGAGACGCGCAATCGCCGCATCCGGTTCACCGCGCAGGATTGCCTGGTAGAGTTCGCCCGCCTCGCAGGCAGATCCGATCATCAGACCGTCCTGGTATTTCAGGTAGACGCTCTTTGGCAGCTTCGGCCGGCGGTTGTAGTATTTCAGGTGGGATTCCGACACGAGGCGGTACAGATTGACACGTCCCGTCTCGTTCTTTGCCAGAATGATCGCATGGTACGATGGAAGCTTGCGCACAGCCTCCTCCGATACTTTTCCCTGCGCATTCAGGTCATCCAGAGTCAGAATATTGCGCTCCTCCAGCATTTTTACGAATTTCACGAAAATTTCCGCCGTACAGCCGGCATCGTCCACCGCACGGTGATGGTTTTCCAACGATACGCCGACCGCCTTCGCAACGGTATCCAGCTTGAAACGGTTCAGGCCCGGCAGCAGGAAACGCGCCATGGCGACGGTGTCCGCCGTTGTAAATTCCCGCTCGATCCCCTGCAGGACGCAGTTGTGCTCGATAAAGCTCATATCGAACGAAGCATTGTGGGCAACCATAACGGCTCCCTCACTGAACTCCAGGAATTTCGGCAGCACCGTTTCGATGTCCGGCGCGTCAAGAACCATGTTGTCGTTGATGCCGGTCAGGTTCTCAATCCGGAACGGGATCGGGACTTTCGGGTTGACGAAGGTGGAAAACTTATCGACAATCGCTCCGTTTTCCACACGGACGGCACCGATCTCAATGATTTTGTTGACAACCGGGGAAAATCCCGTCGTCTCGATATCGAAAACAACGTAGCTTCCGTGGATATCCTGTCCTTTGCTGTTGACAACGATATCTTTCAAGTCGTCGACGAGATAAGCCTCCATGCCGTAGATGACCTTGAACGGAGCCGAAACTTTTTTCAGCTCATCTTTTGTCGCATCCGGGTGCTCTGCCTGGTATTTTTTCCGGTAAGCGCCGTCGATCGCCTCGATCGCATGGTTTGCCTCCGGGAAGGACTGCACCACGCCGTGATCGGTGATCGCGATCGCCGGATGGCCCCACTCATAGGCACGCTGTACCAGACGGGCAGCATCGGTGACACCGTCCATATCGCTCATCTTTGTATGGCAGTGCAGCTCCACACGCTTCACCGGACTCGTATCCTGACGGCCGGTACGGAAATCGGTGATCTTCTTGATGCCCCAGACAGACATAACCGTCAGATCGTGGTCGAACGCATCAACCGTCGTTTTTCCTTTTACTTTAATGAATGCGCCTTTTTTGATCGCATCCTTTAATTCCGGCACTTCCGCGTTCTGGACGAAAATCTTGACGCCGATGGTATCCGTAAAGTCGGTGATCGTGAACATGAAAATCGTACGCTCATTCCGGATCTCGCGCATATCCACACTCTGGACTCTTCCTCGGATGACAACATCACCGATCTCATCGCCGATTTTCAGAATCTCCACGCTCTCATCCTCGAAATCTCTTCCGTACAGCACATCCGGATTGGAGGATTTGCGCGGCTGATTGTCCGCATTCCGGCCGAAACTGCCCTTGCCTTTTTTGAAGGAACCGCGTCCACCGCCGGAAAAACCTTTTCCCCTTCCGCCGTCTGCTGCTTTTTCTTTTTTCGCCTCGCCGTCCTTGGCTGCTGCGGATGCTTTTGGCTGTTCGCCTGCTGCTTCCGCCTGCTCTTCCATCCGGTTCTGCTCTTTTTCGCCGAGCATCTCACCGTAATGGGTATGCGCCAGAACGTGGCGCACTTCCTCCCGGATGCGGAGCTCGGAATTTCTCATGGCGCTGCTCTCGCCCTCCGGCTTTCTCATCTCGGTTTCCACGATCAGGTCGAAGCCGCACCGCTCACAGAAGATTTTCTCGAGAATGTGGACCAGCTCCTCCTCGCGCTCCTTTGCCACAACGGAATCCACGAGCACCAGGTGCATTTTGTTCGTCTCCGGGAAGGTAATCTCGGCAGTCGAAAACAGATGATTCAGAAAGACACTGTGGTTTTTCAGCTCGAGCAGGATACTCGGACGGTACACCTCCAGAAAGTTTTCCGGCGTATACTGGCGCGACAGATAGAACCGCTCAATAATCTTCACGCGCAGCGGCACGTTGGAAAAGAGCTGCTCCTCGATCTGGCGCTCAAGCTGATAAATATATTTTTTGTGAATCCACTGATGGCTGACCACATAGATCCGCAGCAGATCTTTTTTCTTATTGATCGATACCCGTGAAACCTCCACGGTATCGAGAAGCTCTGCCATGCCCCCTTCGATTCTCAAATCCGGAAATACTTCCTGAAACTGTTTTTCCATTCCTATTCCTGCTTTCTTTTCTACTTGCTCCAGTGATCCAGCTCGTCCTTTAAGACGGACAGCAGCTCGCTCTCCGGTACTTTTTTCACGATTTCACCTTTTTTAATTAAAATGCCGACGCCTTTTCCGCCTGCAACACCAAGATCCGCCTCTTTTGCCTCGCCCGGTCCGTTGACCACGCAGCCCATGACGGCAACCTTGATATCAAGATCGTAGCCCTGCACCAGTGTTTCCACCTGGTTTGCCAGTCCGATCAGGTCAATCTGGGTCCGTCCGCAGGTCGGACACGATACGACCTCAATGCCGCCTTTTCGAAGTCCCAGGGTCTTTAAGATCCGTTTTGCGGATTTGATTTCCTCGAGCGGATCGCCGGTCAGGGAAACACGGATCGTATCTCCGATGCCCTGATATAAAATAATACCGAGTCCCACTGCCGATTTGATGTTGCCGGAATACAGCGTTCCTGCCTCCGTAATGCCGACATGAAGCGGATGATCCGTCTGGTTCGTGATCAGCTCATGCGCTTTTGCACACATCATCACATCAGACGATTTGATGCTGATGACGAGATTGTCATAGCCCATCTCCTCGATGATCCGCACTTTGTCGAGCGCGCTCTCCACCAGGCCCTCTGCCGTTACGCCGTTGTATTTTTCCACCAGCTCTTTTTCGAGTGAACCGCTGTTGACGCCGACGCGGATCGGAATCTGGCGTTCTTTTGCTGCATCTACAACCGCCTGGATCCGGTCGCGGCTGCCGATGTTGCCCGGGTTGATGCGGATTTTATCGGCTCCGTTTTCGATCGCGGCGATCGCCAATCGATAGTCAAAATGAATATCTGCTACAAGCGGAATCGAGATCTGCTTTTTGATCTCGGACAGCGCCTTGGCTGCCTCCATGGTCGGGACGGCGCATCGGATAATGTCACATCCGGCTTCCGTGAGCGCCTGGATCTGCTTTACGGTTGCCTCCACATCTTCTGTTTTGGTATTCGTCATGGACTGGATCAGAATCGGATTTCCGCCTCCGATGACTCGGTCGCCGATTTTCACAACTCGTGTATTTGCTCTGCTCATTGTCTTTCCTCCATTTATTTTCTCCGTGATGGCATAAAAATCTTATTTTATTATAAGACAATTTTTTCTCCGGCACAACCGTCTTTTCTCTTGCAATTTTTTCCCAAATTTTCTATAATACTAGGAGTGATTTTTTTTGATTCAACTGGAAAGGAAGACATACAAATGATGAAAAAGATGATCCTCGTAACCTCGCCGCCGGCGTGCGGAAAGACATACATTTCAAAACAGCTCGCCAAGGAGCTGAAACACGTTGTTTATCTCGACAAGGATACGGTCATTCCGCTGTCGAACCGCGTTTTCAAAGCGGGCGGACAGGAAATCAACCGCAGTTCTGATTTCTTCGAGGAGAATATCCGCGATTATGAATATGAAGTAACGGTCAATTTCGGACTGGAAGCACTCGAGTATGACGATATTGTGCTGATCAACGCACCATTCACACGCGAAGTGCATGATGAGAAGTTCCTGAAAGACTTCTCCAAAAAGCTCGCTGACCATGGGGCAAAGCTTGTTGTGATCTGGGTTGTCACAAAACCGGAGATCTGCCACCAGCGCATGATCGACCGCAACTCCGTGCGCGATACGTGGAAGCTGGAGCACTGGGATGAATATGTGAAAACGATCGACTACTCCATCCCGGAAGCACTGAAGAAAATGAGCAGCTGCCTCGATCTGATGCTGTTCTACAATTCTTCGGATGAAGAATATCAGAAATCCATGGAGATGGTTATCTCCCGTCTCGAAGACGAATAACGACTAAACGAAAAAAGAGAATTTTGCCGGACCTCATTTTTACAGTCTGCAAAATTCTCTTTTTATTTATAGAAACTATTTTCACATCCGATACAAAAGATAATCCGCCGCTGCCGCCCACAGCACCCAGGAAACGCAGAGAACTGCGAACACACTCTTATATCCGAGCACGGCAAAGTGGACGCGCCATTTTTCCTTCTGCGTGAATTTCTCCGGGTTTTTGCCTTTTACCATCAGCATTCCAGCGATCACGAACATGCCGAGGGCCGCGATCAGCAGCAGGCCGTCTTTCGCCGCCTCAAGGGCAGCGCGGAACGTGAATCCCCCAAAGAGGAATCCTCCCAGCAGCAGCACAGCTGCCGCAGCGCCGCCGGAGAGCAGGCCGATTGTAAATGCTTTGCCGAGATCACGGCAGATGTTCTTTATCTTTTCCATGTTTTATAATTCCTTATTTTCTTCTAACGCATCGCAGAAATGACATGCCACAAAGTGATTGTTGCCCACGTCTTTTAATTCCGGCATCTGCTGTCGGCAGATGTCCTTTGCGTACTTGCATCTTCCCTGGAATTTGCAGCCCGGCTTCGTGTTGATCGGGCTCGGCACCTCGCCTTCGAGGCGGATTTTTTTGCGGTCGCGCTCTGCCTCTACTTTCGGGTCCGGAATCGGAATCGCGGAGAGCAGTGCCTGTGTGTACGGGTGGCGCGGGTTGGCGTACAGCTCCTCGGATGTCGTCAGCTCGACGAGCGTTCCCAGATACAGAACCGCCACACGGTCGGAAATATGTTTGACCATCGACAGATCATGCGCAACGAAAAGATAGGTCAGACCCATCTTCTTCTGTAAGTCCACAAGCAGGTTGACGATCTGCGCCTGAATCGAAACGTCGAGTGCGGAGATCGGCTCATCGAGAACGATGAACTCCGGCTGCACGGCAAGCGCACGCGCGATACCGATTCGCTGGCGCTGTCCGCCGGAAAACTCGTGCACGAAACGGTTCGCATGCTCGCGGTTCAGTCCGACCAGCTCCAGATATTTGTAGATCATCTCCTGGCGCTCTTTTTTATTCTTCGCAAGATGATGGATATCGATTCCCTCACCGATGATATCGGCAACGGTCATACGCGGGTCGAGCGATCCATACGGATCCTGGAACACCATCTGCACCTGTTTTTTGAAGGCAAACCGCTCTTTTCCGTTTAATGCATGGACATCGGTTCCCTTGTAGAGCACCTGTCCGTCGGTCTTGTCATACAGGCCGATGCAGGTACGGCCGCACGTCGTCTTTCCACATCCGGACTCGCCAACCATTCCAAGTGTCTCACCCTTGTAAATTTCGAAGGAGACATCATCCACGGCCTTTAAGGTCGCATGGTTTCCGACCTGAAAATATTTTTTCAGATGGGAAACGGAAAAAAGCACTTCTTTTTCGTTATTTTCCATTACAGTTCTCCTCCTTCCAGATTTGGCATTTCTACTTTTGGTGCCATCGGGTGATGGAGCCAGCAGGCAGCCTTATGCTCGCCGCCGAATTCCGTTACCTCCGGCATCTCTTCCTTACAGATCGGCATACAGTAGCTGCACCGCGTGCAGAACGGACATCCGACCGGCGGGTTTAAAAGATCCGGCGGAGTTCCCGGAATTGTCGCGAGTTCCTGCTTGTTTTTCAGATCCAGACGCGGTACGGAACGGATCAGCGCCCAGGTATACGGGTGACGCGGACGATAGAAAATGTCCTCACACGTTCCGCTCTCCACGATGATGCCGGAATACATGACAGCAATCTTCTGTGCGATATTTGCCACAACACCGAGATCATGTGTGATCATGATGACGGATGTCTGATTTTTCTTCTGCAGATTCTTGATAATATCGAGAATCTGTCCCTGAATTGTCACATCGAGCGCGGTCGTCGGCTCGTCACAGATCAGAATTTTCGGATCACAGGCAAATGCAATCGCGATCATAACACGCTGACGCATACCGCCGGAAAATTCGTGCGGATACTGTCTGACACGTTTTTCCGGCTCCGGGATGCCGACCATGCGCAGCATCTCGACAGCCTCCTTTGCCGCTTCCTGTTTTGTCATGTTTTTGTGGCCCATCAGATTTTCCATAATCTGTTTTCCGACACGCATCGTCGGATTTAAGGAAGCCAGCGCATCCTGGAAAACGATTGCACACTCGCCGCCTTTGTAATGCTGCCACTGTTTTTTGTTGTATTTCAGAATATTCTCTCCATGATAGAGAATTTCACTGTTCTCTTTAATCTCACCCTGCGGGGCCTTGATGAGGCCCATGATGGATTTCGCCGTTACAGATTTTCCGCAGCCGGATTCGCCCACAATTGCGAGCGCCTGACCTTTCTCGAGAGAAAACTGTACACCGCGGACTGCCTTTACTTCACCGGCATAGGTGTGATAAGAGACTCTTAAGTTTTTTACTTCCAGAATCGGATTGTTTTGTTCGTTCATATCGTTATCTCCACTTATTACTGGCGAAGTCTCGGATCAAGGGCATCGCGAAGGCCGTCTCCCAGAAGGTTGAATGCCATAACGATGATACAGAGCACGAGACATGGGAACAGAAGCTGTGACGGATAGAAATCCATGTTCTGCTGTCCCATCGAAATCAGGACACCAAGGCTGATCGATGGTGCCTTGAGGCCGATGCCGAGGAAGCTAAGACCTGCCTCCGTAAAAATAAACATCGGGATTGCCGTCGCCGTATCCAGAATCAGGATACCCAGCATATTCGGTACATAGTGTTTTAAGATGATGCGGAGCGGTTTTGCACCGAGCACCTCCGCCGCGTAAACGTATTCCGTCTCACGGAGCTGTTTGATCATACCGCGCACCTGACGTGCCGTGTTACACCATGCGGTGACACTAAGCGCGACCAGAAGTGCAAACAGGTTATTTCCAAGAATCATCATGATCAGAATCGTAAGAAGCAGAGACGGAATCGAGTTGATAACCTCGATGATCCGCATCAGAACCTCATCGACCCAGCCGCCGAAATGTGCCATCAGCGCGCCATATACCGTTCCGATGATGAGTTTGATTGCCGTTGCAACGATCGCGATGATCAGTGATGCCCGCGCGCCGACCCAGACTCTTGAGAAGAGGTCACGTCCCAGGTTGTCGGTTCCAAACCAGTATTTTGACGATACGCCCTGGTTTTTCTCGGCGATATTCATGGATACATAATCATATCCTTTGATATGCGGTCCGATGATGACCATGACAAGCAGAATGCCGAGCACAACAAGAGATCCCATTGCGATCGGATTTTTGCGGAGCCGTCTCCAGGCGTCCTGCCAGTAGGAAATGGTCGGGCGGTCAATCCGGTTCGCATCTTCCTCGGTGTATCCTATTACTTTAAATTTTTCCGGTGTTAATGCTGCCATAATATCCTCCTTATCTGCTCTTTCCTGTCAGACTGATTCTCGGGTCAACGACCACGTACAGCAGGTCCGTGATAAAGAGAACACCGATGTAAAGTGCTGCGATAATAACCGTCTCTCCCATGATAATGGAAAGATCCTGGTTATTGACCGCCGTCACATAATACTGTCCGATTCCCGGGATGGAAAAGATGCTCTCGATGAAGAAGGAGCCTGTGATACACATGGCAACCGACATCGGAAGCTGTGTGATAACCGGGATAAACGAGTTCCGAAGGATATGGCGGCGGATAATCTGTCCGCGGCTTAAGCCCTTCGATTCAGCAGTCAGCACGTAATCCTGATTGATCACATCGAGCATCGAGGTTTTCAGCAGACGCGCATACGTTGCAATATAAGAAAAGCATCCTGTCAGGGTCGGAAGAATCGTGTATTCCCATCCTCCGAACCACAGATCCTTTCCCGCAGGCCAGCCGATCGTCGGCAGAACCTTCAGGTTACCTGCGAAAATTTTCTGAAGCATCAGACCAAAGATCAGGTTCGGAATGGAAATCAAGAGGACCGACAGGGCGATCACCATATAGTCCCAGAAGCTTCCCCTCCTCATTGCCGCAAGAATTCCAAGCAGCAGACCGATCGTGATACCGACCAGCACCTGCTGGATACCAAGGCGGGCGGATACCGGAAGACGGTCATGAATCAGCTTCTGTACCGTCTGTCCCGCATAGACAACAGATTCCCCGAACTCTCCCTTGCAGATTCCCTTCATTGTGATCACATAGCGCTCCATCATCGGCTTGTCGAGGCCGTAGCGCTTATAGAGGTTTTCCTTTACGGTCGGCGAGAGCTTGCTCGCACGCTCCGTCAGCGGATCTCCCGGAACCGCTTCCAGAAGGAAAAACGTGGCCGTTGCAATCAGAAACAGTGTGATCAGCATTTCTGCAAAACGGCGCAGTAAATATTTTGGCATAAAAATCCTCTCCCTGTCCGGTCTTTTCCGACCGGAATTTTTATTATGATAGCGAAAGAAGAGCCTATTGTTTCATAAGCCCTTCTTCCCTCATTTCTTCTGTTTTGCTGCTTTTTTATTTCTGTACAGATGCTCTGTAAAGCTCCTGGCTTGCGCCGAAGGAGGATGTGTAGAAATCTTTTACCCAGTTCTGATAATAGTAATGTTTATCAGAGTAGTACAGCGGTGCAACACCACAATCCTGTGCAACCAGCAGATCTTCCAGCTTCTGGTAAATCTCAAGGCGTTTTGCGTTGTCGTTCTCTCCGGTCAGAGAATCGATCAGGCTGTCGTACTCGCTGTTGCTATAGAGGCCGTAGGAATCATAAACGCCTGTCTTCATGACGTTCAGGAAATCCAGCGGATCGTTGTAATCGCTGAACCATCCGCCTACAAAGATATCGTAGTTCTTGTTATCGCGCTCGTTTGCAAACATCTGGTAATCGCCAACGGTGTTCAGCTCTACCTTTACGCCCAGATTCTGGGAAATGGACTGCTGCAGGTACTCTCTCTCGAGCTGATTCTCGGTAGCAGAACCCTGGGACAGCAGTGTAATGGTGATGTCTTCCGGTTTGTCGGTGATACCAAGCTCATCAAGGCCTTTCTGGAACAGTGCTTTTAACTTGTCTGCATCTCCTGCATACTGCTCATATTCCTCTTTCATGGTCTCCGACGCCTGCTTGCGGTAGGAAGTTCCGTCGAGCGTGATCGCCGGGGAAACGAAGCCGTAAGCTGCGGTGTATCTTCCGTAAACAGCTGATACCATCTCCTCACGGTTGATGGAGTAGGAAATTGCCTTGCGGATGTTTACGTTTTTCATCAGACCGGATTTTCCGCCCTCAGACTGCTCGTAGCACAGAACCATAGTTCCCGGGTACTCGGTGGTCATGGTCTGCATATTGCCTGCTTCTACTTCTTTGTCATATTTTGCAATGTAATCGCCTGCTGCATCGAAAACGTCCAGCTGTCCGTTATCGAACATGGTTGCTGCTGTTGCGTTCTCTGCTACACAGTACCAGTTTACCTGATTCAGTTTTACGTTGTCCTTATCCCAGTACTGGTCATTCTTCACCCATGTCATGGAGTTATTTTCTACCAGGTTTGTCATGGCAAACGGTCCGTTGTAGACACATTTTGTCCAGTCTTTTCCCCACTGGTCTCCGGCTGCCTCTGCGACATCCTGACGGGTCGGGTAAAGCGGAGTTGCTACCAGCTTGGACTGGAAGGTCGGATCCGCTACCTTTAAGGTAACCTCGAAGGTGTAATCGTCAACTGCTTTGATTCCGATCTCATCGGCAGAACCCTGTCCGTTATAATACTCCTCTGCTCCTACTACGTTGAACAGGAAGAAAGAATAGGAATATCCGTATTCCGGATTTAACAGACGTTTCCAGCCGTACTCATAATCTGCTGCGGTAACCGGCTGTCCGTCGGACCATTTTGCATCCTTTCTCAGATGGAAGGTATAAACCAGTCCGTCATCGGATACGTCCATGGATTCTGCACCGGCATACTCGAAACGGTCTCCGTTTTCATCTGCCACGTCACGCATCAGTCCTTCATAGCACTCCGCCATCATCCAGCGCCATCCCATATCCTGCACATCGAAATTGTTTCCAAAGGATACCGCGCGAAGATTGATCTGTCCGTCCACTTCACCTGCAGTCTCCGGTGCTGCTGAATCCGCTGCTCCAGTACTGGTTGATGCCGCTGTAGCATTGTCAGCAGTTGCTACCTGTGCCTCTCCGCTGCTTCCGCATCCGGCCAGAAGACCGGCTGCCATGCATCCTGCCAAAAGCAGAGAAACGACTTTGTTTCTTTTTCTCATTGGTGTTCCTCCTTTGTTTTCCGCAGACCCTCCCCGGCTGATCCGGCTATGTCTGCACACGGGCCATTGTTTTTCATATAATTATCCTGAATTTTTTCTCTTATTCGGACAATAGCACGAAATAATACCTTGTTTTTTCAATCTTTTCACGTGATTTTAGCCCAACTTTTATCAGAATATCGAAAAATATCTTTTTTGTCAATCTTTTTTCCTACACATTTTGTATTTTTTAAGTGCGCAACAATTCGGTATCAAAAGGAAAAGAAGGAGGCTGCCGTCGCACACAGCATTCTCCTTCTTCTTTTCCTTTCTTTTTCTTTCTTTTTCTTTCTTTTTCTTGCTTTTTCTTGCTTCTTCTTTTTCTTTGCTTTTTCTCTTTTATTCCGCTTTTGCATCCATCTGCCGCAGGCTGTGGATCAGCTCCTCACAGATCTCCAGCTCGCTCTTTCCGTCCGTCTCGATGATAATGTCGGCTGCGGCCTCATATTTCTCACGGCGCTTGCTCATCAGATCTGCGATAAACGGAACGGTTTTGTTGTTCTCGATCAGCGGTCTGTCGTGGCTGTCTTTGACACGGTCTAAAATCGTCTCCGGCTTTGCAGTCAGAAGAACAACGCGGCCGTTCTTTTTCATCTCCGCAACGTTGCACTCACGCATCGGAGTTCCGCCGCCGCACGAAATGACAACGTTTGTTCTCGACTGCATTTCAATCAGAAGATTCGTCTCGCAGTCACGGAAATACTGTTCGCCGTAAGTCTCAAAAATATCGGAGATGCTCATACCGGCACGCTCTGCGATGATCTGATCCATCTCGATGATATCCATGGCAAACACGGTTTTGAGATAATCGGAAATGGTGCTCTTTCCGGCTCCCATGAAGCCAATCAGTACAATATTATAATTGAACAGCTTTCTTGCCTGAATCTTTTTACTGTTTCTTGTGATGCTCTCGAAAACATCCGCCACTTCGTTTTTATGGCGTTTTTCCTGCATCCGGCGTTCCAGCCATTCCTTCTGTTTTGCTTCCTGCTCCGGCTGGAGAATCGGCACGTTATTTGCTTCTTTATATACCATAATGTCCTCGACAATACGGTTTCTCATCAGCAGCGCATCCAGAATAATCTCATCGCACTGTCCGAGGCTCTCTCGTAATACTTCCAACTGATTCATGTTTTTATCCTTTCCAGACTTGTGTGTACTTGTTCGCACAGCCCTCTTCCGGTATTTTTGTCGTATTTTTTGACATTTTCTGTTATTATAGCAGTTGTCCTCCGGAATCACAACAAAAATTTGCACAAAGGTGCGAAAAGCCCATGGAATCTTTTCAGAAATCCATGGGTTTTGGTATATTTTTATTTAAGATCGTCTTTCGAATCCGCATGATACCTGTTCTCCCAGGCATCTTCTGTGGATAACTTCTCATCAGAGTTCAGAAAACTCAGCTCTGCCCCCCCCCCGATTTCAGATTCTTTTTCAGCTTTTCAATCTGAATCGAAGTCTGTTTTTCTTCGGATATGTTGTTCAGCTCCTCGCAGATGGCATCTTTGATATCGAGCAGACACTCGAGCATCAGCGGGCTGAAGGTACCGCACTCGCCGTTCAGGATCATCTCGATGGCTTTCTCGTGCGTGTATGCCGATTTGTAGACACGCTCGCTTGTCAGCGCATCGTAAACATCGGCAATCGATACAACCTGGGCTGCAATCGGGATCTCCTCACCTTTTAAGCCGTCCGGGTAACCCTTTCCGTCGTACCGCTCATGATGCCAGCGACAGATCTGGTACGCAATCTGTACCAGCTTCTCGTCCTGATACAGTTCCAGGCTCTTCAGCATGGACGCTCCGATCAGGGTATGTTTCTTCATCTCCTCGAACTCTTCTTTCGTCAGCCTTCCCGGCTTATTTAAAATGTTCTCGTCAATGCCCATCTTTCCGATATCGTGCAGCGCGGATGCCGTTGTGATCATCAGCTGATCGGACCAGCTTAAGTGGTAGCGGTCTGTCTTCTGTACCAGACGCTCGAGGAGCATACTGGTCAGAACGTTGATGTGGTGGACATGAAGTCCGCTCTCGCCATTCCGGAATTCCATGATATGGCTCAGGATACTGATCATCATCTGATTGTTTTTCTCTTTTTCGTAAATCTGCTCGGTGACGAGCGTCACGAGACGGCGCTGTTTTGCATATAATTTGATCGTGTTGAAGACACGCTGGTAAACAACTTTTGCATCAAACGGACGACTGATATAATCGGATACGCCCTGCTCATACGCACGGCGCACAAATGCGGTGGAATCCTCGCTCGATATCATGATGACCGGAACCTCTTCGATCCAGTGGTTGCGGTTCATGTAGTCAAGCACTCCGAAACCGTCCATGCCCGGCATGACGATATCCAGAAGGATCAGCGCAAGGCCTGTTCCGTATTCTTCCAGCAGACGCAGGCACTCTTCGCCGGTGGAAGCCTCGATGATATCGTATTCATCCTGCAGAATCTCCGAGAGGATGATACGGTTCATCTCGGAATCATCCACGATCAGGATGCGCTGTTTTTCTCTGCGGTTTTCCTGACGGACAACATCGTCCTGACAACCCAGGATCTGGTCTTTCTCGGTGACAACCATGTTTTTCCGTTGTTTTGCAAGATACATCAGCTGGTCGGCACGCATCGCAGCTTCGCCGATCGTCTCATCTCTTGTCAGAACACCTCCTACGCTGACGGAAAGACGCATCTTCGAGTAGCCCGGCACCTGTGCCTCATGGATCTGTGACTGAATCTGTTTTAATTTCTGTACAAAGTTTTCCTCATCCATCTCCGGCAGAACCAGCAGAAATTCGTCCCCTCCTAAGCGGATCAGACGGTCGGTACGTCGGGTGCAGCGGTTGACGGTCTTTACAATGGTGTCAAGCGCCATATCTCCGGCATTGTGGCCGTATGTATCGTTGTATAATTTGAAATCATCGAGATCGATCATGGCTACGCCGCAGCAAAAGCTGGCGTCCCGGATCTGGTCTTCGAAGTAGCGGCGGTTGAATACTCCGGTCAGCGCGTCACGATACAGCTCTTCGCTGTAGCTGTTCAGCTTGCTTACCAGATTCTGGCGTCCTTCGGAGTCCATCAGTGTTTCATCGTCGAGACGGTTGATCATCTCGATCACGCATGGTTCTCCTTCGATCTCCACGTATCTTGCAATGACCTGATACACATTCGACGCAATGCATTCCAGTTTTGATTTCTGCGATTTCTCCCGCAGGGCTTTTTCGGAAATACAGTTAAGGCACGGCATCGCTTTGTTCCATACTGCGTAGCATTCACACAGCTTGCCATTCTCTTCATCGATAATAAAATCTCCGATCTCATCCGGACGGAGAACCCGCACATACATGAAAATATTCTTCAGATGTTCCACCAGACGTTCTGCCTGTTCCTGTGTCATCTGAACATCCTTAGAAGGCTCTTTCTTATTTATTTTTTCACATTCCGGCAATTCGGTCTGATTCATCTGTTTCCCTCTCTTCTCCCCGGTACACACAAAACTTCATTACCCCTTTGTGTGCTTCCGCGTTTTGCTACATTTTCCCATTCTAATTACAGTTATACATAATAGTGTAACGATTGTTTCCCGTTTCGTCAAGAAAAAAGTGTACAAAAACCGTCCTGTAATGGAAATTTATTCAAAAAAACCGACCGGTTTTACGCGGTCGGTTTTTTCTTCTTATCATGGAAGACACGGCTGTATAACTGCGGATAGATGTTGCTGCAGGAGAGCGCCGGTCCTTCAATATAGCGGTAATGATCGAAATCGTAAACACCGTAATCCGGCTCGGAGTTATCCAGCCAGAAAGCATTGATGCCGTAATCGTAGTAGTTCTTCTTGCATACGTCCCAGACATATTTTCTTGTCTCCGGATTGAACACGTCGATCTCAACGCAGTCACCCTGGAAATCGTATGTCTACTTTTTCGCGCAGACTATCCCTGTATGTTTTTCATTTTATTAGATTTTTTTGTCTGTTTCTTGAAGTTTTTATCCGATTTCTAACACTATTTTGATCTTTTTACCAAATTTGCGGAATGGGCTTTATTTTTAACTGCACAAATTCCATTTCTTATGATAGAATATTTACGAAAAAATAAAGTATCTGATTCACTATACTTTGATTCACAATAAAATGAGGGAGTAATCCATGATTCAAACGAAAGATTCGAACTTAACCTTCCGCCCGCTGACCATCGACGACGCAGAGCAGTACAATGCACTTCTGCGCTACGCCTTTCAGGTTACAGAGCAGGAGCTTTCCGAAAGCGGATGGAAAGACGATGAAATCAAGCAGTCCAAATTCCCGGTTCTCGTCCGTGCCGATGTGCTCGGCTGTTTCTGCGAGGAGGATCTGGTATCACAGTTCGCGGTTTATCCGCTGGACATGAATATCTACGGTGTCCGCTATCCCGTCGGTTTTGTCACCAGCGTCTGCACCTACCCGGAATACACCGGCCAGGGCATCATGAAAAAGCTGATGATCCGGAGTCTCACGCGCATGCGGGAAAACCACCGTTCCTTTGCGCTTCTCTATCCCTACTCTATTCCGCTCTACCGGAATCTCGGATGGGAAATCATTTCCAATAAGATGACGTACACCATCAAGGACACGCAGGTGCCGCGGAAACTCAAAGCCCCTGGCTATGTGCGCCGCGTGGCATGGGATGACAAGGATTTTAAGGAACTACATACCAAATTTGCTTCGAAGACGCACGGCTGCCTCTACCGCAACAATCTGGCGTGGGAAGAATATTTCCGCTGGGATGAGGATGATACCGTCGTTGCGATCTACTATTCCGCTGATGATGTGCCGTACGGCTACATGGTCTATCTGATCAGCTCCGATATCATGCATATCAAAGAGATGATCTATCTGAACCGTGAGGCGCAGCTGGGACTCTGGGAGTATATTCATGCGCACGATTCCATGATCGATGAGGTCAAAGGAAATAACTACTACAGTGAACCCATCGCGTTCGAGCTTGAGGACAGCGATATCAAAGAAACGATTCGCCCGTACTCGATGGGGCGTATCATCGATGTCGTGCAGTTTATGGAACATTACGCCTGCGACCCGGACGAGCCGGATGTGTGTATCCGTTTTGAGATCGAGGATGAGCTGCTTCCGTGGAACAATGACAGCTTCACATTCTTCTTTGAAAAAGGACACTGTGTGCCGACCGACCGCGAGCCGGACCATGTGATGAAAATGACGATCGCATCGCTCACGACACTGCTGCTCGGCTACAAGACGGCTTCCAAGCTGTATGAGATGGCGCGCATCGAAACAACGCCGCAGACTGTGGAATGCCTGGACGACCTGCTCTTCCACCATATTCCATATGTTTCGGACTATATTTAATTTATTTTACGCATTGCAAAAGAGGGACTCCCGTGAAAGGAATCCCTCTTTTTCTATGTAACATTTTTTAGTTTTCTTCCAGTTTGATTTTCTCCTGCAGCACAACGCAGCCTGCCATATCGCCGATGACGTTGACGCAGGTGGCACCCATGTCACACAGTGTGTTGATGCTGATGTAAACGCCCATGACGCCGGCCGGAAGACCTGCCATCGTGGCGAGTGCTGCGAATGATGCGATCGCGCCGCCCGGGATACCCGGTGTTCCGACAGAAAGCAGGACGTTGGCAAGCAGAATGATCACCATCATCGAAATGCTGACGTTGATGCCGCAGGCATTTGCGAAGAACATGATCATAAACGACATCAGGATCGATACCGCATCCATGTTGACAGTGGCACCGAGCGGGATTGCGATACTGCTGATCTGGTTCGAAACGCCGAGTTCTTTCTCGACACAGCGCTTGCTGATTGGGATCGTCGCGGAACTGGAACATGTTCCGAATGCATTCAGGGCTGCCGGCATGATCGCCTTAAAGAACTTGACCGGACTCGTCTTTCCGATGAGTTTTACAGCGCCGCCGTAGACGACGATCGCAAATCCATAGAATGCCACATACAGAATGATGAGCTGGGTTGCCAGGGAAACGATGGTTTTGGTTCCGTTTGCCTCGACAACCGGCACGATCGTACAGAAGACACCGATCGGGGTGAAGTACATAACGGTGCTGATGACTTTTAAGCAGACCTCATTCAGGGAGTCGATCACGTTTAAGAGCGGCTGTCCCTTCTCTCCGACCGCAATCAGCGTAAAGCCGACAACGACAGCGAACACGAGTACCTGGAGCATGTTGCCCTCCGCAAATGCTTTCACCGGGTTGGACGGGATCAGGTTTTTGATCGTGTCGAGGATGCTGGTCATCTCGGTCGCCTGGATATCGGAAGTTGCCATCTCAAAATGGACTCCCTTTCCGAGGCGGATCAGTCTTGGAATGATAATGCCGACTGCACTTGCAATCGCGGTGGTACACAGGAAGAAAATCATCGAGTAGCCGGTGATCTTACCTGTCGTTTTTGCATTTCCGATGCTGCAGATGCCCATGACAATTGAGCAGAATACCATCGGGAAAATCATCATATTCAAGGCGTTCATGTAGATGCCGCCGATGACGCCGGTTACGGTCAGAATCGGCGTAAAGCGGTCCGCCAGAAGAAGTCCGGTTAAGATACCGAGAATCAGTCCGGTAAAGATCGCACCTGTAATATGCTTCTGATACCATGCATAAAACTTTTTCATATGTTCTCTCTTCTCTCCTTTTTCACAGAGTAAGAGGCAGGTGTCCCTGTATCTTCTACCTGCCTCTTCGCATACGGCCATCTTATCACACAACCGCGGATAATTCCACCTAAAAATGGATTTATCCGCGGTTTTTCTGGCTTTTTGTCTTTTTTCTCTTTTTTATACGGCTGCTGCCCGGCTGTGGACTTTCTTCCGCACAATCAGATAGCAGATCACCTGCAGGATAATCGTGATGATCCACGATCCCGGATACGAAATGAACAGCACATACAGCGAGCGGTGCTGCGGGAAAATGCCGAAGATCCACACGATTCGCGTTCCGACCGTTCCGATGACGGACAGAATCATCGGCACCGCCGAGCATCCCATACCGCGCAGGGCTCCCGGGAAGAGGTCCATGATGCCGCAGAGGAAATACGGAACCGTCGTGATCGACAGAATTTCCATACCGCAGCGGATAACCTCCGGGGCCCCGGTGTAAATCTGCAGGATTTCCGTACCGAACAGATACGCGCCGCCACCCATCACCAGTGCGATGCCGCTGGAGAGAATCAGGCAGTCGATCAGCACCTTATCCATTCGTTTGTATTTTCCGACACCATAGTTCTGGCTTGTGAAGCTCATGCACGCCTGGGTGACGGAGTTGACTGAGGTGTATAAAAATCCCAGCACATTGTTGGCCGCCGTGTAGCCTGCCATTGCAATCGAACCGAAGGAATTGACGGATGACTGCAGCAGCACGTTCGAGAAGTTGATGACGGTACTCTGAATACCCGCCGGGATGCCGACCTGGAAAATCGGGATGATGTAATCCTTTTTCAGGCACAGCTTCGAGAACCGGAGCTGATAACTTCCCTCGCTCTTATAGAGGCACCGCAGAACCAGCACGCAGGAGATCGCCTGCGAAACCACCGTTGCAATCGCCACACCTGCCACGCCGAGACTGAACACGATCACGAGGAACATATTCAGACCAGCGTTGATCACACCCGATACAATCAGGAAATACAGCGGCCGCTTCGTGTCGCCGACGGCACGCAGAATCGCCGCACCGTAGTTGTACAGCATGAAAAACGGCATTCCCATAAAGTAAATTCTCATATACAATGCCGACTGATCAATGACATCCGCCGGTGTATCCATCAGCTCCAGCGCGCCTTTTGCAAAAAATACGCCCACAAACGCCATCACAACGCCGCTGATCAGCGCCAGCATGATCGATGTATGTACCGTTTCCGACATCTCCCGGTCGCGCCCCGCCGCATAATACCGCGCCGCCAGTACATTCGCACCGAGTGAAATTCCCATAAACAGGTTGATGAACACGTTGATGAGTGCCGTTGTCGATCCGACAGCCGCAAGCGCCTGGCTTCCGCTGAACCGTCCGACTACAATAATATCAACCGCATTGAACATGAGCTGTAAAATTCCCGACACCATCAGCGGCAGCGAAAAGGAAATCAGCTTATCCATAATCGTGCCGTTGCACATGTCGATTTCATATTTGTTCTTTTTCAAAAATACTCCTCCTTCTTTTGTAGCAGATATGCAGTCTTACACTGCAGACATATACAGAAATGATACCACTTTTTTCCGGTTCTGCACAGAGACTTTCCATAATTTATTGACTTCTGTAAAGTCCACAGGTAAAATAAATACAATTACAGTTTTTCTGTATATAAATCAAGGACAGGAGAGAACCTATGAAAAAAATATGGATTACAGGTGCCGAAGGCCACATCGGTACTGCCCTTCTGGAACTGCTGGAGGGTGTGGAATATCAGCTTCTTCCGACGGATATTCACGAGGTTGATATTACCAAAATCGATGAAGTCACACAGTTCGTTTATGTCAACCGTCCCGACGTTATCATCAACTGTGCCGGTATGACCGACGTTGCCGAGTGTGAAAAAAACATCGACGAAGCCTATCGTGTCAATGCCATCGGTGTGCGCAACGTAGCGCTTGCCGCCAATGATATCGACGCAAAGGTTATTCAGATCTCAACGGATGATGTTTTCGACAAGGAATCCCGCATCCCGTACAACGAGTTTGATACCGTGCATCCGCGTACGATCTACGGAAAATCAAAAGAGGCCGGAGAGAAAATCCTGACACAGCTTTTGAACCGCTTTGTCATCATCCGAAGCTCCTGGATTTACGGGATCGGCCGCGATTTTGTGGATGAAGTACTCCGCAATGCGGCAAAAGGCGGCACGATGGAGGTTCCAAACAACCAGTATGCGGCTCCGACCAGTGCTTTTGAGCTTGCGCGCGTGATCTGCCACTTTATCGACAGCGAGGAGTATGGTCTGTACCACGTTGTCTGCCCCGGAAGCTGCAGCCGCTATGAGTTTGCAAGAACCATCCTCGAGTATACCGGAAAAACCGGTGACCTTGATCTCTACCCGGTTGTCGCACGCAATGATGTCCGCCCGACCTATTCTGTTCTGGACAACATGATGCTCCGCCTGACCGGTATTCCTGAGCCGCTCGACTGGAAAACGGCACTGAAAGAATATCTCGAAGAAACCGGAGGAATCGAATAATGGTCCGAAACAGAAAAGAAACAACGGAAAAGTCAAAAAAGAAGCCCGGGCTTTCCACCCAGATTTTTATTGCCCTGCTGGCCGGTGCGCTGCTCGGCGTGGTGATTCACTATTGGATCCCGTCCAGCTATATCAAGGACACCGTCATCGTAGAAGGTGTGCTGTATGTCATCGGACAGGGCTTTATCCGCCTGATGCAGATGCTTGTCGTACCGCTTGTCTTCTGCTCCCTCGTCTGCGGAAGTATGTCCATCGGAGACAGCAAAACCCTCGGAAAGGTCGGCGTAAAAACGATCGGCTTTTACCTTGTTACCACAGCACTTGCCGTCTGCATCGCACTTGGAACCGCCCTGCTCATTCACCCGGGTCTCGGACTTAACATGAGTGCGGTTCAGAAAGCCAACCTGTCCTCGACAGCAGCAGATTCCAGCGTCAGCCTGGTGGATACACTGCTCAACATCATCCCGAAGAACCCGATTGGTTCCATGGCAAACGGCGATATGCTTCCCATCATCGTATTCGCCCTGTTTGTCGGCGTAATGCTGGCAAAGCTCGGAAACCGCGCTTCGGTCGTTTCCAACTTTATCAGCCAGTTTAACGATGTCATGATGGAAATGACCATGACGGTCATGAAGGTGGCCCCGGTCGGCGTTTTCTGTCTGATTGCACGTACCTTTGCAACGGTCGGCTTTTCTGCGTTCGCACCGATGCTGAAATACATGGGAAATGTAACACTGGCGCTGGCACTGCAGTGCTTCATCATTTATCAGGTTCTTCTGTTCGTATTCACACGGCTGAATCCGATTAAATTCGTGAAAAAATTCCTTCCGGTTATGGGATTTGCATTTTCCACCGCAACCTCCAACGCGACAATCCCGATGTCGATTGATACGCTGAACAAAAAGATGGGTGTCTCGAAACAGATCTCTTCATTCACCATTCCGCTCGGCGCAACCATCAACATGGATGGTACCTCCATTATGCAGGGTGTCGCTGTCATCTTCATCGCAGAGGCGTACGGTATTCATCTGACTCCGGCAAACCTCGCAACGGTTGTTGTTACCGCAACACTGGCTTCCATCGGTACCGCCGGTATCCCAAGCGTCGGACTTGTCACCCTGGCTATGGTACTGAATTCCGTCGGACTGCCAACGGAGGGTATCGCTCTTATCATGGGTATCGACCGTATTCTCGATATGCTGCGCACCGCAGTCAACATCACAGGCGATGCTGTCTGCACAACGATTGTCAGCCATCAGGAAAAGGCGCTCAACCGCGAAGTATTCAATCGCGATTAACCGCAAGGAACCGCTTGCGCGCTTACGGTCAAACGCTTACGAAAAGCCTTTTTCAGGCATGCCTACGGCAAGAAAGAATCCTGTAAATGATAAAAACGCGTTCCCGTTTTCGGAAACCTCTGTGGTTTCCGGCGGGAACGCGTTTTTCTTATCTCATTTCTCTGTTACAGTTCAAATGCCTGGCGGATGCTGTCGTAATGCAGGAATTTGCCTTCTGCGGCGTATCCTTTGATTTCGTCCAGCGTAGCAAAACGGTAGCCGTCCGTTTCTTCCTCCTGAAGGTGAAGATCCTCGTCTTTGACATCCATCACGAAGCGATAGACATCGACAAAGTAGTTGTCTCCCTCATCCGGGTTGATACGCCGGTAAGTGAAGAGGTAGCCGCCGTCTGCCTTGCTCACATCGAGTCCGGTTTCCTCTCTGACCTCACGGCGCACGGCCTCCAACGAGCTCTCTCCTGCCTGTGCCGCGCCGCCGGAAACCTCCCACCAGCCCGGTGCCCAGGCTTTCGTCATGACACGTTTTGTGATAAGGAAGGTTCCGTCCGGTCTTGCGATTACGCCGAGCACCGTCAGGTGAAACTCGTCCGGCTTCATATGCCAGTCATTCCGCTTCATCGTGCGGCCGGTCGGCTGTTTGTTTTCATCATAGATATCCCAGAGTTCCATATCGTGTTTTCTCCTGTCGAACTTCTTCCGAACCCCATCGCGATTTTTCTTCCCTTTCGCATGGTTCTGAATCATTACAGATACTGTTTAATCTCTTCCATCACATTTTCCAGCGGAATCTGTGTTTTCAGAGTCTTATCGCGGGATGCAACCTCGACAACGCCCTGTTTCATATTTTTCGGGCTTACGATGATGCGCAGCGGAATACCGAGCAGGTCGGCATCGGCAAACATTACGCCGGCTCTGACGCTTCTGTCGTCGTAGATCACTTCGATGCCTGCGTTCTGCAGATCCTCGTACAGCTTGTCCGCGTATGCTCTTACTTCCTCGTCATCGACGCGGACCGCACAGAGGTGTACCTGCCACGGAGCGATAGCTTTCGGCCAGATCGGGCCGTACTCATCGTGATGTGCCTCGCAGACCGATGCTGCCAGACGGCCGACACCGATACCGTAGCATCCCATGATCGGGGTCTTGCTCTCGCCGTTTGCATCGACATAGGTCATATTCATGGATTTTGTATATTTGGTTCCAAGCTGGAAAATGTTTCCGACCTCGATACCTCTGGAGATCTTTACGGTCTTTTTGCCGCATTTCGGGCAGATGCCGCCCTCCTGGATTTTTGCAAAATCGTGATACTCGGCATTCGGAACGTCGCGCTCCATGTCGAGTCCTTTGTAATGATGCTCTGCTTCGTTGGCTCCGCAGGAAGGTTGTTTCTTCCCTCGAGGGATTTATCATAGAGAACAACGGCATCTCCGTTCACCTTCAGGTCCACAGGTCCGATATAGCCTGCGTTCAGTCCGCATTCTTCGGTGATCACGGCTGCGTGAACCTGCTCGCCGAGGAAGTTGACCAGCTTCGTCTCGTTGACTTCGAGATCGCCGCGGATGAAAAGGACAACGTATTTATCATCAACATTCTGCTGATAAACAACGGCTTTGCAGGAGTTCTTTGTCTCGTCTCCGAAGAAATTGCAGACGTCTTCAATGGTGTGGACGTTCGGTGTATAAACCTTTTCGAGTGCAGCGGATTCTGCGTCTCTTGCGATATCGGAAATGTTCTCAGCTGCCTCCATGTTGGCTCTGTAATCGCAGGAATCACACAGAACGATGGAATCCTCTCCGACCGGAGTCAGAAGCATGAACTCATGGGAAATGTTTCCGCCCATCATACCGGAATCGGATTTGACAGATACCACCTCCGGCACGCCGACACGCTCAAAGATACGCTCGTATGCTGCGTGGCATTTCTCGTAATACTGCTCCAGATCTTCCTGGCTGGTATGGAAGGAGTAAGCATCCTTCATCGTAAACTCACGCACACGGATCAGTCCGGCTCTCGGACGGGCCTCATCACGGAATTTTGTCTGGATCTGATAGATCATAAACGGATATTTGGTGTAGCTCTGTGCATACTCGCGTACAAGGTGTACGGCTGCCTCCTCGTGGGTCATGCCGAGTACCATTTTGGCATTGTTGCGGTCGGTGAAACGCAGCAGTTCATCGCCGATGCTATCGTAACGGCCGGACTCATCCCACAGAGAAGCCGGCATGACAACCGGGAACTGCACTTCCTGGCCGTCGATTTTGTCCATTTCCTCGCGCAGGATCTGCTCGATTTTGCGCACAATGCGGCGCAGCGGCAGATAGGAAGAATAGATTCCGTTTGCCATATATTTGATGTATCCGCCTTTTACCATAATAGCATGGCTGTCGATGACACAGTCAGCAGGTCTTTCTTTGAAGCGCTCTCCTACTAATTTTTCAAGTTTCATTTTCTGATTTCCTCCTTATTCTTTGGGTTTTCAACATCTGAAGTCTTCCAGACGCGAGAACATTCCAGCCTGTCCGATTTTAAGCTTTTATTCAACATTTTGCGCATCTAACTCATCACTGAAGCAACGAGAATGCGATGCGCAGTTTTCAAACAGAAAAAAGCCCTAAACCGCAAGCTGCAGTTTAGGGCGAATTTTTTTATCCGCGGTACCACCTAAATTCAGGAAAACTCCTGCACTCTGACACAAAGCATTTGTACCCCACGATTTTTGTATTTTGTAATACGCGTGATCTCTGCTCTCTGTACCTTCTCTGTAACGGGAGATCCCGGTGCAGCCTACGAAATAAATTTTCCCTGATGGATTTTCTTCTCTTCGGTGCACAGCTCCAAGACCGGTTCACGATAGATTCTGCAAAAAGCTTTCACCTGCCGCTTTCTCTCTGAATGCGCTCTGTCGCTACTGTTTCTTTTCGTCGCTTTTTCACTGCACTGATTGTAGCAGAAACCGGAAAAGAATGCAAGCCCGTTCCTTCTGCTTTTTCTGCATAAACGCCCGCCCAGGTTACAGGCCTTCCCGATACATTCTGCTGATTGCCGCCTGGGCTTCCTCGGACTGTTTTTTCTCAATCCATGCTTTGCGGTCACTCAAAATAGCCAGCATCTCATCGACAACGTCCTCGGCGCGCGGGCTTGTGACGCGGTAGAGATAGCCGAGCATCCGCGTGGCGGTAAAATCGGTGTTCATCTGGCGGTATGCAATTTCCCGGCAGAAGTCGTCCGGGTAACCGTTGTGTTTTAACGCACGGTACAATTCGTCATTTCTCGTCTCTGGCATTGCCTGTCTCCCTTTTTTTGTATATACGGTCTGATCCGCCGGATTTTTCTTTTTCTTTAAACATTTACGTTTCCGCTGTTCAGGCCTTCCGTCTTTTCCTCAAGTGGCAGCCAGTCCAGTGCCTTTTTGATCCACTCATCCCAGAAATCCCATTCATGGCCACCCTTGCTCTCATAGTAGACAATGTCCATGCCGCTCTCTTCCATCCGTTTATGGTAGAGACGGTTTACTTCCAGAAGTCCGTCCTCTGTTCCGCACGCCTGGAATACGGTCGGCACATTGACAGACGGATCTTTTTTCCGTGCTTCCTTTAACTGCTCGATAAGAACAGCCGGGTTTTTGTCACTCTTTGCTGCTTCGACCAGATTTCCGAAATAACCTTCTTCATGTGCAAAGCTGTCCGCTCTGCTCTCTTCCGGATTTTCCAGCACATGAAGTGCACCGGACAGGCAGATCACAGCCCCGAAGGTATCGTGATATTTCAGGCCATTTCTGAGTGCGCCAAAACCACCCATGGAAAGGCCTCCGATAAAGGTGTCTTCTCTTTTTCTGGACAGTGGAAACATTTTTCTTGTAATCTCAACCAGTTCTTCTCCGATAAACTGTCCGTGCATGGCACCGATGGACGGCTGATCCACATAAAACGCATTCTCGCCGGCCGGCATGACAACGGCAAGGTTTTTCTCCTCTGCCCATCTTTGGATTCTGGTTCCATGAACCCAGTCTGTCTCATTTCCAAAAATGCCATGCAGCAAATACAGCGTTTTAAACGGTTTTTCCTCGCGCTCCGGCTGCCCAAAGGTAAATTTGTCGACCGGCAGAATAACCTGCAGCGGTACGGTGCGCATTAAAGTTTTTGACATGAAGCTTACCTGAATAAATGCCATAATAAAAATCCCCCTGTGGATATATATTTTTCTTTATTTTACGCCTTATTTCTGCGTTTCGTCAACGTGGAGTTTTGCGTTCCTCCGGTTCCGGCTTGCACCCCGAAGCAATTCACGATATAATCATGTTTATAGCAATCCCAGAAAATAATGCAAAAAATTCAGCACTGCAGAACGTGAATTACTGCGTCACGGATTTTCGTCGTACCCCGGTACGCCTTCAAATCCGTTCCTTGTAATTCGCGCCCTGCAGCACTGCCTTTTTTGCGTTATTTTCTGGTCTTGCTATAGTTTGAATTTTTTCTGTGACAAGATAAGGAGATTTTCTATTATGATAAAGTTGATCGCAACCGATGTCGATGGAACGCTCGTCAAAGACGGCACACTTCTGATCGACCCGGAATATATGACTGTTGTTTCCAGGCTTGTCGACCAGGGCATCCATTTTGTTGTCTGTTCCGGCCGCCAGTTTTCCAGTGAACAGAAGCTTTTCGCTCCGATCAAGGACCGCCTGCTCTACATCTCCGATGGCGGAACTGTCGTGCGCACACCGGAAAAGATTCTGAAAACATATCCGATGGAAACGGCACTCTGGAAATCCATGTGCCGCATGGTACACGACGAACTTCCGTCCTGCGACTGCTTTGCCGCCACCCCGGACTACTGCCTCGCCGAAGATGCCGGAAGCCGCATGTTTCACTGGCTCCGCGACTCCTACGGCTTCGATGTCCGCGAAGTACCGGATCTGTCGAAGGTAGAAAACGAGGACATTATCAAATTCACGATCTACCATCCAACCTCCTGTGAAGAGCTTTGCTCCCCAAATTTCATCCCGGCGTGGAAACATCAGGCAAAACTCGCTGTCGCCGGTAAGGAATGGTTGGACTGCAACGCCCGCGGCGTCAGCAAATGGACCGGTCTCTCATTTCTGATGAACTACTTTGGCCTTACCCCAGACGAAGTCTGCTGCTTCGGCGACAACCTAAACGACATCGAGATGCTTCAGAACGCCGGCGAAAGCTACGCCGTCTCCAACGCCCGAGCGGAAGTCATCGCCTCAGCAAAACACACCTGCCCGCCGTACTGGGAGAACGGGGTGCTGCAGGTTTTGAAAACGTTTTTGAAGGAAACGACAAACCCGTTTTGATTTAAAAAATCCAGGCATCCTATACGGATGCCTGGATTTTTAATTCTCTGTTTCTTTACAGTACCCCATGCGGCGCAATGCCGATCGCAAATTCGACTGCAATCGCTACCAGGACTACCAGCAGCGAAATGATGAATCCGTGCAGCATCGGCTTTGCGCCGGAGCGGCAGAGGGATTTGAAATCGGTGTTCAGGCCGATGGCCGCAAGGGCGGCCACCATCAGAAATTTGCTGATGGTTTTTAATGCGGCTGCTGTGCCTGCCGGGATAAGACCTAAGGAGGTCAGTGCTGACATGGCGAGAAAACCTAAGATAAACCATGGAAAAATGGATTTGATGCTTACCTTTACGGCGGTTCCTTCTGCTGCCTGCGCCTTCCGTTTCAGATGTACGTTGATGGCGGCGAATGCCAGAACAGCCGGAATGATGGCGAGGGTCCGTGTCAATTTTACCATGGTTGCGAAATCACCGGCGGCCTCGCTGAATGCGTAACCGGTGGCAACGACGCTTGATGTGTCGTTGACCGCAGTTCCGGCCCAGAGGCCAAACGCGGCATCCGAAAGGCCCATCCAGTGACCGAGGATCGGGAATACGACAATCATGACCGTATCAAATAAAAACGTTGCGGAGAGGCCATAGGCAATGTCCATATCGGTCGCCTCGATGACCGGCGCGATTGCCGCGATCGCGGAACCGCCGCAGATACCCGTGCCGGCGTTGATGAGGCTGCTCGTCTTCCAGTTCAGTCCAAGTGCTTTTCCGATCAGTGCGCCGAGGCCAAAGCACGTTGCCAGGGTAAATACCATAACCGTCAGGGAAAATCTTCCGACCGTCAGCACCGTGCGGATATTCAGGCTCGCACCGAGCAGAATAATCGCAAATTTCAGGATCTTCTTCGATGTAAATTTAATTCCCGGCGCTGTCACGCTGTTCGGCTTGTAAAAGGCATTCACAATCATACCGATAAACATGGCGATGACCGATGCCCCGATAAAGTGCAGTCCGGCGCTCTCCTCCAGGCTTTCCAGGAATTTCGCCGCAGCGGCAATCACCAGCGCAATCGCCGCTCCGGGAATCAGTTTCTTTGCGTTTTTCATAATAATAACTTCCTCCAGATGTATCGTTTTTTCTTTCTCTCTCCCCAAAACATTCCGTATTTTTCATCACGTCTGATGCTGCCACTTCCCGCTTCGATAGCGAAGGACAAAGAAAATGGCACGAACAACCCAGTCCATCGTCATGGCGACCCAGACACCGAAGACGCCGAATCCCATACGCACACCGAGCACATAGCTCATGCCGATTCTGCAGATCCACATGGAAAGAATCGAGAGAATCATGCAAAATGCCACATCATTGGACGCGCGGAGTACATTCGGCAGATTGAAGGCAATTGGCCAGATTATCATACAGCAGATGCCGTGGTAAACGATGATATCTTCCGTCATGGCTGTTGCCTCCGCAGACAGACTGTAAACGTGAAGCACCGCCGGAAGTGCCGCGATGACACCGAGACAGCAGACGATCATCAGGCCATAAATGATGATGTGCAGCTTTTTCGCATAGTATTTTACCTGCTCATAGTCTCCCGCTCCCGCGCACTGTGCGCTTACGGTCAGCACTGCATTTCCGATCGCCATACCGGGCAGTGTCTGGAAGACAGCAATCGTGTTGGACACCGCATTTGCCGCGATCGACGCTGTTCCGAACTGTGTGATCATACTTAAGACCATAATTTTGCCGAGCTGGAACATACTGTTCTCGAGGCCGTTCGGAATGCCGATGCCAAGGATTTTTTTCAGCATATGGAAATCCGGTTTTAATTTCACCGGATAAGAGCACCGCACTGGATACCGCTTATTATGTACGAGAACAAATGCTGCCGCAGCCGCGTACATACGTGAAAGCAGCGTCGGAATCGCAACGCCGTCCACGCCGAATTTCAGCGCATAGACCAGAAGCGCATTTCCCGAAATATTGATCAGGTTCATGACGATGGATATTTTCATCGGCGTTTTCGAATCACCCTGCGCACGGAAAATGGCCGCACAGCCGTTGTAAACCGCCAGAAACGGAATGGAGGCCGCTACGATCATCAGATAAATATTGCAGTTTCTTTCTACCTCTGCCGTAATGTTTCCAAACACAACATGCAGAATAAACGGCTTTAAAAGATAGACCGCCGCCATGATCACAACTGACAGCGCCGTTGTCACCAGCAGAAGCTGGTCAGCTGCCTCACATGCTTTGTGTGGCCGCTTCTTTCCGATATACTGGCCGCACACGACGCTCCGCCGGTTGCAATCGCGGTGAACATGTTGATCAGCAGAATAAAGATTGTATCAATCAGCGACACACTCGACACCGCCGCCTCGCCGACACTGGATACCATAATTGAATCCGCCATGCCGACTGCGATGGCAAGAAGCTGTTCAATCAGAAGCGGCACAATCAGCCGTTTCAGATCCGCATTGGAGAACAGGTCACCATCCCGTTCCTTCAGATAATTCATCTTTTGTTTCCTCCATTTTCATACCTTCTCTGTTGATGATTTTTCACGCATGTGTATTACACTCATGCTGTTTTTATCTTACCTGCATTTTTACGTAAAAGCAAGAAGAACCGGCATCATTTCTTTACCGGTTCTCCATTGATTGCCTGTACCAGGACTTTGTCAAATCTTGCGTATTTTTTTACTTCTTTCATCAGCGTATCGAGGTCTTTCACAATCTGCTCGCGCTTTCCTGTCGGTCCTATGAAATATTCTCTGCTGCCCATTTCCAGCAGATTTCCTGTCGTTCTTGTCCGTACGCCGAAGGTAAGTCTTCTGCTTCCCCGCTGGTAATAAATCGTATAGGTACGCGGCACGTAGTTGAACAGGGAGCTTTCGATTTGGGAAATCGTGTAAAATTCACCGCTCTCTTTCGCCGCCGCATACCGCCGGTCTTTCAGGCAGTCCATTTCGGCTACGGAAATAAAGCAGATCAGATAGTCCAGAAACGAAAACACAACCAGAATCATTGCTTCCACAATTCGTCCCAGATTTGTTCCATCCAGAATATGAACATAGATGTCACCGTAAAATACCGCAAAGAAAAGAACAATGCTTAAAATAATCTTGATCCACGGCCAGAGACGGGATTTAATTTTCCGGTTCACTTTAAAGACATTAATCCATTCAAGCAACTGTTTATCCTCCACCAATGTAATGATGTCTGTATTTATTTTACACTCTTTTCTCCGTAAAAACAACAGGGAAGCAGAACACTTTCTGTTATAGTTCACTGGTATCAACGAACTGTAATTCTAAAACATTTCCTTCTTTCTTTTTCCAAATTTGCGTATAAAAAGGGAAGTGGCTGGTAATTCATAGGATCTTACCGCCATTTCCACTCTTCTCATACTTTATTTACTTTCCGTATACTTGACACCGTATGAAGTGAGGAGATCACAAAATTCGTCGGCACTGATTGGCATAGTACGGACACAACTAAATTGTGACTTATCAAATATCACAAAGCTAGTAAATGGATGATATGTTGAAAAAAACAGACCACTATCTTTTTGTTTTGATACGTTAAAGAAAAAATGATTTTTATATCTTTGTATAACGGAAAAATCCTCCCATACAATTTTTTTCTTATATCCCAAAAAGGCAAGTTCCATTCCCCACTTATGGATGTAAATACGTGTTAAAGCATCTACACTTCCCCATGACACTATCCCACAAATAAACATTATTCCAAATATTACCCAAAGCTTTTGAGGCAAATTATATAATTCACATTGATTTTTTGCATCTTCCCAAAATCTTGTCATAAGATACCCGATGCCTATTAATGTAGCAACTTGTGCAAACATAAAAAACTTACGATATCCTGCTCTCATATTTTCTCTTTAATTCCTTCGATCTTTATTTTCTTTCCGTGTACTGAACACCATATGAAGTGAGCAGTTCACAAAATTCGTCGGCGTTAAGCGGCATGGTATGAACAGAACGATTTCGCGAATTATCGAATATTACAAAACTGGTAAAGGGATGAAACATTGCCCAATACGGACCTGCATCTTTTTGTTTTGACATATTGAAGAAAAAATGATTATGATATCTTCGTATAACAGAAAATTCTTCCCATTCGATTTTTTTCTTATATTTCAAAAATGAGATCTGCATTCCCCATTCATAAATGTAAATACTGGTTAAAGTATTTATAATTCCAGCAGCCGTACCAAAAGTATAAATCATAAACCACAATATCATAAGTGCTTTATCTTGCATGTTATAAGAACTAATTTGACCTTTTCCCTCTTCCCAAAAATTCAGCATAAGGTATCCGCAGCCCATAAATACCAATATACTAAAATATTTATAAAATTTACGATATCCTGCCTTCATATTTGCCACCTACTAATTTAACTTTTTGAACATTTCCGCTTTTGCAACATCAAAGTTGTCTGCGCAAAGGAATCTGCACAATTCCAGATCGTAATAGCGGCTGGCGGTGACATAGAGCTTGGTGTCGTCATCGTAGCAGTAAGCACGATAGCGGAATGGATTGAGCTTTCCGATATTTTCTCCGCTGGTATCGGTCAGACCGGTCTGTTTTCCCCATATTTAAAACGAGCATTACCTCTATTAGAAATATAATACTTGTTTTTAATGAATATGCATGAAACTCATCTTTTCCATTTACCCATATACTCACCACATAGTAATTAACAATAACACACAGAATCAAATCTACACCTGTACCAAATTTTCCCCATATTACTTTCATACAATTTTCTCCTCGTTATTTCTTTCGACTGTGCAATATTCGCACCACTTGTATCCATGGTATTTACCAGTTCTCCCCCTGCATCGTAAGAATAGTTTACTCCCTGCTTTCCATCGCTGTCAATCCGTCCGATGACATCGTTTTGCAAAGATGGGATTTTATACTCTTCCCCCGTAAAAACAATATGCTTTATGGCAGTTGATCCATCCCGCTCCCGACAGCAGTCTGCCCCAGCTTTTGTTTCTGATTTCTGTGATCGTATAGCTTCCCTGGTCTTTGATGACTCCCACCACCGGGTATTCTACTCCGGGACCTGTGCGGATGTTGAGCGCCGGGTCTGTTACACGGTAGATGCCGGGATTGTATTCACTTTTCTCACTGCCGTCTTCTGTTTCCCGAATCAGACGCTGGAACCGCTCCCAGTCTCCCCGCTTCTGAATCTGGGACGGGCAGTTTTTGCTGCAGATGTCGTAATGCCGGTAAACTGCATCTGATGGAATCCCCGTCTCGTTCATCAGGTTTTTCACCAGCTCCACCGTATGTAAAAATGCGGTTTCGTAATCATATCCTTTCTGCACGCACATCTCAACCGCGATGCTGTTCCGGTTTCCATATCTGCCGAATAGATTTTTACTTCCATAATTTCTCCCGACATGCCAGCATCCTCTGCTGTGCGGCGCAGCCTGATAAGCGATCTCCCCGTCATCTACGTAATAATGCGCCGACATAATCTGAAAATTTCCCTGGTACTGCGCTCTTGCATGCGCGCGGGCATCGGCTCCGGCGGCAAAATTGTCTGTATTGTGTACCACAATACACTGCGGATGATTTTCCGGCCAGGTATTCTGGTTACTGCAATAGCTTCTGTCAATCCTCATTTACTCTGCTCCTCCTTTCTCAGCACATCAATCCTTGACCGCAGAATCTCAGGGATTTTCACACCCATCAGCCCTGCATTTTCCAGAATTGAAACTGCTTCATTTAAAATAGATCCAATGCAGACGGCATCCCGCAGGTAATTCGTCTGTGTAAACCGATCCAGTTTTTCTGCAACCAGCACAAAGAACAGCATCATCCCTTTTCTGCAAAGTCCTTTCCATCCCGCACGGCTCTCCAACGTTCCGTTTTCAGATTTCGGACTCTTTTTAAAAACAACAGGAAGCAGAACACCTCCTGTGATCCAGTCAATTGCCATGAAGCAGACCAGCGTTTCCAGCGCAGCATCCCAGCCTCCAAACTGTGCCGCAAGGAAGCTGCCTGCTACGGCAAGGATCGTGCGATAAATTGATTTCATTGGCATTTCCTTCTTTCTTTTTCTAAATTTGCATATAAAAAGGGAAGTGGCTGGTAATTCGTGGATCTTACGGCCACTTCCACTCTTTTTGTATGTTATTTACTTTCCGTATACTTGACACCGTATGAAGTGAGGAGTTCACAAAATTCGTCGGCGCTGAGCGGTATGATTCCCCAGCCCGGTCCGCGGAACTTGTCGAATATCATGATACTGGTAAATGGGTGATAGGTACACCAGAACAAACTGTCATCTTTCTGTTTCGATATGTTGAAGAAAAAATGATCATTGTATCTTTGTATCACAGTAAAATCTTCCCATTCTATCTTTTTTTCATAGCCCCAAAAAGATAACATTATTCCCCATTCATAAATATAAATTCGTTTTAGTAGAAATGTCACAGTTCCATAAGCTGCTATGCTTAAAAAGAACATTATTCCTAGAAACACTATGATACTTGTTTTTAATGAATAGGCGTGGAACGCATCTTTTTCATTTACCCACAGGCTCACCCACCAATAACTACTAATAGCACACACAATCAGGTCTACGCCGGTACCAAATTTTCCCCATACTACTTTCATACAATCTTCTCCTCGTTATTTCTTACGCTTTGCCTTTGTACAAAACTATTTTTCTTCGCGCAAAGGCATCTTAAAACTTTTCTATCTAAGCGCTGGAAGTCCTATATTTTGCATTTTTCTGGAAATTGCAGGCTTATTACTCTGCCAGTTCTTCTTTTTCCCCCCAACTTTTTTTGTACTAAAGTTGATGTTGCTGTTTTTCTTAAGTGTTGATCCATTTTTATTTGCCTGTTTCTTGGGTTTTCCAAACACTCCATCCAAAACACCGCTTTTGGGATAGCTCAGTAATGGAGACTGAAAAAAGTCTGTAAAAGCACCCAATGCATTCTCAATAGTTTCATTTTTTACATATGCGTTATACGTTTTAGGTTCTAACAAGGTCATTATAGCATCGTAAAATCCTGCCCCCATTGCTCTTGCCATATCTCCTGATTCCTGATACTCTAAATATCCTCCTTTCAAACCACTTACTACTACTGAAAAGATAATTCCTTGGCTATCTCCCAAAACACTACTGATTGCACTTTCTATGGCCACCTCTGCAATTCCTTCTAAGGTTACTTTCTCATTCGCCATTCCGCACTGTACCGCATATACAAATACATCTTTTAAGATATTCCATGCTACTTTTCTGGGATCGATTCCTGGGAATGCCAGCATTAAAATTCCAAAATCACCATCATCATCTACCGCATTCACCGGATTGTTGCAACAGTACACATAAAGGTTCTTTCCATTCATGCTAAACATTTTCGCTTTTACAGCATCAAAGTTGTCCGCACAAAGGAATCTGCACAATTCCGGATCATAATAACGGCTGGCGGTGACATAGAGTTTGGTATCGTCATCGTAGCAGTAAGCACGATAACGGAATGGGTTTAGTTTTCCGATATTTTCTCCGCTGATATCGGTCAGACCAGTCTGTTTTCCCCATGCATCGTAAGAATAGTTTACTACCTGTTTTCCATCGCTGTCAATCAGTCCTATGACATCATTCTGGCTGTTGTACAAGTAATAATACTCTTTTTCTCCCTTTTTCAGCATCAGCGGGGATTTATCCGCACCGTAAACAAACTGAACCAGTACATCTCCATACTTCGTTCCCATCAGTTTGTTTCCGCACCAGTAGTTCTTATGGCTGATTCCGTTCAGGTCTTTCCACTGGACTCTGTATCCTTCGCTGTCGTAATGGTAAACTGCTTTCTTTCCGTTTAAGGTCAGACTCTGCAGCAGGCTTCCTCTGTACCAGGTCAGTGTTCTTCCCTGATAAGCTGTAATGTTGCCGACCGCATCATAGGAAATGCTGCTGCCATTATAGGAAATAAGCTGATCTTTCCATCCTGAAGCACGGTAGGTAAGCAGATCTGTCTTTACCGCATTGCCCAGTGTTCCCGTTGTATAGGAATACTCTTTTCTGGACGTCATATTCATTCCGGCATCGTAGGTATACGTAATACTCTTATTTTCCCATGCAGAATCCACACGGGTCAGTTCACTCAAAGCATTATACATATATTTTACTTTCTGAACACCATTCTCGGAAATCGTAACAATATTTCCTACTGCGTCATAAGTAAAGGACAGTTTCTTTCCGTTATTGTTGATTTCTTTGAGAAGCAAGGTTGTAATTCCTGCTTTTCTTCCCGGCACAAAAGTGTACCTGTTCTTTCTGCAATGCAGATCGGCATGGAACTCGCAAAAAGACAGCCTGCTGCCTGATGGATTGACTCCATTCTTAAGGCAGTAGGCTGTCTTTTCCGCTATACCCGCTCCACTAATAGCTGCTGCATCGGTGTGAGTGTTTCGGTTTTCAGTTCATTTAATTCCCTGATCTTATCTGTCGTCGTATAGAATTTCTTTGCGATATCCCACAGGGTATCCCCCGGCTTGACGAAGTAGCAGGTGATGCCCGGGAGGCTCTGCAGTTCTTCCGGATCTCGGTCTTTTTCTTCGACGTACTGCATTACCATCTCTTTTCTGCGGCGGAAGACGAGGGCGTTCAGGTTCAGTACGACTTTGGCTTCGATGTCGCTGCTGTCCGGCATGGTTGTGGAGAGCTGGTCAATGGAGGACTGGAGTTCGTAGCGGCAGTCCGGTCCGATTCCCGGGACTTCGATGGTGTGGCGGAAGGGTATGGCGGTTTCGGCGGCGTAGAACGGCATTTCGTCGTCACTGACCACGTAGAGCGCCCTGAGTTCCACCACGCCGGTTACTTCGATGCCGTTTTCTACGATTCTTTCCTCGTCGATCTTGATTTTGCCGTCGCTGTGGCAGATCTGCAGAATTTTATTTTTCGGCACGCGCATCTGCAGTTTGTCGGTCAGGCGGCATTTGGAGGAATTGCGGATCAGAAGGCTCTCCAAAGTCTCCTCCTGCACTTTTGGAATGCATTCTCGGTGCGGATGGTAAACGTCCTGCAGAAGTGATACGGTTTCTTCCTGATACAGACAGATGTCAAGTTCGAGTACGGCCTCCGCCTGCAGGACCCGCTCCTCGCCGTCGGAATCGGGCTGGATTTCGAGTGTGGTCTGGCCGAGTGTGCTTTCGATCCGCGGGATCATCTCGGAGATGCAGCCCTGGCATTCCACTTCTGCCTGGAACGGGAGCGCCTGCTCCACCCACTGCAGCGGGTGATCCTCCTCGCCGTCGCTGTACAGACAGAAGACAAAGAGTTCTCCCTGCGCACTGACCCGCCCCTCCTCAGAGCGGAGATCGAGACCGCGCACTTCCAGATCCTGCCAGAGAATCTCGTGCAATTCCGGCTTGCCGGACGGAATCGTAAGCTCCTTTTTGACACGCAGCACATCTTTTTTCTGCACTGCAAGCTCAACCACGCGGTATTCCTGCCTTTTTACCGCGACGTCGCTCTCCCCGCGGATTTCCATCGGCACGGCAAGGTCGCACAGTTCCTCGATCCACGCGTGCAGCGTGACGATCGCGCGCACGCCCAGCTTCCGCGAGTTGATGAGATGCAGGTTCAGATCTTCCACTTCCCAGGTGATGCAGACCTTGTCGCCCCCTGTCAGACCATCGAGATGGATCGTCTCGTCGATCGGAAGCTCGCCGGAGAGCTGGCAGATCCGGCGCCGTTCGCCGTCGGAGACGTACAGCAGATGAAAGGTGAGGCCGCCGAATACACGCGCTTTTCCTTCCGAAATCTGCACATCCCCGATCGTCACCTCGCCTTTTTTCTGAATCATCCGCCCCACATCGGGCCGTGCGTCCGGCACATTGTAGTCCTCATCAAACGTAATCTGTGACACCGCTTCGCTTTTTCTGCTGATCTGATGCAGAATCTTTTTTACAAAATCCATAAGGCTCCTCCCACTCTAATCCTCAAATACGACTGAGATTCCCGCCGCCGCTTTCGTTTTCAGCACGACGTAAGGGCAGGAGGCGGCGCCTTTCTGCTCCTCCTTTGCGGCAGGTCCGACGAGTTTTGTCCGCACGAAAACGGCGTTTTCCGATTTCGATACTTCTTCGATCTGTATGGAAAAGCCTCCGCTTTTCTGCTTTCCGTAGCCGCGCAGTATGTAGAGATCGTCCCCGCTCTCGTACGCCATCTGGAACGCGGATTCTTTTTTCTTACGCAAAATCTGATCGATTTCCGGCGGAAAATCGCCCGGCTTTACAATCGCATACGACAGTTCTTTCCGCTCGCCCTCGCTCACATCTGTGATCCGGCACGATGCTAGGAGCATCAGGATCACCGCCGCCAGAAGAACTCTTCCCCGTCTCTTTTTCTTCATCATTCCAAACGCCGCTTCCCGCTCTTTCTATCCATTGTATGACGGGCCGCAGTCTTCTATGACGCAAAATCTTTTTCCGAAAAAGACGAAAGTTATTGCAACCCGCCCCATATATGACGTATACTGAAAAGTACGCAATAACTGAATATCACTATTTTTACCAAGAGGAGAAAAAGATTCATGATTCGTTTTATTCTGGTCATTCTGACCGCTTTTCTGTATCTGATTCTGTCGATCCCGGTGCTTCTTGTTCTGCTTCTGATCCGGAAGAAAAAGCCGGAGGTCTGTGACAAGGTAAGCCGCTCCCTGATCCGCTGGATTTTTCGCGTAATTCTGTTTTTTTCCGGCACGAAGATCACCGTAAAAGGTCAGGAAAATATTCCGAAGGACCGGGCTGTTCTATACATCGGCAATCACCGCAGCTATTTCGATATCCTTGTAACCTATACAACGGTTCCGGGTTCCTGCGGATTTGTCGCCAAAAAAGAACTTTCACGCATTCCGCTGTTAAAGAACTGGATGGAACTCATCCACTGCCTGTTTCTCGACCGTTCCGACATCAAGCAGGGTCTGCAGATGATTCTCTCCGGATGTGAGGAGATCAAGAGCGGCACTTCCATCTGTATCTTCCCGGAGGGTACCCGCGGCAAGACGGAGAGCGAGCTGGAGCTCGGCGAGTTCCACAACGGTTCATTCAAGATGGCAACGAAAACCGGCTGCCCGATCATTCCGCTTTCGATTTCCGGATCCAGAGAAATTCTGGAAGCACATTTCCCGAAGATCCGCGGTACCCACGTTACCGTAACGTACGGCAAGCCGATCATTCCGGGCGAGCTTACGAAGGAAGAGAAAAAAGAGATTGGAAATTATACGAAAAACATTCTATTAGAACAATTGAAAGAAAATGCTTGAAAATGCCAGACCCCTGCGATATAATAAATATATAAAAAGAAAGCACCCACTCCAAAGTGGATGCTCTCGAGAAAAGGGTTAAATGTTCTTACGAACACCGCCTATCCCGTTTGCCGACGGGGTAGGCATTTTTATTTTCGCTTATTTCTCTTATCGAGAAAGGTAAGCAACGCAATGATGAAGCCTCCGAAGGAAATCAGTAAAGCTAAGATTCCCAGAAAAACCATAATAATTTCGTATGCTGTCATTTACGCCACCTCCCTTCCTATGTATTCATTAGCTCGGGAGGCTACCACCCTGTCATGGGTACTTTCCAGTTTAAAATTTTATCATAATTTCTGTGCTGTTTCAAGCATCTCCACAATCTTTCCATATTCCATAAAATGCGATGCCTTTACCAGAATCTGATCGCCGTCCTGTAAGAGCTTCGGCAGTTCTGCCATCAGGCTCTCGCGGTCTGCGAAATGGCGGATTTCCAGTTTCGGGTCTGCCTCTTTTGCCGCTTTTGCAAGATGCTCGCAGAGCGGTCCCGCACAGTAGAGGGCGTCAATGCCGCAGGTTCCGGCGTGTGTGCCGACTTCGGCGTGAAGTGCTGCCTCATCGGTTCCAAGCTCGCCCATATCGCCGAGTACAGCCACTTTTCTTCCCTTCGCCTCTTTCAGAACATCGAGAGATGCCTTCATCGAAACCGGGTTTGCGTTGTAGCAGTCATCGACAACGGTGTATTTTCCTGTCTCGATGATGTGGAATCTTCCGCTCACCGACTGCAGTGTCTCGATTCCCTGTTTGATCTGCTCCAGCGTCAGCCCGTACGTGCATCCGACTGCGGTTCCGGCCAGCGCATTGTAAACCATATGGCGTCCCGGAATCGGAATCAGTGCAGAAAAGCTCCCCTGCGGGGTATGAATCCGGCAGGAAATGCCGCGGAAGCCCTGGCTCTCGATCTCATCGGCATAATATTCGTTCTTTTCATCCAATCCGAAATGAACCGGCTTGATGCCGTGAACCGTTCCAACAGTAGACAGCTTATCATCGTCCCCATTGATGATAATGTGCCCGTTCTCACGCAGATGATCAAAGATCTCGGTTTTTGCCTGTAAAATACCATCTCGCGTCTTCAGATTTTCCAGATGGCACCAGCCGATATTCGTGATGACTGCAGTCTCCGGGCGCGCGATCTTCGCCAGACGGTGCATCTGGCCGAAATCGTCGATTCCCATCTCGAGAACCGCCATCTCATCCTCCTCGCGCAGGCGGAAAACAGTAAGTGACAGTCCCAGCTCATTGTTAAAGTTCGCATCCGTTTTCAGCACACGGTATTTCTGCGCCAGCACCGACGCGATCGTCTCCTTTGTACTGGTCTTTCCAACACTTCCCGTAATGCCGACAACCGGAATATTGAGCTGCTGCATATAGTATTCTGCCATTGCTTTAATGGCCTCCATGGAATCCTTCACGAGGATATACGGGCATGGCGGTGTTTCAAGTTTCTGCTCGGAAATGACAGCAAGTGCGCCCTGGGAAGCCACGTTCGGGATAAATTTATGGCCGTCCACACGCTCACCCGGAATTGCAACGAAGAGGCTTCCCTCTCCCGCTTTCCGGCTGTCCGTCACGATATCCGTGACTTCCGCTGTTTTCTTTTCTTCCGATCCGAAGTAGATTCCGCCGCACACCTCTGTGATGTGCGCAAGTGTCATATTTTTCATGCGTTGTTACCTCTTTTTCTGAGAGAAAGCTGGATCAGCAGCTCGCAGAGTTCCGGATAGGAAATGCCGAGTACCTGTGCCTCCTGCGGCAGAAGGCTGGTCGGGGTCATGCCCGGAAGGGTGTTTGCCTCGAGGCAGTACATTCTTCCGTCCTTGCGCATCATAAAGTCGAGACGGCAGTAGTTTTCGATACCGAGAGCGGCAGCGCCGTCCTCTGCGTGCTTCTGCATTTCTTTCGTCTGCTCCTCCGTCAGTACGGCCGGGCAGGTATCAACAGTAGCTCCGGCTTTGTATTTGTTCGTGTAATCATAGAAGCCTTCGATCGGTGCAATCTCGATGATCGGGTAAGCCTTTCCGTCTACCACGCCAACGGAGAACTCTCTTCCCTCGATATACTCCTCAACGACAACCTCCGGTTCGTAGGAGAAAGCATCCTTCATAGCCTGCCAGTATTCTTCGTTCGTGTGTGCAATATAGACACCGACACTGGAACCGCCGCAGCACGGTTTTACGACAACCGGAAGCTCCAGGCCAAAGCCGGACAAAGGCTCGCTCTCCTGGCCTTTTTTCAGGGTCACGCCGTTCGGGGTCGGCACATGGTGTGCACGGAAGAACTGTTTTGTGATGGATTTGTCCATTGCGAGGGCGCTGCTTAAATAGCCCGTTCCGGTATACGGAATGCCGAGCAGATCGAACGTAGCCTGTACCTTTCCGTCCTCTCCGTTTGCGCCATGCAGGGCAAGGAAAACAACATCCGCTGCCTCGCAGAGTTCCAGTACGTTCGGTCCGAAAAATCTGCGGCGGGATTCGATCATTTCGTTTAATCCTGCATCAAAGCTGTGCATATATTCTGCTGCTTTGTCTATATCGTACGCCTCCTCTGCAAATACATCTTCCAGGTTCCCCTTCACATCGATACCGCAGAAAACGTCTACCAGAACTGCCTGATGGTTTTTCTCGCGGAGTGCCTTGCAGACCATAGTTCCCGATGTAATGGATACCGAACGTTCCGTGCTGGTTCCTCCAGCTAATACTACTATTTTCATCTATCAAAATCTCCTTTATTTGATGTGCTTCTGCTGTGATGCTTAAGCGTTTTTCCTACAGGCTGTTTTTCTGTGTAGGCTGCGGCCCGGTTACATCATCCAGGCTATAGTATACGATAACCGGGTCACCAATTTCAATAGCATTGAACACTTTTTCTGCTTCTGTGTATGGGGTATTCACACATCCGTGGGATCCGTTCGTCAGATAGATGTCCCCGCCGTACTCGGTACGCCAGCTCGCATCGTGGATTCCGACGTCGCCGTTAAACGGAAGCCAGAACATGACATGGCTCGGATAGAGCTTGAAATCACAGTCACTTTTTTTCGCATCCACCGCCCAGACACTGCCTGCCGGAGTGTCATAGCCCGTCGCATGATTGCCCGTTGTGACCGGTGTTTCCGTCACCAGAACGCCATCCTTGTAGCACCACATTTTCTGCTGGGAAATGCACACCTCGACGTATGTATTTCCGATATCATTGGCCGAGCGGTCATTGGCCGTATAGAGGTAAACCGGGTCGAGATTTCCCTGTGTTTCGTCCTCGATCGCCTGCAGAAGTGCCTGCGTCGTCTCCTCCTTGTCGATGCACCAGCCGTAATCGCCGCCCGCATTCAGGTTAATGGTCGCGCCAAGACTCGTTTTGAAGGTATGCGCCAGCCCGAAGGTGTCCGTCTCATACGCCATATGGCGCACAAAAGCTGCCGCTTCGTCCTGCGAAATCGTGTAGGTTCCATCCTCCCCCTGTACGAGCCAGCTCTGTAAGGTCGCCCGGTCTATGGCATAGCTGTTTTCACCGATTGCATACGTGATCCGCGCCGCTGTCAGGTGGTTCAGTTCCGCCATTTTCCCATTCAGTGCTTCATCATCCTGCGTAATGTCCGGTTTCCGGTAAACATCTTTTTCTTCCAGATCCACGCTCGCCGCTCCGGCATCCAGCGCCTCGATGACAGCCTGCTCCGCCTTCTCATAGTCCACCTGCTCGCCCTCTGTTTCCGGCACAATGACGTACGAGGTTCCGTCATCCGTCAGATACGCATCCGTCGGCGCTTCCTGCTGTTCTTCCTGAAACCCTTCCATCGTCTGCAGTTTTTCCTGCACCATTTCTTTGTCATAGACAGAGTCCGCCGCCACCTGGTTTTCTTTCTCTTTCCAATAGAATGCAGGCCATGCAAGAGTATTCTGGGACTCCAGCAGTTTTTCCACCGCGTGGTCGTCCACATACGTGAGGCCGATCTCCGTGCCGCTTAATGTCTCTGTTTTTCCACCGCGCTCGGTAATGCTGAGTGTATAATCCACAATGTGCTTCTGAATTTCCTCTTTGACCTGCTCTGCGGTCAGCCCTGCGCAGTTCAGTCCGTTGATCGCAGTTTTCGGGAAAAAGTGGGATGCATAGTAATGCCCCACGCCCGCGTAACCGCCTGCGGCCGCAAGGAGTATGATTCCTGCGGCAATTCCTATTACTTTCTTTTTCATGTTTTTCCTTTCTGTCCCATAGAAAATTTCTTTTTAACTTTCTGATAGAAAAAAGCCGGAACTCCCACACCAGAGTTCACAAAAACTGTGTCCCCCGGGAGAATCCGGCTTTTGTATTTTTACTTATCTGTTATTTGCTTTCCAGAATCTTATCCACGCTGACCAGTTTGACACTCAGCACGAATACCTGACCTGCGATTTCCAGCTCTTCCGGTGTCGGGAAGGACGGTGCAATACGGATGTTGGAATCCTGCGGATCGTTGTGATATGGATACGTTGCGCCCGCGCCTGTCATGGTAAGACCGGCCTCTTTTGCCTTTGCAACGATCTTCTTTGCGCATCCCTCCATCGCATCGAAGGAGATGAAGTATCCACCGTTCGGTTTTGTCCAGGAAGCGATGCCAAGGCCGCTCAGCTCCTGATCCATTACCTGCAGAATTGCCTCGAATTTCGGTCTTAAGATCTCAGCATGCTTTTTCATCTGATTCATCACGCCGTCCAGGTTCTGGAAGAATTTTACATGGCGCAGCTGATTCAGTTTATCATGACCGATGATCTGGAAGTTCATGTACTCCTGTGCCTCTTTGAGGTTTGCCTCAGAAGAAATGAGAGCTGCAATTCCGGCTCCCGGATAGCTTACTTTCGAAGTGGATACGAACTCATAGACCATATCCGGATTTCCGGCTTTCTCGCACTCCTCGATGATGTTCAGCAGGTGATCCTGTCTGTCATCATACAGGTGATGGATAATGTATGCATTATCCCAGAAATACGGAAGTCTTTGGCTGCCGGTTTCAGGTTTGCAAATCTTCTGACGGTCTCATCGGAGTAGGTGTAGCCCTGCGGGTTGGAGTATTTCGGTACACACCAGATTCCCTTGATGGCGTCATCTTCTGCAACGAGTTTTTCTACCATGTCCATGTCCGGTCCTTCCGGCGTCATCTGAACATTGATCATCTCAACGCCGAAGTACTCGGTTACACCGAAGTGACGGTCATAGCCCGGTACCGGACAGAGGAATTTTACTTTGTCCAGCTTGTTCCACGGAGTGCAGCCTGCAACGCCCTTCAGGAACGAACGTGCTACGGTATCAAACATAATGGTAAGGCTGGCGTTTCCGTAAACGATGACGTTTTCCGCCGGAACCTCACAGATATCTCCGATCAGTTTTCTTGCTTCCGGAATACCGGTCAGCACGCCGTAGTTCCGGCAGTCGGTTCCATCTTCTGCGAAGGTGTCTTCATTTTTCGAGAGAACGGTAAGCATTCCTTCCGTGAGATCTAACTGGGCTGCTGCAGGTTTTCCTCTGGAAATATTCAGATTGAGGCCTTTTGCTTTTACCTCTGCAAATTCCTGCTCCAGTCTGGCTTTCTCGGCAACTAATTCTTCTTTGGTCCATTCGATATACGGTTTCATGAAACGTCCTCCCTTGTACTTTCCTTACCCGTTTTTCAGGTTTCTTGCTCAACTAAAGACCATTTTACCAGATCATGAGTTTCTGTCAAGGAGAACTTGCATGTTTTATACACTTTTCAGCATTTTATCCCACTTTTTGCAGTTTTATACTTCATTTCCTGCAATTTCAGCCAAATGTTTTTCGTATGACGGACATACGTCCGCTGCCAAAAGATGTTTTAAACGTTGTCAGACTGCCATCTTCCCGATGCACCGCACGGCAGAACAAGGCCGGTCGACTTGACCGGAAGGCCGATTTCCTGTGCTTCTACGTGGCCTTTGTACTGTTTTAATTCCAGGGAAATCATGTACGTCAGGACAGCCGGTGCAAGTCCTGTCGTGTAAGAATTCACAAGGAAGAACAGCGGGTCATCGCTTAAGAGCTGCGTGCAGAGCTTGATGAACGGATGAATCGACTCCTCGATTTTCCAGATCTCGCCCTTTGGTCCTCTTCCGTAGGACGGCGGGTCCATGATGATCGCGTCGTAGTGGTTGCCTCTGCGGATCTCGCGCTCGACAAATTTGGTGCAGTCATCCACAAGCCAGCGGATCGGCTTGTCCGAAAGGCCGGACACGGCAGCGTTCTCTTTTGCCCAGTTGACCATGCCTTTGGATGCATCGACATGTGTGACGCTTGCGCCTGCTGCGGCCGCTGCGAGCGTTGCGCCTCCCGTGTAGGCGAACAGGTTCAGCACTTTAATCGGGCGGTTGGCACGGCGGATCAGATCGCCGAACCAGTCCCAGTTCGTTGCCTGCTCCGGGAAAAGGCCGGTGTGTTTGAAGCTGAACGGTTTCAGGCGGAAGGTCAGGTCTTTATAGTTGATCTCCCACTGCTCCGGCAGATGGAAAAACTCCCATTCTCCGCCGCCCTTGCTGCTTCTGTGATAATGACCGTTTTTCTTTTTCCAGCCCGGATTTTCTTTTTTCGTGTTCCAGATGACCTGCGGGTCTGGTCTTACCAGAAGGTAATCTCCCCACCGCTCCAGTTTTTCTCCGCCGGACGTATCCAGCACTTCATAATCTTTCCATCCATCTGCTATCCACATTTTATTGGTTTCCTTTCTCTTTTATCTCAAAATTTATCGTGTTCTGAATTGTACGTTCCTATGATACCATAAAAGTATTGTTTTTCCAAAACATTTCTTATATCATAGTTCTGGGCATCCGCGCATTTGATCCGGAAATCTGCCCGTGGAAAGGATTTTTCTCATGGAAACCGTACTCTTATATCAGATCAAAGGAACGAAAACAGCTGTGCTTTTAAAGCCGGTTCTCTTAAAGCTCGGTATCCGCGTGCGCATTGTGGAACCGGAACAGTATCTCCAGTCGATCGGATTTCTTGCCGGAAATAAAGCATTTGCAGAATCCCCCGAAGCCTATGACGGCGCCGGATTTGATGAACCAATGATGGTCATGGCCGGCTTTTCCGAGCGGAAACTTGATCTTTTTCTCACCGAAATGCGCCGGAAAAAAGTGCCGCCGATCGCCCTCAAAGCCATCGTCACAACGCAGAACCAGGCGTGGAATTCGCTGCAGCTCTACAGAGAATTAAAAGAAGAACACGAAAAAATGAAATCGTACCGGAAATAACTGGTCTGGTCAAAAAATCCGGAATTGGAACTTTTTCTTCATGCCACCACTCCCTATAATAGGGTGCAATCAAGGAACGAAAGTTCCAGATACCAAAGGAGTGCGTTGTTATGAAAAATGAAAAAGTCTGGAAAATCGCAATGACAGGTGTCTTTGCAGCCCTTTCCTACGTTGTCTTCACCTTCCTGCAGTTCAAAATCTGGCTGCCAGGCGGAGATGCCACCTCAATCCATTTCGGAAACGCTGTCTGTGTGCTCGGTGCGCTAATTCTCGGCGGTGTTTACGGCGGAATCGGCGGTGCGATCGGCATGACCATCGGAGATCTTCTCGATCCGGTCTATGTGGTATACGCACCAAAGACCTTCATCTTAAAATTCTGCATCGGCCTCATCGCAGGACTGATCGCACACAAAATCGGTAAAATCAACGAGCAGACCGATCAGAAACAGATCTTCAAATGGGCACTGCTTGCAGCCATCGGCGGACTTCTGTTCAATGTGATCTTCGATCCGCTCATCGGTTACTTCTACAAACTGGTTCTTCTTGGAAAACCGGCAGCAGAGGTTACCTTAAGCTGGAACGTAGCGGCAACTTCCATCAACGCCGTACTTTCCACCATCGCTTCCGTTGTCATCTACATGGCACTGCGTCCGGCTCTTCAGAAATCCGGACTGTTTAGCCAGGTAAAGGCAGCAGCGAAATAAAAAAATAAATTTCATTTACGCGATATCCAAAAAAGTCACCATGTTCTATTTCGAACCGGTGACTTTTTTCATGCATTTCTTTTTATTTTTCAGCGGTGGCTGCTGCCTCTTCTTCCTCGTGCTTCGGGGTCAGCTTCTCGTTGATGAATCCATTTTCTTTCATCTTCTCTTACTCCTCATCTTTTGTTTTTTCTCCGGCGAACCACGCTTTTTCAATCATTTCCAGTTCCCGGATATCAATACAGTTGGGAATGCTTCCTTCTCTTACCGCCTTCTGGCACTCTTTGAGATCCATCCAGCGGACTGCTTCTACTTCCGACTCCTGTAGATGCAGTTTTTCCGCCTCGACCGGCTTCGTGTAAAGATACACGGCGCTGACCTCATGATCGTGGAACGGTTTTCCGTAAAAAACACCGTGTGATACTTTTTCCAGCAGGCCAAGATCCCTCAGCTCCTCTGCCTCTGCGTGGATGCCGAGCTCCTCGCCGATTTCCCGCAGAGCCCCTTCCAAATATGTATCGCCCGCCGAAAGATGGCCGGCGCTTGAAATATCGTAGCAGCCCGGATTCGAATCTTTCCAGGCACTCCTTTTCTGCAGCAGTACCTCACAGCCGCTCTTCTCATTCGCCCGTGCAATCCAGATATGTGCCGTTCCGTGACACCGTCCCTCACTGTGCGCCACGCCGCGTTCTACGATGGTTCCGGTCGGCGTGCCGTCGCCTGAGCGCTCCTCAAAAAGTTCCATCTGTTTTCCGTTCAGCACCGCTTCTGCGAGCGTGTCGCCCACATACCGCAGCTTCAGGGAGAAAAACGGCTCGTCTTCATTCAGAAGGCGGAAAAAGATTTTGTCTCCCTCCCACAGATTCAGGTGCAGGACGTCCTCTTTTTTCACCCAGGCGAGTTCGCCCTCATCACATGCAGTCGGTTCTCCCGTGAATCCGTCTGCCGTGTAGAGACACATATACTCCATGTACTCCACCGTTTTGCTGTTTTCTGCCTCTGTCACAAAGGTAACGAGACCGCGGAAACGCCAGCTCGTCAGCGTGTAGCCGGTTTCCTCTTTTACTTCACGCAGCAGGCATTCCTCCGGGCTTTCGCCAAGTTCCGCATGGCCGCCGACGCCGATCCACTTGTCCTTGTTGACATCGTTCTTTTTCACCGTGCGGTGCATCATCAGATAGCTGTCATCCTTTTCGATGTAGCACAGCGTTGTCATGCAGCCTCTGCCTCTTTCTTCTGTTTTTTCCTCCATCTTTGACTCCCTCCGTCGTGTGCCGGACTTCTTTCCGCTTCTTTTGTTTTTCAGGAAAAATGTATTTCTGCACACACCTTTTTCTCGTTTTCTATTCTACCATACTTTTTCAGAATTCCAGCAACAAATTTCTATCTTTTTGCAGATCTTTCACGAAAAATGTAACGACCATTCCGCATCTTCTTGACTCTCACACAGTACTGTGTTAAAGTGTCTGTAATTGATGTTTTGTCACCCGTAAACAACGTTTCTTATCATTTCTTACATTTGAGGTTTTCATGATGGAAAAACAGACGATAGTTGTGAAAGTCGGCACCAGCTCCCTGACACTCTCAGACGGAACCATGGATGCTGAAAAAATACGGAACATTACGACCCAGCTTGCCGCGCTGCAGACGGCAGGCCACCATGTGATTCTCGTTTCCTCCGGTGCGATCGCCGCAGGCTTTTCCCGTCTCGGCTTTAAAAAACGGCCGACGAAAATTGCCGATAAACAGGCTGCCGCTGCTGTCGGCCAGGGCCTTCTGATGGAGGAATACACGAAAAATCTGATGGCGTACCAGATTCCGTGTGCGCAGATTCTTTTGAACCGCAGTGACTTTGAGGACCGCCGCCGCTATAAAAATATCTTCGGCTCCCTCTCCGTCCTGCTCGGGCGCGGTGCGATTCCGATCATCAATGAGAACGATACGATCGCGATTGAGGAGCTGAAGGTCGGCGACAACGACACGCTCTCCGCCCAGGTGGCTGCGATGCTGCATGCATCGCTTCTGATTCTGCTGACCGATATCGACGGGCTCTACACTGCCAATCCAAAGAGTGACCCGAATGCGCGCCATATCGACGTGGTAAATGAGATCACGCCGGAGCTCACTGCTGCGGCAGGCGGTGCGGGATCGGGCAACGGAACGGGAGGCATGACAACGAAGCTCTCCGCCGCTTCGCTTGCCACAAGAGCCGGTGTGCCGGTTCTGATCTGCTCCTCGGCGGAGGAAAACAACATTGTGCGTGCGGTGAAAGGAACCGCAAAAGGAACGTACTTTACCGCCAGCGGCCACAACATGAAAACGCGTCTGCAGTGGATGGCATTCTATGCGCCGAGTGCGGGCAACCTCTACGTCGATGAGGGTGCCGCAGAAGCACTTGCTGTTCAGGCAAAGAGCCTGCTTCCCAAAGGCATCGTGGCAGTCGAAGGCGATTTTAAGAAAGGCGATGTCGTCAGCGTCTTCCGGCGCGGCAGCCATGAATATCTCGGAAAGGGCATTGTCAACTATGACCGGCCGGATCTGCAGAAAATCATGAACGAAAGCACCAGCCACACGGAAGCAATCAACCGCGATAACTGGATCGGCGCGGAATAAATGGTGCCGAATAAAGCATTCTTTTGTTTACGAAAATTCCCCTCCGTGTTATAATATTTGTATTCAGCCGGCTGCAGGTTTTTCTTTCAGCGAGGAAAGGAAGCTGCATCCGGTTTTCCATGTGCTTTTGGTTTTACTTCGAGAGCACAGCAAACACAAAGGAGGGTTTTTACCAATGAAATACGATTTTACATCTCTGATGAACCGCAGCGGCCACGATTCGATCGCTGTCGATCAGATCCCGATTCCGGGTGCGGAAGTCAAAGAGGGCTTCTCCCGCATCCCGATGTGGGTGGCCGACATGAACTTCCCGTCTCTTCCGACCATTCAGGAAGCAATTCACGCGAGAGTCAACGAACCGCATTTTGGCTACTTTAATCTGCCGGATGCATATTTTGACAGCATCATCCGCTGGCAGAAAGAGCGCAACGGTGTGGAAGATCTGCCGCGTGAGGCGATCGGCTATGAGAACGGCGTGCTCGGCTGTGTTGCTTCGGCTGCTGCCGCTTTTACATCCCCGGGCGAATCCATTCTTCTGCATTCCCCGACATACATCGGTTTTACCGGTGTTCTTGAGAACTGCGGACGCAATATCGTTCTCTCCGATCTTGTTCAGGATGAGAACGGCGTATGGCGTATGGACTACGCCGATATGGACCGCAAGTTAAAAGAACACAACATTCATTTCGCGATTTTCTGCTCTCCGCACAACCCGACAGGCCGTGTCTGGGAGCGCGAGGAAATTGAAAAGGCGATGGAAATTTACAAAGCAAATGAATGCGTTGTCATCTCCGATGAGATCTGGTCTGACCTGACACTGCCGGGCTTCAAACATATCCCAACGCAGTCCGTTTCGAAGGATGCACGCGAGCGCACCATCGCACTTTATGCACCGTCCAAGACCTTTAACCTGGCTGGCCTTGTAGGCTCCTACCACATCATCTACAACCGCATGCTGCGCGACCGTGTGGAGAAGGCTTCGTCCCTTTCTCACTACAATTCTCCGAACGTACTCTCTGTTCATGCGCTGATCGGCGCTTACCGTCCGGAGGGATACCAGTGGGTGGATGAACTGCGCGAAGTGCTGAAATCGAATGCGGATTATGCGTACAACTACATTCTCGAGCATTTCAAGGGCGTGAAGCTTTCCAAACCAGAAGGAACGTACATGCTGTACCTCGACTGCGAGGAGTGGTGCAAGGAGCATGATACCGATATGGATACACTGCTGAAAGCCGGTGTTGCTGTCGGCGTGATCTGGCAGGACGGACGGCCGTTCCACAGACCGTATGCGATCCGCCTGAATCTGGCACTGCCGCATGTGCTTGTGAAAGAGGCATTTGACCGTATGGATAAGTATGTATTCAATGCGAAATAATTGTATTTTCTAATTTTATAAGCCAAACATAATGAAAGACCGAAACGGACATTTTCCTCTGCCGTTCCGGTCTTTCGCTGTTTTGTGCATCCTGTTTTTTCAGTTTTGCTCCAGCTCCCGCTGTGCCAGCATCTCTTCCACGTTGATGCCGTACTTCTTTAAATTGACGCGGCCGTTTTCCAGCACAATGCCGTCTGCCTCCAGCATATCCGCCTGTTTCCCGGCGCCGCCGAAGACAAATTCCGCGGCCAGTTCGCCTTTGGAGTTTACCACACGGTAGCATGGAATGTGCTCCGGATCTGTGTTTTTATGTAAGGCGTTTCCCACGGCACGCGCCATCTTCGGCTCGCCTGCAAGCGCTGCTATCTGGCCGTATGTCGCCACTTTTCCGCGCGGAATCTGCTTTACCGCCTCATAGATTCTTTTGGTCGGGCTGTCCGTGATGATGTCGTAGCTCTCGGCGATCATGGTACGCACAGCGTCATCGGGTACGGTTCCGTCGAGGAGAATCGTGTTCCAATGTTCTTTGTTCTGATGATATCCCGGGATAACTGACGCGAATGCATCGCGCCAGTAGTCCCGCCATTCCGGGTTTGCTTTTACATTCAGCTGAATGATTCCGTCCTTTTCATAGACCCACAGAAATGCCTTTTTGCTTCCTTTCACGCGGATGAGCTGCCAGTTGTCATCGTGGAACGGTGCTTCCTGATATGTGTCCGGGAAGGAAAGGCCATAGGATAGCGCTTCTTCTCTTGTCTTCATTGCAGACTTCCTTTCTTCCTGTCGCGGGTGTTTTGATGTTTTTTCCGCAAAACACCCGCTTTTTTCTGTATTCGTCCTGCCGCTGCGATTCTGCTTTTTTCTGCGGCATTTTTCTTTATTATATCAGTCCGCCTGCTTCTGCGCAATTTTTCACCTGCTATTTTTTCATCTTCGGCTGGAAAATCCAGCTTGCAAGATACGCGAAAATCAACGCCGCTGATGTTCCGACAGCCCCCGCCTTTAATCCGCCCTGGAACAATCCTAAAAATCCGCTTTCTTTTACGGCATCTTTTACTCCCTGAAACAAAAGATGCCCGAATCCGAGCAGCGGCACCGACGCGCCTGCCCCGGCGTATTCTGCAAATGGATCGTAGAGTCCCATAAAGCTCAACACCGCGCCCGTGCACACAAGCGTTACCATAATTCTTCCCGGCAGCATTTTCGTGCGGTCGAGCAGAATCTGGCACAGGGCACAAATGAGGCCGCCGACCCAGAAGGCATTGAAATATTCCATAAACGTTCCCATTTTACACATCCTCCTCCCGCTCGATTACAACCGCCTGTGCAATACCAGGCACGCTGCTGCCCTCCTGAAAGCTGACCTTCGACATCAGCGCACCAGTCGGTACAAACAGAATCCTCTTCCACTCTCCGTTTTCCAGCTTCGGCAGCAGATACTCCGCCAGCACCGATGCCGCACAGCCGCAGCCGCTTCCGCCCGCGCCGGTGTCCTGTTTTGCCGGATCGAAGATCAGCATGCCGCAGTCACTGTGCTGTTCCGAGATATCGTATCCTTTTTTCTTCAGCAGCTCCAGCAGAATTTCCCGCCCCACAACGCCGAGATCTCCCGTCACAATGCGGTCGTAATCGGCCGGTTCCCGGTTGAAATCGACGAGATTCTGTGCAATCGTATCGCACGCAGCGGGGGCCATGCAGGCGCCCATGTTCTGGTTGTCTTTCAGCCCGTAATCAATGATTTTTCCCGTCGTAGCGCCCGTGATTTTCACTCTGCTCTTCGTTTTTCCAAGCACACACGCGCCGCTTCCCGTCACCGTCCAGCTCGCGGACGGCGGGCGCTGGTTTCCGTAGGCGAGCGGAAAACGGAACTCCTTCTCCGCCGTTCCAAAGTGGCTCGATGTCACCGCCAGCACCCGGTCACCGTATCCTCCCGCGACTGCCATCGCGCCAAGCGAAAGCGCCTCTCCCATCGTCGAGCAGGCACCGAACAGGCCGTAGAGCGGGCAGTTCAGATCCACCAGACCGAACGATGATGCGATTGACTGTGCCAGAAGATCGCCCGCAAAAATCATGCGGATCTGCTCCGGCCTCACATTGGCTTTCTGCATTGCCAGCTTCGCGGTGGCAAGCTGCAGTTCACTCTCGCCCTCCTCCCAGCTCTCCTGCCCGCACATCGGGTCCGAAAGCGTGTGCGAAAAGTATTCGCCCAGCGGTCCATCCTTTTCCTTTTCTCCTACAATCGCCGCGCTGCCCTCGATATAGACGGCTTTGGCAAACGAGATGCTCTGCTTTCCTGTCATCTGTCTCATCGGCAAATTCCTCCGTTTTCTTATTTTGCGTCTTACCATTTCTGACCTTCAGTATTTCCGTTTTTTCCATTCTTACGCATGATTTTCCTGTTTTAGGGAACTCTGTACGCTGTAGCACAAAAATCCTGTTTCAGAAACTTTTAGAGGAATGTTTTTCATGAGTGAAATGCTGTATCTTCAGACGGAGCGGAATATCAAAATCACCAGTCCCGTCGTGACGCTCGGCGATGTGGCGCAGCTTTCCTGTTCAGACGGCGCTGTCCTCGCCCGCAATCAGGTCCGCCGCGTGGCGCATCTTCCCGATGACGGATACGGGCGCTACGTCTGCTCCGCCTCCACCCTCGTCCGCCTCGTCACGGAGGCCGAGGAGCACGTCGATGTCACCCACATCGGCGAGCCGAATTTTATTTTAACGTACGAGGATCCGCGTCAGAAAAACACCTGGATCAGCTGGTGCAAAACGATTCTGGTCGGCATCCTTACGTTTATCGGAACTGCGTTTTCCATTATGACCTTCCACACCGACATCGGCGTCCGCGAGCTGTTTTTGGATGTTTACACCCGTTTTCTCCCGCAGATGACGCCCGGATTTTCGGTGCTGGAAATTTCATATTCCATCGGCATCGGCCTTGGCGTCGTGCTCTATTTCAACCATTTCGGACGGCGGAAATTCACGCAGGACCCGACGCCGCTCGAGGTGGAAATGCGGGTCTACGAGGATGATATCGATACGACCATTATCGAACAGAACGACCGCTCCGGTAAAGGAAAGGAGGCTTTTCATGCGAATCCTGCCAGAGATCCTGCTGATCACAGCCGGTCTTAGCCTTGGCTTTTTCATCGCGAGCGGCCTTGTCGCGCTTGTGATCGGCCTTGGCATCGTGACACGGTACGCCGGCATCACAAAGACAGCAGGGAGCCTGCGTTTTTACGAATGCTGCTGTATGGCCGGGGCGCTGTTCGGCGATCTTTTCTCGCTTGGCACCTTCTCGTTTTCCCTGCCCTCCTGGACGGCCGGTGTGTTCTGGCTTTTTGCGGGCATTTATCTGGGAAGCTGGATCATCGCGCTCGGCGAAGTCGTCAACCTGTTTTCGATCCTCTGCCGCCGGATCGGACTGACGCGCGGACTGCCGTTTGTAATTCTCTGCATGGCGGCAGGGAAAATCGCGGGCTCTCTCTATTATTTTGCAAGTGGATTTCAATAAGAACTGGAGGTAAGATGTGATGCAGAGTTTAAAAAGTGAACGGGCAAAAAAAGAATACGAACAGTTTGTCAAAGAGGTGACGCCAAAGCAGAATCTCTTCTGCAATATGGCAAAAGCCTTTATCGTCGGCGGTCTGATCTGTGTCGTGGGGCAGATTCTGCTCCATATCGGCAAAACGCAGTTCTCGCTCAGCAAAGATGACGCCGGCTCCTGGTGCTCGCTGATTCTGATCCTTAGCAGTGTGATTTTAACCGGCCTCAACATCTATCAGAAAATCGTCACCTTTGCCGGCTGCGGTGCGCTCGTCCCGATCACCGGCTTTGCCAACTCGGTTGCAGCTCCTGCGATTGAATATAAAAAAGAAGGACAGGTCTTCGGCATCGGTGCGAAAATTTTCACCATCGCCGGACCTGTCATTCTGTACGGTGTCTTTGCAAGCTGGCTGCTCGGCTTTCTCTATTGGCTGTGGACCGCTGCCGGGAACTGGTTTTAAATCAGTTCCGCAGCGCTTCCGCCTCTTCTTTTGTGCAGCCCTCGCGGCTGTAACGGGCTTTTTCATAGCCGTCGTGCAGCCGTCTCATACCGTCGCCGGAAAGCTCGTTTCTCTCTTCCAGCTCCGCCGGGGTTTCGGCTCCGGTCGGCTGGTATTTTCCGGCTTTTTTGATCGTTTTTTTATACTGCCGGCGGATACGCATATTCGGGGAGAGATAGCCCTCTTTCTTTTCCCGCCGCCACGGCAGATTTTCCCGTTCGTCGTTTCCCTGATGCAGGAAGAGAACTTCGTCCTCCTCATCCTCTGAGAAGGCTTTTCCCGCATTTTTTACGCTCTGGTAAATCGCCCGCAGAACCGCGATTCCGACGGCAACCATCACAAGATACATGACCGCCGTAAAAAGATTCTGGATCCACTGCGGCATCGGTTTGTACTCTTTGTCCCCCAGCATATCGGACAGATCGGCCTGCTCCATGCCCTGCGGCGTCTCGGCCTCCGGTGTTTCGATCGTAAGATCGCTTTCCAGCTCTTTCGGCTCATAACCTGCGATCGCTCCGCAATCGGATCCTTTCCGTAGAGCGCCGATGGGAGCACGAACAGTACCAGAAGGAGTACTGCAATTTTCAGGATCAGTTTTCCCGTCCGCTGCATCGTCTCCACCGGGAGATTGGCGATTTTCTGATGGTCACGGATGAACCCGTGCATGCCGTCGAGGTACTGGCAGAAGAAGCACAGGAATACATCTGCAAAGAAAAACCAGTAGATCAGATGCCAGTAGAACGGCATTTTCATCAGCACACCGATCACATACTGTATCATAAACCAGAGAAAATGAAGGGGCTTTGGCTCATCGAGGAGCGTCGGGATCTCCCACGCTTCCATATCCGCCAGCGGCATTGAGCCGGCCGGCAGTTCCTGCGCTGCTTTCTTTAACTGGCCTTTGCGGATTCTGACATAGCCGCGGATCAGGAAAATCACAGCGGCCATAAGACCCGTCATCACGCCGGAAAGGCTCTCCAGAAATGCAGGAGAAATACCGTTCTCAAACTTGTTTTTTCCATCGTTTGCCGCCGCAGCCGCTTCAATTACCGCTGCCGCCTGCACACTGAACAGGGAACAGAAAAATTTCGCTGCCAGATACGTCACCGCGCAGACCGCAATTCCGCCAAGCAGAAACTGCCAGAGTGCTTTCGTTTTCCGGATCAGAATCCAGCTTGCAGCGGCCGGAATCAGCAGCAATAAGGATATGGCGCAGAAATACAGCGCCTCCCTTCCCGTCAGCTCCAGAAAACCGGCGGCAAAGCCATAGATGCCGGCGAATAAAAGCCAGACATGAAGCCAGGTCAGCGGGATCTGTACCGGTGTCTTTTTTATTTCCATGGTTTCACCTCCCAGCCGATTGCGGTGTACGCACGGTTCTGCTCCGACGGAACTTCTTCGCCCGGCAGATACGGAATCACCCACAGAACCTGGTTCTGCGCACCAGAGAGCAGATGAAGCGCCTCACGGACCTCATCGGTTCTGTTTTTGGATACGACAACGTAGGTGTGGCCGGTGAGCTCTTTTTCCGCCTCTTTGTGCAGAAACTCCGCGCTGCCTGTGAGATTGCCCCCAAGCTGCACGCACGCCAGTTTCCGGTTCAGCTCCGCTGTTTTTCCGGCGCCCGCTGCCAGATGGACACGCAGCTCCTCGCCGGTCTCCTCATCTTTCGCATTGCTCTTCACCCACAGATTCATCTTGTTTTTCACCATCCGCGCCGCAAGCGAAGACGTGATGCGGATGCTCTCCTCGACCTGCGCTTCCTCGCGCAGAATGTTGGCGTCCTCGATATCGAGAAGCACCGTAACTTCCACGCTCGTCGTCGCGTCAAACTGATTGACCATCAGATCTCCCATCCGTGCCGACGATTTCCAGTTGATGCGGTTCATCGGGTCTTCTTTCCGGTAATCGCGGATACCGGAAAATTCAAACGGGTCCTCGTACAGGCGATTCCGTGACAGAACCATGCCCGACACGGCACGGCAGATCATCTGAATCCGTGCAGTATCGACCTGGCGCGGGTAAACGTACATCTGTGTCTGCTGCGGGTAATCGCTGTAAAGACCCTCCCGGAAAAAAAGATCGTACGCTACGGCATGCGCACCGGTGATCTCGTAGAATCCTCGTTTTTTCGCCTGAAACGGCAGTGTTCTCGTGACCTGCTGATGAAACAGGAACGAAAAGACATCGCGTTTGTAGCTCTGGTCGGTGATGCTCGCGTTTGCTTTTGCCTCGCGGTCGAATTCCAGATTGCGGCTCATCGAAATGCCAAGCTCGAGTGCCGGAATCGGCAGCAGTTTGTCGTTTACGACGACCTCTTTTAACGTACTCTCCTCGCCCTCATAGATCGCAGAATCCTGGAAGCTGACCTGGATTTTCAGATTTTTCTGCCAGTTTTTCTGGTACAGCTTTTTCTGCAGAAACCAGGCAAGCGCCATTCCAAATAGTAATAAAAGAAGCATAGTCCGTTACCTTCCTGACCAGTTTTCGGTCGGCAGACCGATGCGGTTTAAAATTTCCTCGATCACCGATTCTGCGGCTCTTCCGTCGTCTGCGCCGATCTGCATGGTGAGACGGTGTGCGAGTACCGGAACAGCCACGGTCTTGAAGTCCTCCGGCACAACGTAGTTTCGTCCCTGCACCAGCGCGTGGCCCTGTACGGCACGTAAAAATGCGAGTGTTCCACGCGGGCTCACACCGCTTGCAAATTTGCTGTTGACTCTCGTCTCCTGTACGATGTGGACGAGATACTGTACCAGTTCCGGATGCAGGTAGACTTCTTTACACGCCTCCTGCAGGGCACGGATTTCTTCTTTTTGGCAGACGGACGACAGCTCGGCGAGCGGCTCCTCGGTCAGAAAACGGGCGATCATCTGTGTCTCTTCCGCCGGGCTTAATGCTTCCATCGAAAGTTTCATTAAAAAACGGTCCATCTGCGCCTCCGGCAGCGGGAAGGTTCCGAGCGTCTCGAGCGGGTTCTGCGTGGCGATGACGAGGAACGGCTCCTCAAGCGGCCGTGTCACACCGTCCACGGTGATCTGGCGCTCAGCCATGCACTCGAGAAGGCTGCTCTGCGTCTTCGGCGTTGCACGGTTGATCTCATCGGCAAGCAGAATGTTGCAGAAGGCAGGGCCTTTCGAAAAGACGAACTCTCCGCTTTTAGCATCAAAATAATTGAGACCGGTAACATCGGACGGCAGTAAGTCCGGTGTGAACTGGATGCGGCCGAACTCTGCCTCGACGGATTTCGCAAGGGATTTCGCCATGACCGTTTTTCCTGTTCCCGGGACATCCTCGAGCAGGATATGACCTTTGGCAACAAGGCAGGTCAGGACAAGCTCGATCGTGCGCTCGTTTCCGATCATGACCTTTGCGATATTTTCTTTTAATTGCTGCAATACATTATTTTCCATGTTTTGCTTCCTCCAATAGTAAGATTTAATAAAAAAATCCACCCCTCGCTGTTCTGTTTTATGAGAACAGCACGATAAATTTATTTTACTGCACATATTTTCGGAAGACAAGCAGAAAAAGGACGATGCTGTACATACTTTTCACAGCATCGCCCTTTACGGTTTCTTCTATAAATTAGCTTGTCTCTTACAGTGCTTTCCGGTACAGCGCCTCGATGTCCTGCTGACGGGACGCTCTCGGGTTGACGGCGATGTTTCCGCTCTTCATCGCATCTACCGCCATCGGCACGATTTTGCTCTCGATCTCCTCTGCTGTCACTTCTTTTCCCTTTGCCGCCTGGCGGATCGCATCGGTCAGGCTGGCCGGGATTCCGATGGCTGCGGTCAGCTCGCGGACCGCGCCGACCAGCATCATCGGCTCAAATTCATCGGCGTATGCCGGGATTTCGCTGATGTAGTTGTAGATCTTCAAATATCTTCCATGGTCTGCCAGTGCATTGTACTCTGCGATGACCGGAAGCAGAACGGCATTTGCCAAGCCGTGCGGCACATCGAAGAAGGCGCTCACAGGATGACTCATTGCATGGACATTTCCAAGTCTTGCGTAGGAAAATGCAATACCCGCGAACAGCGAACCGGTCAGCATCGCCTCTGCGGCTTCGAGATCGGTTCTGCGCGCCACGAAACGGCGGATATTTTTACCGATCAATTCCATCGCTTTTTCTGCCATGGCATCGGAGAACGGAGATGCGGCTGTGGAAATATAAGCCTCCTCCGCATGGATAAAGGCATCAATACCGCACGCTGCCGCAACGGATGCCGGAGCGGAAGTTAAAAGTTCCGGATCGAGAATCGCGTACTCTGGAAGAAGTTCATAGCTAAATACGGTCAGCTTGTAATCTCTGCTGTGGTCGGTGATCACGGAAAATGCGGTCACCTCGGAGCCGGTTCCCGCAGTCGTCGGAATGGCAATCAGCGGGACAATTTTTCCCGGCACTTTGTGTGCGCCTTCGTATTCCGTGATGCTTCCGCCGTATTTTGCCGTCACACCGACGGCCTTTGCTACATCCATCGGAGAACCGCCGCCGAGTGCTACGAGAAAGTCTGCGCCAGAAGCAAGATAGCTCTCGGTTGCTTTTTCTACTGTCGTCACAGACGGATTCACCTCAATATCTGTGAAAATATCGGCTGCGATGCCTGCCGCTTTCAGGCTGTCCGCTGCTTTATCCACAACGCCCATTTTTTTCAGGGTAGGACCGGAAAGAATCATCGCATGGGTTCCGCCCATCTTCTTGGCACACTCCGGCAGTTTGGCAAGCGTTCCTGCTCCGACAATAATATTCTGTGGAATCGAAAATTCGAATGGATTCATCTTATTTTTCCCCTTTCTTTCAGAAAGCGTGCCGAAAATTTTTCTTTCCGACACGCTTTGTTTTATCCTATCTCAGCTTCAGCCAGCCATTTTGGCAAGAACACGGTCGATCGCTGCATCGATAACAACGTCGAGTTCCGCATCGTCTGCCTCCGGCATCAGGGACGCTGCGTCCTCGTCGGAGATCAGCTCGATCAGGCTGCCGAACTTCTCTTTATATTTGAACTTGCAGACTGCAAAGAATACAACACCGAGGAGGCTCCAGCCGCCTACCATCAGCCACTCCTGCCATACCAGTGTTCCGCCGGAACCAGGAATGCAGTAAACAAGTACCATGCATCCGGACATCAGAACCGCCATCGTTCCAACAAATTTGTATGCCGGAACACGGTACGGACGCGGCATATCCGGTTCTTTCTTCCGCAGGATCAGGAAGGAAAGAGATACCATACAGTAGGCAAGACAGCATCCAAAGTTACCTGCATCACAGATCCACACCATCATGCCTCGTCCTGCAAACGGAGCCAGCATAGTCAGCGCGCCGATCAGGAACAGGGCGTTGATCGGAGTTTTGTGCTGCGGATGAAGCTTTGCGAACATCGGCGGAATCATGTAGGATTCAGCCATAGAGTACAGGGCACGGGAACCGCCGATCATAAAGGAGTTCCAGGATGTGATGATACCGCACATACCGCCGACGATGATGACTTTTGCCATAACCGCTGTACCGAACGCTTTCGCCATCGCATCTGCTGTGACAAGTCCGGTTCCTGCTTCCGAGCTCAGGATTTCGGACGGGTTCAGCACATAGCCGACAGCCAGGATAACACAGGAATAGAAAACAACAGCGAGTACAACGGAGAGAATCATCATTTTACCGATTTTCTTTAACGGAACGTTGATTTCCTCTGCTGCCTGCGGGATAACGTCAAAGCCGATGAAGAAGAACGGGGTAACAACAGCAACTTTGATGATGTTCTGGAACATCGTTCCGGTGCTCTCGCCGACGAACATCTGTCCCTGCAGATTGCTGGAATCTCCGTTGATCACGGATGCCACAATCAGAAGGATACCAGCGCCGCCGATGATACAGGTAAGGACCGTCTGCAGGACGGCTGCTGTTTTTGCGCCCAGCACATTGATCAGTGTGATGAGGAACGCTACAATAACGGCTACGGCTACCCAGGAAGCATAGATATCAAATCCTGCCACGCTGTACATATAGCCTTTCAGGAATCCCGGCCACAGATATGTGATGATGGTTGGGAAGGCGCACGCCTCGAAACACGTAACACTGACGTATCCTAAAATAATCGCCCAGGTACAGATGAACGAACCGTTCGGGCCCATCGCCTTGTAGCTGAAGACGTGCTCGCCGCCGCACTGCGGCATCGCTGCAGTCAGTTCTGCGTAAGTCAGTCCGATGAAGAAGATCATGACACCGCCGATCGCAAACGCAATTGAAGCTCCGACAACGCCGCCCTTCTGAATCCAGCTTCCTGAGGATACGACCCAGCCCCAGCCGATCATGGCTCCGAAAGCGATGACGAGAATATCCCATGCACCTAATACTTTGTCAAATTCTGATTTTTTCTGTTCCATGGCTTATTCCTCCCCGCTTCCGTATTTCTTCTGAATCAGTTCCTCGAGATACTCCGCTGTGCCCTCCACACCAAGGAATGCACTGTTGATCAGAATGTCTCGGTTGTGCCGGTCTCCGCGGTTGCTGCCGGTCAGCGCCAGATGACGCTTGTGATACCGTTTGTCCTTCTCGAGCAGCAGAATTTTTGCATCGCTCTCGGAAAGGCTGTGGCTCTTCATGATATTCTGAATGCGGATCTCATCCGGTGCATAGATAAAAGCCCGGAGGAGCTTGATATCTTTGCTGTCCTTTAAGATGTAATCCGCGGATCGTCCGATGATGACGCAGGCCTCTTTTTCTGCCAGTTTCCGGATGATCTGCTTCTGTACATGAATCGCACGCTCGGTCAGGTCCGCATATTTGGAGAAGGATCCACGGACATCGCCCTCGGCTCCTTTTCCGGCAATCGTACCGCCCTCTTCTACACGGTTCATGATGTCTTTCGGAATTCCGACTTCTTCAATAATCTGATCCACCAGTTCGCGGTCGTAGAACTTAATTCCGAGATCCTCCGCAATTTTCCTGCCGATGGCATTTCCTTTGGCTCCGTACTCGCAGCCGATTGTGATAACCAGATGTCCCATACCGTTTTCCTCTCACATTTAATTTCTCTGTTTTACCTGTTGTTTCCGATTCACAGAATGAAAAGAAAAACAGGACAGGGGCGAAGCATGGTTCTTTGCTTTTTGACGTCCTTGTCCTGTTCTTTTCACGCTATGAGATTTTCTTTGTTTCTATAAGAATTCTTTATTTTTCCAGAGCTTTTACGGTTTCTTCGATGATAGCAACTGCCTTGTCGCAGTCCTCCTCGGTTACGATAAGCGGAGGGATCAGACGAATGATGTGCGCTCCGATGGCGGTGATCAGCAGATGGCGGTCAAGGCAGCCATGTTTGACTTCTACGCCGCTGATGGTATCATCAAACTCTACGCCGACCAGCAGTCCCTGATGTCTGACTTCTTTGACATGCGGCAGTTTTGCTAATTTTTCTGCGAAGTAATCACCGACTTTCTTTGCATTTCCGGCAAGGTCGCGGTCGATCAGTTCGTTGACTTCTGCCAGTGCTGCTGCACAGCTGACTGGATGGCCGCCGAAGGTAGTTCCGTGAGATCCCGGGGTAAAGGCTTTTGCTACTTCAGCTGTTGCGCAGATTGCGCCAATCGGCATTCCGCCGCCAAGACCTTTTGCCATGGATACGATATCCGGTTTGATGCCGTAATTCATGTAAGACATTACCGCACCGGTTCTGCACCAGCCGGTCTGTACTTCATCAATCAGAAGCAGCATGTCGTTCTCATCACAGAACTTCCGGAGTCCCTGCATGAACTCTTTCGTTGCCGGATGAACACCGCCTTCGCCCTGTACCGGCTCAACCATGATGGCAATGGTGTTTTCGGTACATGCATCTTTGAAGGCCTGCAGATCATTGTACGGTGCGTAGGAGAATCCGTAGGTCATCGGTCCGAATCCAACCTGGCATCCGTTGCCCGGCTGACCGGTTGCAGACATGGCACCGAAGGTTCTTCCATGGAAGCCCATCTTTGCGGTTACGATGTGGTAACGGTTCGGGCCGTATTTCTCGATGCCGTACTTTCTTGCCATTTTGATCATGGCCTCGTTCGCCTCGGTACCGGAGTTCTGATAGAAAATCTTGTCCATGCCGATGGTCTCGCAGACTTTCTCAGCAAGCAGTGCCTGCGGGATGGTGTATGGATAGTTGAAGGTATGCATGATATCGTCGAGCTGCTCTTTTGCTGCTGCAACAACTTTCGGGTTTCTGTTTCCGGCGTTGTTTACGGCGATTCCTGCGTAAAAGTCAAGATACGGCGTTCCGTTTTCGTCGTACATGTACATCCCCTCTGCGGTTTCTGCAAGGAAATCGAAACGCTCGTAGGTCTCGATCATGTACTTGTTTACTTTGTCTTTGATGTCTTGAACCGTTAATCCTGTGTCTTTTAATCTCATAGTGTTATCCTCCCATAGCGTTGAAAAGATTTTTTAAATAAAAAACAAAAAAGCAAAGACTACTCGTTGGTAAGCGTCTTTGCTTTGTTTTTCGTTTATTATTTTGTACAACCATACAATAGCACCACTCCCTATATTTGTCAATTACTTTTTTTTAAAAAGTTTTTTATTTTTGTTTTTTTTTTAACACCCGCTTTTTCTATTTTTTTGATGTTTTTTCGTCTTCCGCCGTATTTTTTTCATATCCGTTGTTTTTTATTCTGATGTTCCAGCGGATTTCTGTCCATTATATTGAACAGTTCATTCAAAAAAAGAAAGCCTGTTATTCTGCGGCTTTTAGTGATAGTCGAGAAAGAAACACATGCAGCTCGTCTTCTCCGTCCCTCTGTTGCGGTAGATGTGGGTCTGGTCTGTCTCGAAACGGAATGCCTGCTTCAGGTGGATCTCATGCTCTTTTCCATTGCACTCCACGGTCATCACGCCATCTGTCACCACCAGGTACTCTCTTGTTTTCTCTCCGTGGCCGCCGCTCACATACGTTCCGCCCGGTTCGATGTCGATGCGGTAGATTTCCACAAGCCGCGTGTCCTCATACGGAAAGCACGTCCACACAGTGTACTGCCCCTCCAGCTCTTTCGTCGGAACCAGATCCTCCGGTGTCACAAGATAACTATCCACCAGCGGCGTTGCAATCAGCTCTTGAAATTCAATCCGCAGGCCGCTCGTAATCTTCCCGAGCACGCCAAGCGACGGGTTCGCCGTTCCCTTTTCGATCTGCGAGAGCATACTCTTGCTGACCCCGGTCTGCTCTGAGACCTGGTCGAGACTCATCCCTTTCGACTGCCGGATCCGTTTCAGATTGACCGCCACATTTTCTGTCAGATAATCCATGTTCTTCCACCTGCCTTTCTTCGTATTTCGCTCATTGTAGCACACCTTCCTCCGATATTCCAGTGAATATTTTTAAACTTTCTGCCGCCTTTCCCCGCTTCGCCTTTCTTTTCTTCCTTTATCCGCCCGGGTTCAGGCGCTTTTCTCTGCCTTTCCCAGGAAAAGCGCCCTTCCGCCGGATTTGTATTTTTGTCAGACCTTTTCCATCCGCATCTGCCGCAGAATCTTCTTTTCCATCCGCGACACCTGCACCTGCGAAATCCCCAGTTTTCCGGCGATCTGCGCCTGCGTCATGTCCTGAAAATAGCGCATGTAGATGAGCTGCCGCTCCTTCGCGGGCAGTCGTCCCAACAGCTCTTCCAAGAAAATCCGGTTCAGCAGCTTTTCCTGCCCGTTCTCTTTTTCCGGAATGCGGTCCATCAGAGAAATATCGTGGTTTTCCCCCTGATAGATGGTCTTCTGCAGCGATTCCACCTCCGCGCCGGACTCCATCGCCTCCACGATTTCTTCCACGGTAACATCAAGCTCCCCCGCTATCTCCGCCAGCGTCGGATCGCGCCCGTTCTCCCGCTCCAGCCGCTCACGCACCGCATACGCTTTCCACGCCAGTTCCCGGATCGGGCGGCTCACCTTCACCATCCCCTCCGACCGCAGAAACCGCCGGATCTCCCCCGCAATCATCGGAACCGCATACGTCGAAAAACAGACTTCAAACGAAGGATCAAATTTATCAATCGCCTTCAACAGCCCAATGCTCCCGATCTGGCACAGATCCTCCATCTCCACCCCGCGGTTTGCAACCGCCTCACCATGCTCCAGACCAGTCCCATATTTTCCTCTGCCAGTGTATCCCTTGCCGCTTTATCCCCTTCGTGTGCCTTTTCGATCAGGGCAAGCGTATGTTCCATGCATTCTGACTCCTATGACTTCCGATCCGGCCCTTACATTTCCGGATGCACACCGATTTTCCGTTTCATCACCACTTCCGTCCCCCATCCCGGATGCGACCTTACTTCCAGCTCATCCATAAACGCCTCCATAAACGAAAACCCCATCCCCGACCGCTCCAGCTCCGGGCAGGTCGTAAACATCGGCTCCATCGCCTTCTCCACATTTTCGATCCCGACGCCGGTATCTTTTACCGTCACCTGAAACACCTTCTCCTCCAGATCCAGCACACACTTCATCTGAATTTTCCCTTTTTCCTGCCGGTATCCGTGAATCATCGCATTCGTAACCGCCTCCGAAATCGCCGTCTTGACATCCGCCACTTCCTCCACCGTCGGATTCAGCTGCGCCAGAAACGCCGCCGCAGACACCCGCGCAAAACTCTCATTGCAGGGACGGCTCTCAAATTCCAGCGTCATCGTATTCCACCGCATCTTCTCTTCTGTTTTCATCCTTTCTCGCATCATCCCATTCCCCTTTCTGCCCACTCCCCGTCCAAAACCTACTTCCACGTCTTCTCCTCTTCCACCTCAATCACCCGCGTCACCCCCGACATCACCAGAATCCTCCGCATCCGCTCTCCCACATGCACCGCTCTCACCTTCCCGCCAATCAGCTCCATCTCCCGAAACCTCCCCATCACCAGTCCAATCCCCGAACTGTCCATAAACACCGTCTTCCGAAAATCAAACACCACCTCCCTCACATTCCTCTCCACCAAAATCTCCCCCGCCTCCTCCCGAAGCCGGTCAGCCACAAAATGATCCACCTCTTCCGGAAGCCGAATCGTCATCACCGCATCCTTCACCCAAACACGATTATCCATTTCCTATCCTCCCTCTTTCCTGTCATAAAATAAAAAACACAAAAGATTTTTCGCCGTAAAGCGAATTTCATCTTTTGTGTTTTATCTTCTCACTTTTATACTTTTTTGCCCTTCGTCCCACGCAACCTCCGCGTAGTCAGTGGTATCAGCCCGACGAAACAGCGCCGCATCTCCTGCGGCATTCTGCCCCGTGGGCATCCGTCCTCACTATTCCTCCGTCTTCACAGTCCCCCCCAGCGCCTCAATCTGCTGCTCGGCCTTAGTAGCCTTCTGGGTTCCCGGGAACTTATCGATGATCTCCTGGAACACCGAAATCGCATTATCGGTATCCCCACTCAGCCGATACGCATGCGCCAGATAGTTAAGCACCGTATAGTCACTGTCGTTGATATTCTTAGCCTTCGAAAGCTTATCAATCGCCTCAGTGTAATTCGCATCGTCAAATGCATTCACACCCGACTGCGAAAGCTCCTGGAACATAGACGACTGCATGCTCTTGTAAATAGTGTCATACACAGCCTTTGCGTCCACAGAAAGCACCTCCGGGTTGACCTCGGTCAGTGCGTTTGTTGCGTTGCTCGTGTTGCCCTGCTGCTGCGCTTCCACAGCCTTTAAAAGGTTCTCGTAGGAAGCCGCCGTATCCTGTGCCGTCTGGATCTGCTGCTGCGCAGAAGCCGTCGTTTCGTTCAGAGAATCCACCTGGCTCTGGAGCTGGTTCAGCTGGGCCTCCTGGCTCGCCATCTTGCCGCTGTATTCCACAACCTTCTCGTCCGCCTGCCGGTTAATTCGCTGCGTATTCGCAGGCCCGATCAGGAACCACACAACCAGTGCGCCAAGCACCAGCCCAATACCGATATTCAGCATCGTTGCCGCTGTAGACGTCTCGCGGAACGTCGGCGGAATAATCACCGTATCCCCGCTTACCACACGCTCACGCTCGTCCTCGCGCTGCTCCTCCGTACGCTCCCTGCGGCCGAACCGCCGCGGCTCCAGCGACGTCTGCGTACCCGTCTGGAAATCAACCTCCTTCAGGAAACGAAGCGTCGTCGAGTTCGTCTTGTCAATTTTCGCCGCCTTTTTCAGAATCTTCCGCGCTTTCTCATACTCACCCTTGTGAATATAAATCAGCGCCAGCAGATGATATCCCTTGATCAGCTTCGGATTCTGGTTCAGAATCTTGCGCAGCTGGATCGCAGCCACATCCTCATTGTTCTCGCGGCAGCATTTCAGCGCACTGTTGTATTTCTTGATCGTCTGATTGATCATATCCAGCTTCGCCTGCTCCGCCTGCAGCGTCGCAATATACTCCGTCGCCACATTATTCTCCGGCATAATATTCTTGCTGATGATCCACTCACTTAACGCCGCAACCGCTTCACCCGTCTCAAAATAGACAAGGCCTAACAAGTTCCGCGCATGGATATTGTATTTGTTAAACTTCAGACTCCGCCGCAGCATATCGATCGCTCCGGAAAGATCCCGGATCTCTGCCTTGTCGAGGCCCAGATTGTAGTACATATTCGAAAGAGAAAAACATTTTCTCTGTACTCTCAGGTTAAAACCACAGTTGGGACAGATCTCCATTCCGACATCCACAACCGATTTACAATTCATACAGTTCATTCCGGCACCTTACTCTTCCTTTTCCGCTTCTGTCTCGTTTTCCTGTTCCGGCTTGTCGTTTTTCATCATTTCTTTCAAAATGTCGATCACATCCGTCAGATCACGGCTGTAAATCGCATCCTCCACCTCGTCCACATCGAGACATGGTTTAAACTTCTTCAGTTCTTCTTCGTAATTTAACATAAACAAAAAATTCCTTCCTGTATTCGCTAACCATTCCGCTTTGCAAGATATGCTTTCAGTTCGCCCGCCAGATACAGAGAACCCACGCAGAACAGCATGCCGCTGCCCTTTTTGCCCAGTGCCTTCTCATACGCTGCCCCGATCTCCGGTTCCGCGCAGACATCCGTGCATCCTGCTTTTCTGAAGTCCTCTGCAAGCACTTCCGCCGGTACGACGCGGCTTCCGTCGATCTGCGTTGCAACAACATGGGACGGATGGATGCCCTCGCAGATTTCACCGATCATCTCATGATAGTGCTTGTCTGCAACTGCCGTGAACAGAATCGTGATCTCGTTTTCTTTCGCAAAATAGCCTGCCGTGCTGACAAACTGTGCAATGCCGTCCTCGTTGTGCGCGCCGTCGATGATGACGCCCGGCGCAGCCATTTCCATACGGCACGGCCATTTGATCTTCGAAAGGCCTTCCGCAAGCACGTTCTTAGGAATGTCGTGCACGTCCTGCAGAATATGCATCGTGTAGAACGCAAGGCTTGCATTCATCATCTGGTATTTTGCCACGTACGGAATCGCAAGCTCTGCTTTTTCGCCGCCCGGATATGCAAAGGTAAAGGTGATACCCTCGCGGCTCTGTGTTTTCATCTCATAGAACGACGGCTCCATCGGCCATGCCGGGCTTCCCATCTCTTTCGCCTTTGCGGCAATGACAGAAGCCGGACCTGGCTGGCTGGCGTCGTAGATTACCGGGACACCGGCTTTGATGATGCCGGCTTTCTCTCCCGCAATCGCCTCGAGGGTGTCGCCGAGATACTCGGTGTGGTCGCGGCTGATGGACGTGATGATGCATGCCAGCGGCTTTTCGACCACATTTGTCGCATCCAGCCGTCCGCCAAGGCCGGTCTCCATGACCAGGTATTCCACGCCGGCTTCTTTGAAAATCAGCATTCCCATCAGGAACAGCGTCTCAAAATAGCTCGGATGGCCTTCGCCCTCCGCCTCGTATTCTTTGGCTGCTTTTTCCACTTTGAGAAATGCGTCGAGAAACTGCTCATCCGACACATCTTCCCCGTTGATCTGAAACCGCTCGTTGATGCGTACAAGGTGCGGGGAGGTAAAAAGTCCTGTCTTTTTGCCGCCTGCAAGCAGCATCGCATTCAAGTACGCGCAGACGCTTCCCTTTCCGTTCGTGCCCGCCACATGGATAATTTTGATCCCTTCCTGCGGATTCCCAAGGCGCGAAAGAAGCTCCCTCGTATGTTCCGGCGGATGCTTCACCGTAAATTTCGGTATTGTTTCGATATAATCAACTGCTTCTGTATAATTCACTTTATTTCACCATTCTTCAGTATTTTAGGGCTGCTTTCAAACCCTAGTATCATTATAATCGAGTGACCGGATATGTCCATAGCAATTTTCAAAATTTTGTCCCGACTTTTCGACTTTCCCCGTAAAAAGATACAGTGGGACGTCAAAATCCGCCCCACTGTATGATCTTTCGGACACTCTTTTTAATTCTGCAGACCGCCGTCTTCGGCCGGTTTATCGCTGTTTTCTGTTTTTGACGGCTCAATCTTGTCGCCTTCGCCCTCCGGCGCACCGGACGGCGCTGCCGTCAGTTCATCCTGCGGCGCAGTGCTCGTATTGGCATTTTCCTGCGTCACATCTGTTTTCGTGCTGTCCGGGTTCGGCGTCGACGTCGGTGTAGATACCGTTTTTGGCTCTTCATACATCATCGGCTCTGTCCTTGTCAGCACCTTCTTCGTCGAGCTGTTGCTCTGCTGCGCGATTGTAATCTGATCACCGTCTTCCAGGGTCAGACTATGCACCATCAGAATCGACGGGCTGACATAGACGGTATCCTGTATCTCCTCGTTGACTTCCACACGGCTCGATGCCGTAAAGTTTTCTCCGTAAAAATACCAGGTATCTTCTCCGGATTTTTCGATTCGTTCCAGTGTTACCGGCAAAGCACCCATCTGCAGCTTCACACGCTCATACGGTGTCTCTCCGTCTTCTCCGTAAACGTACCGTTTTCCATACAGCATATCATACTGCAGCACCTCGAGATCCACCTGATAATTCTTCGTATTCCGTCTCGTCTGATGATACCGGAAAATGGTTCCGTCATGAATTCCCACACGGTTCATAACCTCTGCTGCAATCTGGTAGGAAGCAATGTTTTCCTGTTTTCTTTTCAGTCCCATATTATCCCAGATTACGTATTCGGTCTGATACAGATAGCGGTTCTCCAGATCTTCTACTTTCAGTCCCATCGTTGGCAGATGGTCCCCGTACATCACAAGTACCACCGGCTCCGGATAATCCGCAAGCTTTGTCGTCAGCTCTTTGACAAATATGTCCATCTCATGAATCTGATTTACATAATATTCCCAGGAGTAATTATTTTTTTCCCGGTCTTCCGCGCCTGTCACTGTAATCTCCGGATCGTCAAGCACCGGCTCTGTCGGATAATCACCGTGGCCCTGTACCGAAATCGTATAGATATAATCCGGTTCGTCTGTCGCATCGAGCGTTTTTATGATCTCTTTTGTCAGAATATGGTCTTTTACCCATCCTGTCGCCGTCACATCCGAGATATCCGGCATATATTCCTCCGAGGTAAAGGTATCAAAACCAAGACGTGAGAACACACTTCTTCTGGAATAGAAGTTTGCTTCATTGTTGTGGATCGCATGGGTCGCATAGCCAAGATTCTTTAAAACATACGGCGCACTCTCACACGTCTCCTCTGAAAGCACCGATTTGTACGGATACTCACCCGCTCCGAAATACCGGAGGCTCATGCCGGAAATAGTTTCAAACTCTGTGTTTGCTGTTCCGGCTCCCACCACCGGCACGCGGAGATAACCGGAAGAATAATCCTTCATCAGCTGCCGGTAATACGGGATCGGATCCTCGGAAATGTTGAGGAAATTAACCAGCTCCGGATCGAAAAAGGACTCCAGCTGCAAAAAGATAATATTCGGTTTTACCGTATCATCCTCTTTTTGTTCGCCTTCACTCGTCTCAATCTGTTTCACGAGCTGTTCGGAATAGCCGTTCGGCTCTGAAATTCCCGTATCAAACAGGGTGACTGCCAGACAGTACGGATAGCCGTAATCCTGGTAGGCAAATGCGATGTTGACGAAATAGCTGGAAAGCACACGCTTTGCAAGCGCCAGATTTGTTGCTCCCGTAAAGAGTACAATTACCAGAGCAATCAACGGCACATTCAGATACCAGCGGATTTTCCCCTGAAATTTCGGTCCTTTGATCCAGACCCATACAAAAAATGCCAATAATGCCACAAGGGCTGCTACGACGAGGATCATGGTACCTTTCGACAGATACTTCGTCACGACCTTTGCGCCGTCGCTTAAATTCCGCAAGTCCGGTCCGGTAAACGGCGTGACGCGGTTTGCCAGAATCACACCGTTAATGATGCCGAGCAGCAGCCAGAAGCTGCTCATGATGAGCCGCACCAGCACACGTCTGCGGAACAGATAAACTACCATAAAGGTAGTGAAGATCAAAAATGCATTGTACAAAAAGACCCATGGGCTTTCCACCATGTAGCTCCATGCAGATGCCAGCGAATGGCGGGAAAATGCTTCAATCACCAGATACAGAATACAGCATCCCAGGGCCTGCAGTGGTAAAGAGAGCCAGTTGCAGACTTTCACTACGGTTTCCTTGTTTCCATGCAGTTTTTTTCCTTTTTTCATTTATTTTTTCAGCTGCTCCAATCTTGTCTGAACCTGCTCCATCATCTGCTGATAGTTCGCCAGTTTTTCTTTCTCTGCCTGAACCTTTGCCTCCGGAGCTTTGTTAATAAAGTTCGGGTTTCCAAGCATGCCGTTGGAACGTGCGATTTCTTTTGTCAGACGCTCCTCCTCTTTTTCGAGACGGGCGATCTCTTTTTCGAGGTCAACCAGCTCGGCAAACGGAATATAAATCGTTGCCTGCGGGATCACTGCAGATACCGCATCGTCTGCAATGCCGGCTTTATCTGCCTGTACGTGAACTTCGCTTGCTCCTGCCAGAGTTCCGAAGAATACAGCACCATTTTTGAAGGTTTCCTGTACAGCAGCATCTTCGGTTACAACGAATACGCTTGCTTTCTTTGACGGCGGTACATTCATGCTGGTGCGTACACCACGGATGCTTCTTACGGCCTCTTTCATCATCTCAACAGCTGCCTCATCCTCTGCGTATGCAAAGTCTTCGGTCTCTTTCGGCCATGCAGCGATCATGATGGAATCCTCTTCCGGATTCAGCGTGCAGTAGATTTCCTCTGTGATGAACGGCATGAACGGATGCAGCAGTTTCAGTGCATTGCCGAGAACGGTTTTTAAGGTCCACAGTGCAGCGCCCTTCGTCTCGTCGGTCTCGCTGTACAGACGCGGTTTTACCATCTCGATGTACCAGTCGCAGAACTCCTCCCATATGAAGTCGTAAACTTTCTGTACGGCGATGCCGAGCTCGTAGCGGTCCATGTTGTCCGTTACTTCCGTTGCCAGCGTGTTTACCTTAGAAAGAATCCATTTATCTGCCAGTGTCAGTTTGTCTTTTGGCATTTCAGACGGAACTTCTGCTTTTTCCAGGTTCATCATGATGAAACGGGAAGCGTTCCATACTTTGTTTGCGAAGTTACGGCTGGCTTCTACACGCTCCCAGTAGAAACGCATATCGTTTCCAGGTGCATTACCGGTCATCAAAGTCAGACGGAGAGCATCTGCACCGTATTTGTCAATGACTTCGAGCGGATCGATACCGTTTCCGAGGGATTTACTCATCTTGCGTCCCTGGGAGTCACGAACGAGTCCGTGAATCAGTACGTGGTGGAACGGAACCTGTTTGGTCTGCTCCAGTGCGGAGAATACCATACGGATAACCCAGAAGAAAATGATGTCATATCCGGTTACGAGAACATCCGTCGGATAGAAGTAATCAAATTCCGGTGTTTTCTCCGGCCATCCTAACGTGGAGAACGGCCACAGAGCAGAACTGAACCAGGTGTCCAGGGTATCCGGGTCCTGAGTGAGATGGGTGCTGCCGCATTTCGGGCATTTTTCCGGCATTCCGCCTCTTACAACCGTGATCTCGCCACAGTCATCACAGGTATAGGCCGGGATACGATGACCCCACCAGAGCTGACGGGAAATACACCAGTCGTGGATATTGTTCAGCCAGTTCTGATAAATCTTGCTGAAACGATCCGGGATGAAGTTTACTTCCCCGTTCTTCTCTGCTTCGCTGGCAGCGGCAGCCATATCCGCCATTTTTACAAACCACTGTGGTTTGATCATCGGCTCTACGGTTGTCTTACATCTGTCGTGGGTTCCTACGTTGTGAACGTGATCCACTACTTTTACAAGAAGGCCAAGCTTCTCGAGATCCTCTACCATGCTTTTCTTGCCTCGTAGCGGTCCATGCCGGCGTATTTGCCGCACTTGTTGTTCATGGTTCCGTCATCGTTTAAGATGTTGATCTCTTCGAGGTTGTGGCGTTTTCCTACCTCAAAATCGTTCGGGTCGTGTGCCGGTGTGATTTTTACGCATCCGGTTCCGAACTCTTTGTCTACGTAAGCATCTGCGATAACCGGGATCTCACGGTCGGTCAGCGGAAGCTTCAGCATTTTTCCTACAATATCTGTATATCTTTCATCCTCCGGATTGACAGCTACGGCAGTATCGCCGAGCAGAGTCTCCGGACGGGTCGTTGCGATTTCTACGAAGCGGCCTTCTTCTCCAACTACCGGGTAGTTGATGTGCCAGAAGTGGCCTGCCTGCTCCTGATATTCAACCTCTGCATCGGAGATGGAAGTCTGGCATACCGGACACCAGTTGATGATGCGGCTTCCTTTGTAGATCCATCCTTTTTCATACAGACGGCAGAATACTTCTTCTACGGCTTTGGAGCATCCCTCGTCCATGGTGAAGCGTTCTCTCTCCCAGTCTGCGGAGGAGCCGATCTTTCTTAACTGGCTGTTGATGCGTCCGCCGTACTCTTTCTTCCACTCCCAGCAGTGCTCCAGGAATTTTTCGCGTCCGATTTCATCTTTGTCGATGCCCTGCTCTTTGAGCATATTGGTAACCTTTACCTCGGTTGCAATCGCCGCATGGTCGGTTCCCGGCTGCCAGAGGACTTCATATCCCTCCATCCGTTTGAAACGGCAGAGAATATCCTGCATGGTGTTGTCGAGTGCATGGCCCATGTGAAGCTGTCCGGTTACGTTCGGAGGCGGCATCATAATGGTAAACGGTTTTTTGTTCGGGTTTACAGTGGCGTGGAAATATCCTTTATCCAGCCATTTCTGATACAGTCTGTCCTCGAGTCCTTTCGGATCGTAGGTCTTTGCGAGTTCTTTGCTCATGAGATCCTCCTTTTATGTTTGGTGTATTGTGGTATTTATTCCCGCAGAGGCTTGTCTTAAATCAAAAACGCCCTTCACATACACATAACATGCATGCAAAGGGCGAAAATTCCGCGGTACCACCTTAATTTGTATCTCGTTTCGGAGTCTGTAACGTGACTCATGCGTGAGAACCTAATCATCACATCTTCTGTGCTTTTCAGCTCTCCGGTTCAGAAGCTACCTTCCATGACCACCTTCCCGGACAGCCTTTCAGCCGGTGAACCGTCCTCTCTTTTGGGGCCTGCCATGTACTCCTCTTCCTCATAACCTTTTCTTTTTCTGTTGGAATAGAAACTGCATTTATCATAATCGCGTTTTTTTATTTTGTCAAGCCGCCGCGGGCAAAAACCTTTCTTCTTATGGAAGTTTTAAGATTTCACGCGCTTATTTTCGGTGAATCCGCGATGCACAGTACTGCATTTCTGCGCGGCCGTACGACGCGTAGCGGACCTGTTCTTTCGAAAACGGCTTCGCATTGCTTGGCCGTCCCAGGTTTTCGCCGTGGATCACCTGATCCACAAGGTCGATGAGATCTGCGAGAACGCCGAGGCTGAGCGGATTGTAAACCGGATGCGCCGTCGATTCAAACACCTGCGTGTGATGACCGCCGAAGAATTTCATGCGGCCGCCCCTCTTCACAAGCCACACCATCAGTCCGACCAGCCCGTCGTAATACTCTTCCAGGCTCGTTCCGCCCGGCACCTGCATCCAGACACCGCAGCCGCTTCCGATCGCATCTCCGGTGAACAGGTAATTCTGTTTCGTCTCAAGCACAACGACGCTGCCCGGCGTATGGCCCGGTGTCTGACAGACGGCCAGCTCTGTGCCGCCGAGCGGAATCACGGAATCGGTACGGATGTCATGAATCTCCTCCCACGGTTTTAATTTTCCCGCTGTCAGCATCACAAGCGTCTCTGGATCCATCTTCTTTTCATCGTGGCACATGTACACCTCATCAAACTCATCCATGTGATACATGTGATCCGGATGCGCATGCGTGATGACCAGCAGAAGCGGCTTGTCCGTCAGCTCACGGATCACCGGCAGAATCTTTGTGCCTGCCGTAATGCCGGTATCAATGACAGCCGCTTTTTCTTCACCTTCTACTACATAGAACGATGAATTTCCTGCGTCCAAAATACAGTAAATTTTTTCCCCGATTTCTGTTACCTGAAAACCCTCCATGATGTAAAACCTCCTTAAAATAATAATGTACCCTCGGAGTCTTTCTGTGCTTGCTTTTTTCCTTTCGGCAATTCAGTGCCCCGCATTCTCTTCCCCGATGATAATCGAAAGCAGCGTATGATCCAGCATGATCGTGCGGTTCCACGGATTGAAAATCACACCGCTGATCTCCTTTGTTTCGGATGCCATGTGGATCAGCTGTTCCAGACTCACGAGAAACGTAGATTTCACGCTGCTGCTCCCCTTTAATTCCTCATCAAAGCTCGTAAACGCGGCCCACCAGACTTTTCCGTCTGCGCTCTTTACCGTTCCGATCCGGATCTGATCGTCGCCGGATGGCGGTTCCACGGAAAGAATCGCCTGTCCGCCCTCTTTCATTCTGCGTCGGATCACCGTCAGCACATGCGCCAGCAGTTCCGGCGTCGGCTCCTTTTGCAGTCCCAGAATTGCTTCCTCTATCGTTTCATTCCCCTGCAGCCCTTCGTCCTTTGGAGTTTCCATTTCTTTTGCCATTGCTCTTGTCCTTTCTTTTTCGCTTTTCCCACACAGAATCTGTGTACCATCATCCCCGGCAGCTTCGTCACTTCCGATGACATTTACTCTGCGCCTACCCAGATGCCGTCTTTCCCGCAGAATCTGCGCTCTTTTGATAAATCCAAAACGTTTCCCATCCTCTTTAAGATCTGATCGTACTTCCCTTCCCGCATCAATGCAATCGTCACCTGATCCGTTCCGATCTGCAGATGGCGGAAGCCGCGTTTTCCTTCCTCCGTCCACGGCAGAGTCAGCTCCAGTTCAAAGCCGCCGCTGCTTCCGTACAGCTCACCCGGCTGTTCGTCCGCAAACAGCTCGAAAAGCGGCTGATAATATGCTTTGAAATAATTCTCCTCTGGAAACCAAAGTGTCCCGTCCCCGGTCCGCTCCGGCTCTTTTACAACGGCATTCAGATAGCCTCTCTCGTAATACGTCATGCACGCCGCGCTCTTCGCCAGCGGATTTTCATTGATCTTCTCGATCTCCGACGCCGCCCGGCATCCGTTTCCAAAGGCCGCCTGGCTGTTCTCGCTCCTGCCGACCGGCTCCCAGACGCTCCATGCGTTCTGCTTTCCGTATCCGATCAGATCCTGGCGGTATGCACCGTTGTATTTTACAAATTTTTTCTCCCCCGGCTGCTGGATCAGGTTCAGCGGTACCATACAGTCAATTCCGTACAGCTTCTGCGCAATCAGCCGCGTGTAGATGATGCCGAGATAATGACAGATTGCACTGCGCTCCGCCGTGTCGAGATACATAATCTGCTCCGCTTTTACCAGCTGGTCGCCGCGTGTTTCGAGCACACTCTCCACCATCGCAATCCGTGACTGCAGCTCCGCCTTCCGTTTTCCGCGGTAGCGCGCCGACAGACGGCCGTACGGCATCGTGCTTGCAAGAACCGCGTGCAGCAGCTCCAGATTCGTGTATTTGATCATAATATCTTTCTTATTTAAACCGAGCTCTGCGTCGGTATCGACTTCCGTCACATTGATGATATATGTTTTTTCTTCGGTCAGTATCATTTGTTTTGCCTCTCTTTTTCAGTACTCTCTTCCATGCTCCTTCAGCCAGCTCTGCCACACTTTGTAATCGGGCATCTGCTGTGCCACCACCGCGTAAAACCGCGCGGAATGGTTCATCTCTTTCCGGTGCGCCAGCTCGTGGATAACGACGTAATCCATCACGTGCTCCGGCATCAGCACCAGCTTCCAGTTGTAGTTCAGGTTTCCGGCGCTGCTGCAGCTGCCCCAGCGGGTTTTCTGCTCACGAATTGTGATTCTGCCATACGTTACGCCCATCTCTTTTGCAAAATGTGCCGTCTTTTCCGCCAGCATCTGCGCCGCACGTTTAACCGCCGCTTTTCGTTCTGCTTCCGTCAGACGGTTCGCTTCTTTCTGCTCTGCGGCCGCCAACGCTTTTTCCCGGTGTGTGTGAATCCAATCCTGTTTTTCTTTTAAGAATGCTTCGATTTTGTATTTTGCCATCCGTTTCGGTGCGCGCACCACCACGCTTCCATCCGCTTTGACCTGGACGGCGAGCGTTTTACGGGCGGAATACACGATCTCATAGGGAATCTGTTTTAAAATCCGTTCTGCGCTGTCTTTCTGTTCCATTTATTTTTCCTCAAAAGCTGTCTGTTTTACCATTTTTTTGCCTGTTTTTCATTATACCTTTTTCCCGGCGGAAACGCAATCGGATTGCTCACAGAAAAAAAACGCGAGCAGAATCACCGTTTTTCTTCCGGCAATTCTGCTCACATTTTTCCTTCTCTTATTTCAGCTCAATTTTTTTCTGCTTTCTTCGGATGCACAGCCTCACAAATAAAATCGCCGCCTGCACACAGAGAATCATCACCAAAATTCCAATCATGGACAGCGCTGTTGCCCCCAGTCTGATCAGTTTTCCCATTCTTTTTTCCTCACTTTTCTTTCTATCGTGCCAGAACCGGATCGGCTGCCGCATCCCACAGCAGGCTGTCCGTCTCACTTTGTTCCAGGTATCCATATTTTACCATTGCCGCCAGCACCTGCTTTTCCCGCTGCAGCGCCAGATCCGCGTGGCGCGACGGTGCGTAGGCGGACGGTGCATTCGGGATTCCGGCGAGGAGAATGGCTTCGCTGTCGGTCAGCTCCTGCGGTTCTTTCCCGAAGTAGCCAAGCGATGCTTCTTTCAGTCCATAGTAGCCATCCCCGAAATAGATGGTATTGATGTACAATTCCAGAATTTCTTCTTTCGAGAGCTGCCGTTCCACATAGAGTGCCGTCCACGCCTCTGCCGCTTTCCTGGCAAATGTCTTATTCTGATCGTAATACATGTTTTTTACCAGCTGCTGTGTGATGGTACTGCCTCCCTGCTCCGGTTTCATCACGCGGATATCATGTACAACGGCCCGCGCCATGCTGATCCAGTCTATCCCGTGATGTGTGTAATACCGGTGATCCTCAACAGCAAGCACCGCTTTTTTGTACAGATCCGGCACCTGTTCAAGAGAAGCCCACTGTGCTCCGCTTCTGGCTTCCTCTACTGCCTGCGCGAGCGGCTTTTCCTTCACTGCCTTCTGATAGGAAACATATCCCTGGATTGCCCAGAACATTCCGGCCGTCAGCAGGATCAGGCAGAAAAATGCCAGAAAACCTCCAACCATTTTTCCCGCTGTTCCCCGGTGTTTTCGTGTTCTTTTTCTCATAGTTTCAAACCCCTTTGTTGTTCTTTCCTGCTTTCTATCCTACCATATCTCCCTTAACGCCTTCTTGCCTCTTTCTTAGGAATTCATTAAAATTTTGAAACTGTATGAAATGCATTTTGCACGTTTTCAAATAACCGCTGCTGCTGCGGAATACTTTAACCGAATCAGGCAAGTAGCGAAGCGGATTGCGAATATCCGCTTGACAAAACAGAAAAAGACAGACACCTGGCAGATTGTCAGGATGCCTGTCTCTTGTTTTTATCTTTTGGTTTTTCAGAAACGCTCTGTGATTATGCTGCGGTTCCGTAGTTCATTACATGAGCTGCTGACAGTGCTTTTCGAACGGCTACACCGAGAATTTCAGCTACTACAACGGAAATCACATCTTTTACGATGTACGGAACGGAAACTGCAAGGAACGAAGCCGGGATCGTGTTTCCTGTTACAATGGAAAACTGTACCACACCGAATGCGTGACATACCGCAAGACCTGCGATTCCAAGAACGAATGGTTTGCCCGGGAAGCCTTTTTTAATTCCGGCACCGCAGAGCATTGCCATCGGAATAAATCCGAAAATAAAGCCGCCGGCCGGTCCGAGAAGAGCGCCGAATCCACCGCTCATGCCGGCATAAACCGGAACGCCGATCGCGCCGAGGATCAGATAAAGAGCGGACGATGCACCTCCCAATTTCCAGCCAAGCACGTAGCCGCAAAATGCCATTGCAAAGGTCTGCAGCGTCACCGGAACGCCGGTCGGAAGCGGAATCGTCACAATGGACAGTACCGCAAGCACTGCCGTCATCATGCCGGTCAGTACAATCTGTTTTGTGGTAAGTTTTGATTTTTTCATGAATGTAAGTCCTCCTCGCAGGTTCTTGTATCCAATTCTTTCTGCTTTCGAATTGTTAACCTTGTTTCAATATAGGTTAATATTTCATTTTTGTCAATCCCTTTTTTAAAAATGCAGAGAGTTCTGCTACGATTCTGTTACACTTCCTGAAAATAGCGGTCACCCTCTTGTTTTCTGTTTTCTTTCTATGGTATACTATATAGTCTCGGAGTTTTTCCGGGAATGTTCACCCGATACAAACGATGAATTTTTATTCCATTTGAAAGGAGATACCCTCTATGAAACCTTCCGAAAATCCTCTCGGCTCGGAACCGGTCAGCTCTCTTTTGCGGCGTTTTGCGATTCCGAGCGTCATCGCGATGCTCGTCAGCGCCCTCTATAACATGGTAGACCAGCTCTTTATCGGTCACAGCATCGGCGTGCTCGGAAACGCAGCGACCAACGTAGCGTTCCCACTCAGCATGGTCTGCACATCCATCGGTCTGCTCTGCGGCATCGGCGGTGCTGCAAACTTCAATCTCTGCATGGGCAGAAAGGATCCGGAGCACGCGAAATCCTATGTTGGAAATGCCATCTCCATGCTGGCAATCCTCGGTGTGATCCTCTGCGTTGCCGTTCAGCTTTTTCTGCGTCCGATGATGCTTCTCTTTGGTGCGACGCCGGATGTCATTGATTACGCCTGTACTTACACCAGAATTACCTCCATCGGCTTCCCGTTTCTGATCGTCACAATCGGCGGCTCCAACCTGATCCGCGCGATGGCAGCCCGAAATTTTCCATGCTGTGCAACCTGGTCGGCGCGATCGTCAACACGATTCTCGACCCGCTGTTCATCTTCGTTTTCCACATGGGCATGGCAGGTGCAGCGCTCGCCACGATCACCGGACAGATTTTATCATTCGCGCTCGTTGTCTTCTATCTGCGCGGTTTTAAAACGCTGCCGCTTTCTCTTTCCGATCTGAAGCCAAAAATAGCCTGCTGGGCACGGATCGCTGCGCTTGGTGCAACTCCGGCATTCAATCAGGTGGCAATGATGGTTGTTCAGATCGTTATGAACAACACACTGACCTACTACGGCTCCAATTCCGTCTATGGAAGCGACATTCCGCTTGCATGCGCCGGTATTATTTCAAAGGTGAATATGCTGTTCTTCTCCTTTGTCATCGGCATTTCCCAGGGACTTCAGCCGATTGTCAGCTTCAACTTCGGTGCACAGAAATATGACCGCGTGAAGGACGCTTATAAAAAAGCAGTTTTTGCGGCGACTGCCATTTCCATCGTCGCCTTCCTCTGCTTCCAGCTCTTTCCGCGCCAGATTATCGGCATTTTTGGTTCCGGTTCAGAAGAGTACCTGCATTTTGCAGAGCGGTACTTCCGCATTTTCCTGTTTTTCACATTCCTGAACGGTATCCAGCCGGTCAGCTCAAACTTCTTTACCTCAATCGGAGCACCGAAGAAGGGTATTTTTCTTTCGCTGACGAGACAGATTATTTTCCTGCTTCCGCTGCTGCTGATTTTTCCGTATCTCTTCGGCATTGACGGCGTGATGTACACTGCACCGATTGCAGACCTTGCAGCCGCATCAGTCAGCATCGTTATGGTCGTGCGGGAATTTAAGATCATGGCAGAGCTACAGAAGGCTACTGCCTGAAAACAGGTTTCTTTCCCGGAGCGTTTCTGCAAAAGACTTTTCGTGAGCTGCGGTCGCCAGAGTCTTGCTACAGATCATTGCCGTGTAAACAGGAAAGAATCCTGTCCGGAAAGTAAAAAATCGTATGCTGTTGCTTTTTCCACAACAGCATACGATTTTTTTATGTGTTATCCACACTTTTCTTTATTTATTCACATGCATCCACATCAGTCCATGCGAAGAATCATGGTCAGGATTCGTTTTGCACAAAGAGCGATTTCGTCGCGGGTGATGTATCCCTTCTCAAATGCCTCCTGTACGCGCTCCTCGTATCCGTTTGCCATCTTGATATCATTTCCGGCTTTTGTCTCGCGGTAATGCTCGCCGTGGGTCCACCAGTCGGTCGTTACCATTCCCTTAAAGTCCCACTCACCGCGCAGAATACCGGTCAAAAGATCCTTGTTCTCAGATGCCTGAACGCCGTTGATCAGGTTGTAGGACGACATGATTGTGTATGGATCTGCCTCTTTTACAATGATCTCGAAGGCTTTCAGGTAAATCTCACGCAGCGCACGCTCGGAAACGCGGGAATCGCTGTCTTTTCGGTTTGTTTCTTTGTTGTTGCAGCAGAAGTGTTTCACACTTGCCCCGATATGCTCGGACTGCATACCGCGTACCATTGCCGCACCGGATTTTCCGGCCACAAGCGGATCCTCGGAATAATACTCGAAGTTTCTTCCGCAGAGCGGGCTTCTGTGAATGTTGACAGCCGGGGTCAGCCAGATGCCGATATTGTTTTCTTTGACTTCCTCTCCGCCGGCTTTACCGATCTCTTCGATCAGCTCCGGATCCCAGGTGCAGGCAAGCAATGTTGCACACGGCCATGCGGTCGTGTTGACGCCACACTGCGGCTGAATGCGAAGGCCTGCCGGTCCGTCTGCGGTCATGATATTCGGGATGCCGTACTCAGGCAGATTTCCCATGCCAAACGTGTTGGCAACTCCTGTGTTCGGCTGACCGCCGAGCAGATGAATAAGTGCTTCTGTCGGAAGCTTATCTACAAACTCGTCGAGCGTTTCTTTTCCTTCGACCACATTCATCAGGTTCGGATTCGTCTTTGCTGCTTCCATAAGCTCGCCAAAGCTCTTTCTCTCCTGTGCTTTGACTGCCGGGAGGAAGCCTTCCAGAGTCAGCTTATCCTGACGCTCCAGTCCTTCTTCCTCGACAGGGCCGTTATCGGTCGGAAGCGCTTCGTAGGTTCCATCCGCAAGGAGACGTTTTTCCAGCTTATGCGGAGCGGCAAGGCTGGTGTACTGTGCAGTCACTTTTGCCTCTGCCAGATCGTAGGTGAAGTCCAGTTTCTTCGCATCTCTTACATTGTTTCCAACGTAGAAGACGTAGCTTCCTGCCTCAAGAACATAGGCAGATTTTGCAACCTTTCCAAGGTCATCAAAAGATGCCATATCTTCCACTGTAAAGGAAAGAACGACTCTCTGTGTCTCGCCTGGCTGCAGCAGTCTTGTTTTCCGGTAAGCGCCGAGCTCTTTGGCCGGTTTGCCAAGCTTGCCCTGCGGTGCGCCGTAGTAGAGCTGTACAACTTCTTTTCCGGCACGTTTTCCAGTGTTGGTAACAGATGCTTTTACAACAATCTTTCCATCCTTCTCTTCTGCACCCAGAACTTCTGTCTCAAAGCTGGTGTAGGAAAGGCCGAAGCCGAACGGATAATTGACCTTCTCCGCTGCGCCAGGAATCGTCTCGAAATAACGGTAGCCAACGTAGATATCCTCGTTGTAATCCACGTAATAAACGGATTTATGGAAGTTCTCGGTGGATGGATAATCCTCGAGGGTTGCTGCGTAGGTATCAACCAGTTTACCGGATGGGTTGACGTCGCCTGTTACAACGTCCGCTGCCGCGAGGCCGCCTTCCATGCCGCCCTGCCATGCCATCAGCACCGCCGGAATCTCTTTGCAGTCTTTGAACCAGCTGGTATCAACCATACCGCCGACGTTCATGACAACGATGACATTTTTAAAGTTTGCTTTTACTTTTTCTACCATGGCTGCTTCGCCGTTTGTCAGGCAGAAGTCGCCGTTTTCGAAGATGCTGGCGCTCAGCTCGATCTGTTTTTTCTCATCCTCAAACAGCTCATAGCCTTCCTCGGTGATCTGGCATTTGCGGTCCCAGCCCTCGCCGGAGAAGCGGCAGATGGTAATGATTGCGGTATCGGTATATGCTTTTGCTTTCTGTACCAGCTCGTCCGGTACTTCCGGCTCTCTTGTCATGCCCGGTACAGCGCCTGCAGCATACTGTTCTTTTACATTTTTCTCATAGAATTCCGGAAGTTCATGGAACAGAGAAACCTCCCCCTCGGCCTCTTTGATCTTCATGCCTTCGTAGAAGTTGCGGATATACGCAACGGTAACGTCACCGCTTCCGCCGCCGCCTTTTACGTAATCAATCGTTCCTTTTCCAAATAAAGCTACTTTTGTGCCTTTTGCGAGCGGCAATGTCTCGTTCTCGTTTTTCACCAGAACCATACCCTCGCCTGCTGCTTTTCTGGAAAGTGCGATATGTTCCGCGCTTCCTGTTACCCTTTTTCCGTCTTTTCCCAGCGGCAGAACCGGCTGGTAAAGACTTCTCTGCCATTTACCCATTTTAAGCTTACCTCCTGTATTTTCTGGTTCGCAGATCGCTTTCCGAACGCGCCCCATTCTGTCTCTATGATACGAAGTTTTGGATGGGATGTCAATTGATTTTTCAGCATTTTATCCTGTTTTTTGTTTCTTTTTCTTTCAGTTTTATTCTATTTTACCAATTTTTTTCAGGCACCAGTCGTTTTCCTTTCTCTCAAAATCTTGATCCGCAGGTGAATGCTCCGTCTGCGTCTCCCCGATATTTCTGCTGCCTGTCGCCTTCCTGTTATATCAGACACTTTTCTCCTTTTGTGGATTGCCCGAAATATAACAGAGTTCTATACTAGAGCGTGTCTGAAAAATCTCGTGATCCTGTTTCTTTCGGAGATACAACAAAAGAATGGAGTTTTTCTTATGAAGGTACTGATTTTATCCTGCAATACCGGCGGTGGCCACAATGCTGCGGCCTCTGCATTAAAAGAAAGTCTGAATTTTTATCACCACGAAGCCGAGGTTCTGGATCTGATGAGCCTCGGGCGAAAGCATACCTCCGCACTGGTCGGCGGAGCTTATGTGAAGCTCGTCTCCGTTTTTCCGGCCGGCTTCGGCGCACTCTATCAGCTTGGTGAGCTGGTACGGAAATTTCCCTGGAAATCCCCCGTTTACTATGCAAATGCGCGGCTTGGAAATGTGCTTGCAGATTATATTGATCAAAACCATTTTAATGCCGTTGTCACCACACATCTTTATCCGGCGGAAACACTGACCTGGATGAAACAGAAAGGGCGGCTGACGATTCCCTGCGTTGCCGTTGCCACCGATTACGCGTGCATTCCGTTCTGGGAAGAGACGAACTGCGATTACTATGTGGTTCCGCACAAGGATCTGATCCCGGAGTTTGCATCCTGCGGTATCCCGGAAGAAAAACTGCTTCCTCTCGGTATTCCGGTGCGGCCCGCATTTGCGCGCCCTGCATCCAAAGAGGATGTGCGCCGCCATCTCGGTCTTCCCGAGAATGCTCCGCTGTTTCTCGTCATGAGCGGCAGTATGGGATTCGGCAAAGTGCATCTGCTCGCACATGAACTTGTTTCCCGGCTGGAAAACGGCGAACAGGCTGTGATCATCTGCGGAAATAATAAAAAACGGATGCGTTCGCTCCGGCTGCAGTTCCATAAGAACCCAAATGTACATATCATCGGTTTTACACGCCACGTTGCGGAATATATGGCCGCTGCCGATGTGCTGTTTACAAAGCCCGGTGGCTTAAGCAGTACCGAGGCCGCTGTGCGGCGCGTTCCGCTCGTCCACACTGATCCGATTCCGGGTTGCGAAACAAAAAACCGTGCTTTTTTTGTCTCACGCGGAATGTCCGTGACCGGCGCACATCAGAAAGAGCTGGCAGAGGCCGGTATTTCGCTTGCCTGCGATGATGCACGTCAGATTGCGATGCGCGATGCCCAGCGAAAAAACAGCCATCCGCAGGCGGGAACGTCAATTACACACCTTTTGGAAAAATTAGTTTCGGAGTAACTGCTTATGATGCTTACTGCTTATTTGTTTTATAGTTTCTTCGGGTACCTCTCGGGCAGCGTACTGTATTCGTACCTGATTCCAAAATACTTCTGCCACGTGGATGTCCGAACTGTGAATGAAGATCAGAATCCCGGTGCCTTCAACGCCTTTTCAGTGGCCGGACCGCGGATTGGACTGCTCTGCGTCCTGTGCGATATCGGGAAGGGATTTCTGCCGGTATTTCTGGCGGCGCACAGTTCCGCTGTTTCGATGGGTTCCTGGATTTTCGCCCTGATTCTGCTCGCCCCGGTGGCCGGACACGCATGGCCGTTTCTGCAGCCTGCGAAAGGCGGAAAGGCGATCTCTGTCTCGTTCGGCGTGCTGCTCGGCCTCCTGCCGGATCTGCGGCCGGCGCTTCTTCTGGCGGCGTTTTATCTGACGTTTTCGTTGATTCTCATTATCCAGCCACACAATCTGCGCTCGATCGTTTCGTTCTCCGGGTTTGCCGTCGCCGCACAAATTTCCCGATTTCTTCCGTCCGTGCGGCTCGGCAGTCTGCTGGTATCGCTCGTGGTCTGCTTCCGCCATCTTTTCAGCCTGCGGGAGCATGAGACCGAAAATGCTGCATTTACAATTCAGTCTTTGTCTGCTAAAATAAGGAAAAAGCAGAAAAAAGAATAATATTTACAGTTCATTTAAAACAGCGGCAAACAATTTACTTCAGGAGGATTGACACATGATTTCAGAAAAAATGGTAACTCTCGGCACAAAAAAATCGGTAATCCGCGAGATTTTCGAATACAGTAAAAAACGCGCTGCCGAGATCGGCACAGAAAACGTCTTTGATTTCAGTATCGGAAACCCAAACGTGCCGGCTCCGGCCTCCGTTCATGAGACCATCAAGGAGCTGCTCGATTCCAAAGACGATTACTATCTCTTCGGCTACACCTCCGCGCAGGGCGATGCCGATACCCGCGCCGCCGTTGCAGCCGACCTGAACAAACGCTTTGGTACCACGTTCCACGCTGACAACTTCTATATGACCTGCGGTGCAGCCGCTTCGCTCCGCATCGTCCTTGGCGCTTTAACCGTTCCGGGCGACGAGTATATCGTATTTACCCCGTACTTTCCGGAATACCGTGTTTTCATCGAATCTGCAGGCGCAGCCATGATCGAAACGCCGGCTGATTCTTCCACGTTCCAGATCGACTTTGACCGCCTCTCGGCCACTGTCACAGCGCACACCAAAGGTGTTTTCGTCAATTCCCCGAACAATCCGTCCGGCGTTGTCTACACAGAAGAAAGCATTCAGAAGCTCGCTGCTTTTCTGGAAGCAAAATCTGCCGAATACGGCCATCCGATTTATCTGATCGTTGATGAACCGTACCGCGAGCTTGTCTACGGAGACGTGGAAGTTCCGTATCTGACAAAATATTACAAAAACACGCTGGTCTGCTACTCCTACAGCAAATCCCTCTCCCTGCCGGGCGAGCGTATCGGCTACGTTCTCGTTCCGGATGAGGTCGATGATGCAAGAACCATCTACGCAGCCGTCTGCGGTGCCGGACGCGCCCTCGGCTTCGTCTGCGCACCAAGCCTGATCCAACACGTCATCGCCAAATGCGCAGGACAGGTTTCGGATCTTTCGGTCTACAAGAAAAACCGCGATCTGCTGTATGATTCATTAACCGCCTACGGCTTCACCTGCGTTCACCCGGACGGCGCTTTCTATCTCTTCATGAAAACTCCGGAACCGGACGCGTATGCATTCTGTGAGAAAGCGAAAAAACACGAACTTCTTCTTGTACCCGGCGATGACTTCGGTGCACCGGGATTCGTACGGATCGCGTACTGCGTTACCACTGCACAAATTGAGCGGGCACTGCCGGCGTTTAAGGAACTGGCGGGAGAGTATTTTGGATAATTTTTCAACTGTCAACTTTTCTTAAATAGATGTTGGGTCAAAAGGCTTTTTGACCCCTTTGACCCCGGTATCTTACATATAGTAAAAAACGGACACTGCTTCATCTTTGAAACACAGCGTCCGTTTTTCTTTTATTCTCCTACATCCTGTTTTCCAATCACAACTTTACATCTTTTCTTCCACATCCCTGTTCTGACACACGCATACCGCTCGCTTTCGATGATCTGTTCCATCGCTGCCGCTCCTTTCTTTTGAGCTATCTCAATCGCATAAGGCGGGCAGGACTTGAACCTGCATTCTGTGCCTTATCCTCTACGAAAAATTTGCTGTACGTTCCACAAACATGAAACATTTTTCTGCACAGGTTTTGCCCGGTCAAGCGGATATTCGCAATCCGCTTCGCTACTTGCTCATAACCGAATAACTGCTCCGCAGTTTATCAGAAGGAGCTTACACTCCTCCTGATACAAGCAAGTCCCCACCCACTGCTTATTGCTTTTCGCACTGGAAACAGGGGACTTACTTGATTCGGTTAAACTACCGCCTTATTTTCAGCCACATTTTTTGTGGATACTGATGTGTATCAAATGCTGTTCCACTCTGACTTGCTTTATATCATCGGTGGAGATGCTATTTTCCTGCCTCAGCCTTCTCTCTAAAGCTCAGGATTTCCTTCAGAGACCTTGGTTCATAATTCATCCATGGCTTCATACATCCCACATTGTATGCCTGCGGTCTGCACTCATAAATGTGTCTGCTGCATTCCTGCTTTCTGCACGTCTCTGTTCTTTTTGTGAATGTCCGTGCTTTGTTCTGTATATACTATATTACATATTTTCGATTTTTGCATTTAACTTCTGGTTTAATTTTTCATGTGATATGTTTTCTGGTTTTTCCCAGCTCCACACAGTACTGTCCAGACCTGATTTCCCTTTGGACAGTGCCTTTAGCTCTTCCACGCAGAATTCCGTCGCGCGTACGATGTACTCGTTGGCCATTTGTCTGGTAAGGATGGACAATTTCTCTTCTTTTCTCTGGACGAATTCCCCGCGGACTTCTTTTATAAGACCTTTCACATCGAATTCAGCAAGCTGTGCCAATGGCTCTTCTGTAAGATCCAGCTCCTGGAGCATTTTCTGGGAAAGGCCATATTTTTTCGAAACATATTCATTTAATATCTCGTAGTCCCGATGCAGTTTTTCTACATTTCCAGGAGCGCTCGAATTCCAGCCATGCTCCCCATACATAAATCTCCGATATAGCATATCCTGGATCAGATGAAGATAATAGCCGAGATATAAATCATCCTTCTCCATGTATTTCCCGTATCTGTCGCGGAAAAATTCGAGATCGTATGTGTATCTGGTATTTTCGCAGATTTTCTTCTTTAAATGGCTATTTCCCGCCACCGCCCCATCCGGCAGAATCACCCCAAGAAACAGGCGTTGATATCTCGAAACGAGACTTTTTTTCTCATCTCCTGTACAATTGCCAAGTGAATCATGCTTGATGCCATAGTGTCCTCTTTTCTAAACAAAATATCCGCATGTTTCCTCTTACATTACCCAGCACCGTTTCTGTATAAAATCAAAGACACTCACAACGAAAGCCGGAATCCTTTGCAACTTCAGTGTAGCAGGGTTCGTACGGATCATGCACCGCGTAAATCATTTACTTTTTTCCATCTCTCTTACAAGATCACAAAGTTCTTCTTCCCAGTCACTGATTTCCGAATACCAGATGCATCCATACACACCTGGAAGTTTCATATTTCTTGAGGAACATACGATAATCTTGGTTTGATTTCCCTGCTCCTGCAGAATCTGAACTAACTTTTCTCCCGCTTCTGTATCGCTGATAGCTCCTGACCTCATTGGAAAATGCATATCTGTTATGATCAGATTGAACGGCTCTCCTGCGTTTTCTGCATCTTTCAACATCTTCAGACCATCTTCTACATTAGACACCTGCTCAACCGATGCCACACTACAGCGGTTACCTAATATTTTTCGAATTGCATTTGCCTTATAAACACTGTCCTCAAAGTTCAGAACCTTCATATTCCGCAGTCTCCTCTCTCATTTCTGTTGTTTGTATCTTTCATACAGCCCTATCTTCCGTTCGCTTTTGTATTCTTTTCAATCACAGTTTAGATTCTATTTTTTCCCAAGTACCTGTCGGGAGTTTTGATTTTCTCATCTTGAAGCCATCCTTTCCAACATTTGCGGCTTTTGGCACCAGCGGCTGTGCTTATAATCTGCTCTCTATTTTAACGGGTTTTATTTGCTTTGGCAATGGTTCTTAATGGTTCTCTCTAAGAGATTCCTCATCATCAGGCGCAAAAACCCTCCCGCCGCACAGAGCACAAGTCCCCGGGCAGACACATTTGCAGGAGGGCTAAAGATCTTAGAAAGTTGGATTTTGCGTTGTCACAGAAAAAGGCACTGTTTGAGCGACAGCGAGTTTGCCTTTTTCTGCGACGCTTTTAGCAAAATTCAAGTTTCTTAGAGCCTCTTGCCTTCCGAAACAGTGCCTGTCCGGGGATTTGTGCTCTGTGGGGCGGGAGGCCTTTTACACCGTCCGTCCCCTATTTACTTAATACCCCGTCGACAGCCTTTTTCCATCCGGCATATTTTTTCTCCCGGATTTCATCGTCCATCTTCGGTTCATACACACTTCGTTTCATATTTCCCGCGAGTTTTTCCAGATCGTAGACCCCGGCTGAAATACCGGCCATATAAGCCGCCCCGATGCCGGAAAGCTCCTCCGCGTCCGGAATATTTACGCGTTTATTCGTAATATCACTCTGGAACTGCATCAGATATCCGTTTCGTGTCGGGCCGCCGTCCACGCGGAGCTCTTCAATCCGCATGCCGGTATCCTGCTCCATCGCACGGACAAGATCCGTGATCTGGTAGGCAATGCAATCGAGTGCCGCTTTTACCACCTCAGCTTTTCCTGTGGTGCGGGTAATTCCGCTGATCGATGCCGTTGCTTTCTCATCCCAGTACGGCGCGCCAAGCCCGGTAAATGCCGGAACCAGATACGTGCGGTCTGCCGGATTTGCCTCCCTTGCCAGTCCTTCCGTCTCTTTTGCCGAAGAAATCAGCTTCAGATCATCCTTCAGCCAGGTAATCACAGCTCCGGTGTAGTTCAGGTTGCCTTCCAGCACATAGTCCACCTTGCCGCCTCTTCCCCACGCAAGCGAAGTCACAACGCCGTGGCTGCTCTGAATCGGCTTGTCCCCAATGTTCATCATCAGCGAAGAACCCGTTCCGTACGTTGCCTTGATCATACCCGGTTTTAGCAGCCCTGTCCGAACAGAGCCGCATGAGAGTCGCCTAATACACCACAGATCGGAACCGGCTCGGAAAACAATCCTTCCATCGTCGTGGTTCCATACACCGCATCGGAATCGCACACCCTGGCCAGCGCACAGACCGGAATCCTGAACATCTCACAGATCTTCTCATCCCATGCCAGTGTTTTCAAATTAAACAACTGCGTTCTCGACGCATTTGAAAAATCTGTTTTAAATGCATGATCCCCCGTCAGCTTGTAAACCAGCCAGCTGTCAATCGTACCCAGGCAGAGTTTCCCGTCTGCAGCACGTTTCTGTCTTTCTTCTCCGCCGTTTCGAAGCAGCCACGCCATCTTTGCAGCAGGAAAATAAGCCGAAAGCTGCAGACCCGTCGCCTCGCGGATCTCCTCTGCGTGCCCCTGCTCCGCAATCTCCTGCGCAATGCCGCTTGCGCGGCCGCACTGCCATACAATTGCCTCTTCCAGCGGTTCCCCGGTCGCCTTGTCCCAGATCGCTGTCGTCTCACGCTGATTGCTGATGCCGATTCCGGCGATTTCTTCCGGTGCAACACCGGACTCTGCCACCAGCGTTTTTACCGTCTGTACTGTATTCCGGTAAATCTCATTCAGATCATGGGACACCCATCCCTTTTCATTGACAATCTGCCGGTGCGGCAAGTCGGTACGGCGGAGTAAATGTCCCTCCCCATCAAAGAGCAGCGCTTTCGTTCCCTGCGTGCTCTGATCAATTCCGATAATATACCTTTTCTCCATTTTTCCAGCTCCATTCCTAAAATTTTATAAATATCCAGATCCCCATCTCGAATAACGCTGAATACACCCTGTTTTTCAACACACCATGCGTCATTTTCTATTGTCGCAGCATTCACCCTGCCCCTATAGGCAAGATCTTTGGCGATTACCACACATTCCAACATCTTCCGCAGAACGATTTATTCCTGATTATATAGAAAAAGTTCCTGCGTTCCCGGATTTTCTTCCGCCCGGGCACGCAGGAACATGGCATACGCAGACCTGCGGCAGTTTACAGTTCCCTGCGGGCTATCACATTCACCGCTGATTCCATTTCTGGTTAAGCCAGTAATTCTTTCGCTTTTTTTGCAATGCCCTCGGCATTCAGTCCATAATAGTCAAATACTTCTTTGGAAGTTCCCGTGATCACCGGCGCATCCGGCAGAGACATAGGAACGACTTTGCGCGGGCACTCCGCACCGACCACCTGGCTCACCATCGATCCAAGACCGCCGAATGGAGCGTGCTCTTCGATCGAAATGACAACTTTTGCCTTCTTTGCAGCCTCTACCAGACCCTCTTTGTCCAACGGCTTCACACAGTACATATCGAGCAGTCCTACGCTGATTCCCTCTTCTTTCAGCATAGCAGCTGCATCGAGCGCCGGGCGGACCATCTCACCGCAGGCTACCAGTAAAACATCGGTGCCTTCCGAGAGAGCCGTTGCCTTATCCATCTCAAACGGGGTATTTTCTTCGCTGTAAATATCCGCAACGGCATTTCTTCCCACTCGGATATAAGCCGGTTTTTCATCGGTAAGGAGCGCCTCAACCAGTTTTGCTGTCTGGAAACGGTCGCTTGGCAGATACACACGCATATTCGGAATGGCTGCCATTGCTGCGATATCCTGTGCAGAATGATGGCTCATGCCAAGCGCACCGTAGCTCACACCGCCGCTGATACCGATCAGCTTTACATTGGTGTTGGAGTATGCACAGTCAATTTTCGCCTGCTCATAGCTTCTGGTGGAGAGGAAGCACGCCGGAGATGCCGCAAATGCTTTCTTGCCGCATTTTGCAAGACCGGCAGAAACGCTGACCAGATCCTGCTCCGCAATACCCATCTCCACAAACTGCTCCGGATACGCATTTGCAAACGGTGTCAGGGAAGCACTTCCCCTGGAATCGCTGCAGAGCACCACGATATCTTTATCCGTTTCGGCATGTTTCATTAAAACCTCGCAAATGGCCTGTCTGTTTGGAATCTTATTCATGACAGTGCCTCCTTTCTCTCATCCAGATCCTTCATAATCTGTTCTACTTCCTCCGGTGTCGGCACTTTATGATGCCACTCCGCCTTATTTTCCATCACGGAAGAACCACAGCCCTTCGTTGTGTTTGCAATAATAACCGTCGGTTTTCCCTTGCAGTGTTTCGCCAGCTCAAACGCATGAACGAGCGCGTCCATATCGTTGCCCGGTACGGAAAGAACATTCCATCCGAACGCTGCCCATCTCTCCTCCTGGCTGTCCTGTTTCATGACATCCTCGGTATTTCCGGAGATCTGCAGACGGTTGCGGTCTACGATCGCACAGAGGTTGTCCAGCTTGTAGTTTCCTGCGGACATTGCGCCCTCCCAGACAGAGCCTTCTGCCAGCTCGCCGTCACCCATAACGGTGTAGACACGGTAATCTTTTTTATCCATTTTTCCTGCCAGCGCCATTCCCACGCAGACCGGAAGTCCGTGGCCGAGAGAACCGGAATTCATCTCGATGCCCGGCAGTTTATTGTTCGGATGGCCGATGTACGGGCTGCCGAATTTGGAGAATTTTTCGATGACCTCTTCCATCGGGAAGAATCCCTTTGCTGCAAGTACTGCATAATATGCCTCAACGGAATGACCTTTACTCATTACAAAACGGTCGCGGTCCGGGTCGTCCATGTTCTTAGGGCTGATGTTCATCTCTTTAAAATACAGCGCTACAAGCACATCAATGACACTCATGTCACCGCCGATGTGGCCGCCCTTGCCGGAAACTACCATTTCCACTACTTTCTTCCGCAGATCATACGCCAGACAACTCAATTCCTTGTATTCACTCATGATTTTCATTCTCCTCTTAAATATGCTTTGACATCTTCCTCGATCGGATCATATAAATCCGGGGCAATGCCGATGTATTTGCATGCTTCATACAGAACCGGCACAACGTTCTCGTGGATACCGACACAGTGGTGGATGTACGGTCCTTCCACGATTTTTGCCTCGAGGCGTTTCAGGTTCTGTACCTCAACCCATACGTAGGTTCCCTTCGTGTAAGGTCCCTCGACACCTTTTGCATTTCCAAGCAGCAGGGAGTACTCTCCGTTGTCTCCGTCGAAACGCGCCAGTGTCATTTCGCCTAATTTTGCCTGTGCCTCTACAGCTCCCGGATGACTGAATGCCAGAGGATAACCGATGGTCGGTTTTTCCTGTGCTACCGAGATTGGCCACGGTCCGCAGTGCTGCAGCAGCTCGCCGTTCTCGTTGTCCGGGTGGCGTACCGTCCAGTCGGCAAAGAAGCTTCTCTTATCGTTTCTGCCGGCAGCCTCTACCATCAGAGCGGTGATGGCGCCATGGATATCGGTCTCACAGACAACCGGAATTCCCTCTTCGTTCAGCAGGGAGTTTGCCGCACACGGCATGATGCCGATCTCACCCTGCAGCGCGTTCCAGCACTGGATCGCGATGGCATTGCAGGAATATTTTGCAGCCAGATTTTTCATCGCAACCTTCAGAGCTGCTACATTTTCCAGTTCTTCCGGTTTAATCTTTACGCACATATTGGTATTGCAGTAAGAAACGACGTTTGCTACCTCGGTTCCTTCTGCTTTTACTTTTTTCATCTCTTCGGTCAGTTCCGGCAACGGAATCGGAGAAAGCTGAATATTAAACTTCTCCAGCAGTTCGCCTTCGTTGCACATCGTGGACCAGAAATCGAACGGACGCGGTCCGATCTGCAGGATTCTGGTATGGCGGAACGTATCGACGACGTTGCAGACGGCAAGGAAATCTTTGATGCCGCGTTCAAATTCCGGATCGGTCAGGCGGCAGTTCGTCATATAGGTAAAGGGGACCTGGAATCTTCTGAGCACTTTTCCGGTTGCGAAAAGTCCACACTGGCTGTCGCGGAGACGAACACCATTTTCATCCGGGCGCTCATCGCGCGGTCCCCAAAGGAGTACCGGCAGTCCCATCTCTTTTGCCAGTCTTGCACAGACATACTCGGTACCGAAGTTGCCGTGCGGGAAGAAAATTCCTTTTACATTTTCTCTTTTGAATTTTTCCTGGATCTTTTCACGGTCCGCTTCATCGTAAAACAGGCCTTCCTCGTTGATATCGGTGATGTCCACAAATTCAACGCCAAGCTCTTTCAAACGCTCTCTCGTCAAGTTGGCGTATTTTACGGCATCCGGCGCACTGAAAATGCTTCTTCTCGTAGGGGCAAATCCGATTTTGACTGATTTCATATTCATTTCCTCCATTTAATTTTTCGTTGAATTTTGTTAAATTCACGATTGAATCATCTTCTTTTCTATAGCCATTATATTACTAAATATAATTGAATTTGTCAATCTTGTTTTAGTTATATTAAATATCTTTTAGTAATTTACACAAAAACAGCACCCGTTTTTTATGCATTCCTTCATATTTTTAAATTTTTCCGCTCAGAAGTTGACTTCCTTTTTAATTCATATTAAAATCAGACCATGAGTTTAATACTTTTTCAGAAATCTGGCCGCTGTTTTACAGATTTCTGGCATCCCGAATTTATGGAACAGGAGTAAAATCTTATGAATATTTCTGCAAAAGAACTGGCAAAGTTGATTAACGTATCGCCTGCCACCGTTTCGATGGTTTTCAATAATAAACCCGGCATCAGCGATGCCACCAGGGAACTGGTTTTAAAGACTGCAGCCGAGTATGGCTATGAGCCCAAAAAGAACGAATCTTCCGGCGCATCTTCCCGCATTATCCAGCTGGTCAATTATAAAAAGCATGGAAAAGTCGCTGCCGACACACCGTTCTTCTCCCAGCTGACCGAGGGAATTTCCACCGAATGCACCCGTCAGGGCTGTGCACTCCATATCTCCTATTTTTATGAGACGATGGACATCGACAGCCAGCTTGACGCGCTCCGTGCTGTGGACTGTGAGGGGATTCTCCTTCTCGCAACCGAGATGGCGCCGTCCGATTTCCGCAAGTTCCGCGATTTTTCTGTCCCGATTGTTGTGGTGGACTGCTATTACGACGAGCTGGATTACGACTGCGTTCTGATTAACAACATCCAGGGCGCTTTCAACGCCACCAGTTATCTGATCCAGTGCGGTCACAAAAACGTGGGCTACCTTCATTCGAGCCTCGACATCAGCAACTTCTCCGAGCGCGCCGACGGCTATTACAAGGCACTCCGCGCAAACGGCATAAGCACCTCCCATCCCTATGTACACGCCGTTTCCCCGACCTCTGACGATGGCTACCGCGACATGCTGCGTCTCCTTGAGTCGAAAGCGCCGATCGCCGATGCTTATTTCGCCGACAATGACATCATCGCTGCTGCTGCCATGCGCGCGCTGCGCGAAAACGGCTACCGCATCCCGGAGGATGTCTCCATCATCGGTTTCGACGATGTTCCGATGTGCGATATGATGGTTCCGCCGCTTTCCACCATGAAAGTCAGAAAACGGGAACTCGGCGCAACCGCTGTCCAGCGCCTTCTTGACCGCGTATCTGACCCGAAACGCGAGTGTCTGAAAATGTGCATGGCAACCAAACTGGTAAAACGCCAGAGCGTTTCCAAACGTTGACATTTCGCGAAATTTCCTGTATTTCTTATTTATCTGATTCACTTCGAACGCACACGGCGTGCAAAGCAGGCATCCTGATATTCCATGCTGTCTCCTTCCCTGCATTGCCACAGCAAAAAAGAGCGAAAAGTCCTCCCTCTGTGGAGAGGCTTTTCGCTCTTTTTTGCTCTGCACCATTTTGCTTTGGATTTTTCCGTTCTGCTATGCTATAGTTATCACAAATGATCTATACAAAGAATCTTCATTTTGAAAGGAGTTTTTTTTATGCAGTCTGCAAATGACCTGAAACAGCTTTTATTTAATATCAACCACAAAAGTTATCCCGCCTATAAGTCTGCCCGCGGTGCTTACCAGTTTCCAAACTATATCCTCTCCATCGACCACGTCCAGGGCGATCCCTTTGCCGCACCATCGCGCGTCAGCATCCATGTCACCGGAAAAACTGCCGCATTTCCGCCGTCCCTGTACGACACGTACGAGAAGCGCATCGCTCTTCAGGATTACCTGCTGCGCCAGTTTGCACGCGCAATCGCACCGTATTCCTTCCGTGCAAAGGGATCCGGCAAAAGCGGACTGCTTGGCGTAAGCCGCTGCGGTCAGGAGATTCTCGAGCGCACCGCCTGTGTTTTCAATGCAGCAAACGGCAGTCTGGTTCTCAACATGGAAATCGGTTTTCCCGCCAACGGCCGCACCATCGCCGCCCAGGAGCTGATCCGCATTCTCTTCGACTTTCTGCCGGGCTGCGTGGAAAAATCGCTTTTGTACCGTTTTCTGAATCCGAAAGCCTGTGCCGCGGTTGCTGCTCTTTCTGAGGATCAGCAGGCCATTCGGCAGCAGTTAAAAGAAAAGCACCTGACGGCTTTTGTTGCCGATGGCGCCATTCTCCCGCGCGAAACGGGTGTTTCTGATCTTCCGATGAGGCATGCGGTTCCATTTTCTTCTCCCGACACCTTACGTGTTACGCTGGATCTTCCCAATCACGGACCGATTTCCGGCATGGGCATTCCCCTTGGCGTTACTCTGATTGTCGGTGGCGGCTTTCATGGAAAGTCCACCCTGCTGCAGGCGCTGGAAATGGGTGTATACAACCACATCGCCGGAGACGGAAGGGAATATGTTATCACCGATGCAAGCGCTGTAAAGCTCCGCTCCGAGGACTCCCGCAGCATCAGCAATGTCGATATCTCCCTTTTCATCCACGATCTCCCGGGAAAGAGTGATACGACCGCTTTCTCAACCGCGGATGCCAGCGGAAGCACCTCACAGGCCGCCAATGTAATCGAAGGAATGGAATCCGGCACCGGACTTTTCCTGATTGACGAGGATACTTCCGCCACGAATTTCATGGTACGCGATGAACTGATGCAGCGCGTGGTGGCCGACAGCGAAGAGCCAATCACTCCGTTTATCAGCCGCGTGCGTGACCTGTATGAAAAGCTTGAGATTTCTTCCATTCTCGTCGCAGGAAGTTCCGGCTCCTATTTTCATGTTGCCGATACGGTCATTCAGATGAAAGAATATGTTCCGTATGACATCACAGAACGTGCCAAAGCCATTGCCGCGGAATTCCCGCCGTTTACGGCTTCTGTGCGTCCGTTTGCACTCCCGTCTTTCCAGCGTCATCCACTGCCGGATAAAGTCTTAACCGGCAGCGACCGCACAAAAGTCAAAGTGATGGGACAGGAATCCATTCTGGTTAATAAATCCCTGACTGACCTGCGGGCCGTGGAACAACTCACGGATTCCGAGCAGCTCTCCGGACTGGCGGCGCTCCTTTTAGAGGCTGCAGAGCGGGCGATGGATGGAAAGAAAACCTTAATTCAGGTTGTCGATCTGCTGGAAAAAGAAATGGATGAAAAAGGGCTTTTGGCGCTCCTGGCCCCTGGACGCCCCGGCAACCTGGCTCGCCCAAGACGCCAGGAAATCTTCGCCTGCCTGAACCGGTGCAGGAATTTGAAATTCAGATAAAAGGAAGGGGCTGAACAAAAAATTTTCTGTTCAGCCCCTTATGATTTTTACTTCTATGCCCTGTATTTTTATTTATCCACGCACAATATGATGAATAAAATAGTCCGCATCCACGATCCGATAACTATTTTTCTCTGTAGAATCTTTTATGATTACCTGTCCATTTTCTGTTTCAAGCGTAATATAAGTTCCATCACTTCTATACACCGTCATCTGCTCCTTCGGGCGTTCCAGCATCCTGATCGGATCTTTTTCCTTTTTATCCGCTGAAGTTCATTCTCTGTCATAAAAAATTCTATTTCCGAAATTTTTCTGTTTTTCTTCAACGGTGTGCTTCTCATGGAACCATTTTTGTTCATCCAGCGATCCGCAAACAGAACATCTTCTGTCATTTTCGTAATTACCTCCGATATTCCTTCAATCTGTTTTATTGAAATACCTTGAAGTACGCCTGTAATGATTTTCTTATATTCTTCTTGCGTGATATCAACACACAATTCATTTCTTCTATTTTGCTCAAAAATATCTCCTGATTCATAGATCACCTTATATTGAAAATGAAATCGCATATATGTTCCCTCTATCTCAGTTTTTCTATTTACGCCTAATGGTTCCTGACCCCGAGTAGGATCTGTCCCCGAGTCGTTTCATATCATCGCTTTATTTTTGCATCAAACTCACAAACTCTGCTTCCGACATTCCAACTCTCTTCGCAGCATCCGCACTACTTAAAACATGGTCCCGAACCAGGGAAAAGAGCATTTCTAATTTGCCTTTCTCGATTCCTTTTTCCATTCCCTGTTCAATTCCTTTCTCGATCCCTTTCTGGATTCCACGTTCCTCTACTGTATCAGACAAATTACACATTAAGCTCAGCTCCTTTCCAAATCCGTTTTCCATTTGAATTTCATACTCTTGTTCCAAACGCTCTTTCTTCTCTTTTTCTGCCAGCTCCGTATTAAACAACGTCTGCAGCATTCCCAGAAACTGATCCTCTGTTTCTTTCTTTGTATTCAGGCACACCATCACGACCGACAGTTTGTCGTATTCTTTCCTTCGATCCGGAATCCCCGGTATCAGGTCTGTTTTTTCAAGTTTATACTCTGAAATAGCATTTCCAATGTACTGCGGTGCATTCATACAGATCCAGATGGAATACACCTTTTTGATCTTATCGTATTCCGGAATTTCGAACTCTGTTCCCAGCTGTGCCGATATCATTCTTGCCCCATAGAACACGCCGCGTGTCGTCAGAGAATATCCCGTATGGTATTTCTTCTGTGCTTCCACATTAATAATCAGGCGGATTTTTTCTCTGCTTTTGGGTATCCAGGCAAAAAATCGGATATCATAAAAAATGGTTCCTTCTTCGTTTACCTTATCTTCATTCGCCATTCCCGTAATCTGCGATGCATTGGTTTCTCCCGGGTTTACTCTCCGGCTTCCGATCTCTGGCTCCCCCTCGATGCATTTCATGATTTCTTCCCGGTTCATCCCCGCATATTCCCTTACCGTTCTCTGCAGGATCCAGGAAAGAACGTTCTTGTCACCCAGCACTTTTTTGCACTGTTCATCATACTGGATCTTCGCCTGCGCAAGATCCAGATTCCGTGCAAATTCGTTTCTCATAGATCCCCTTCTTTCTGTTTTGTTTTCTTCTTAACCTGCTTTTATTCTGCCGCAGCTTCATTTCTCTATAATTTTTTCCGTACGGATTTTCCTGGCATCTTAATATTTTTTTCGAGTTTTACTTCTCAATCCATTTTCATCCTTTCGCATCCGTGTTCTATTTTCTTTGCCATCGATGTCTGTGTGTTTTTAGTTTAGCACGAAAGAGACGATAACACAATTTGTTTTGATTCCTAAATTTCCAAGCCCAGCAATCTCCAAATCGTTTTTGTTTCTCTAATGGTACCTGACCCCAAGTAACCATCACTCTTTTCTGTACCCTTCCGCCCGCCCAATTATGTGCTGAAGAGAGGTCTGTTCCGTTGCAGACACAGATGCTATAGTATGATGTTCTTTTGTTCTATTACTATATCATATTTGCGATTAGACTGCCACTGCTACAGTCTTACATTTTTATTAAAAAATCCACAGCCAGAATGTCCCCTCCAGACTCCCGGCTGCGGATTTCGCTGTTACTCAGCCCGCCATAATATAAATCATATCCGTTTCTTTGTTGTTCTGTACCGTTTCATCCCAGGTGATATGCAGAATATAATAGTTCACATAATTCCCATTTTTATCTGGCTTTTGCCTTTCATCCGGAAGTTTTTCCTGACTGGCTGTCTTCCAATAAAGAGGCTCTGCTGATATCTGAACATTCCCATATTTTTCATATGTTTTCTCATGATAAGCATTTGTTGCATAGTTGCTTTCTGTCTCTTTATTTAAATAGTTTCCTGCCAACTTACTACCTTTCTTATAGTAATCCCCCAGATAAAAAATACTTCCATTCACCGCATCCGTTTCTATAGATGCCTTATCAATTTCATACGAAAATCCAATATTCGTAGTATGTGCCAGCTGAAGATGATAAGCCAGTCCCGGCTTTGTGCTGTACACACAGAATACAACGTCTTTATACTTCTGCGCCCCGGAAACGTCAATATTGCTCAGCTCCAGCTGCTGGATCGGTTTTGCATCTCCGGCTCCGATCAGCAATGCGTTTGGCATATTTACTTTCGTTATCGTCTCTATGCTTCGATGCATATACAGCCAGGCAAAAACCGGCAGCGCCAGAAGGGCAGAGAATGTCAGAATCACAGATATGACAACCCGTTTTTTCCGCGTCAGCCGCATCCTGTGCTTCCCCTGTCTGACCTCATCCTGCTGTCTCTCTGTCTGCTCCTTCATGGAAGCACCTCCTTCTTTGCCACGTTTTTGTCCGGTTTTACTGCGCATCCAGTTTCAGCTGCACATACTGGACGTTTTTCCCAAGATACTGGTCTGCTGAATCATAGTAAGCCGCGACCATAGAATAGAGAGCCGGATTGAATTTCTCCCGTATCTGTGAAAGCGTATCTTTTGTAACATTCTCCTGAAATTTTGCAGAATCCTCCCACCGGAAATAACGGTTCGATGATGAATTCTCCTCCACTTCGCCCATCGTCTCAAACAGGTTCTCCGGCAATGCCGAAAGTGCCTTATCCTCACTTGATAGATCTTCCGGAAACAGCAGCGGATTCTTTCCGCTATAGCCATCTGCTTTTCTCAGATACGACTCCAGCCTTTCCGGCCAGATCCAGTATATCGTAACCGGATAAGCAGTGTCTTTTTGGGCGTTCGTATTGTTCCAGGTCAGCTTTCCACTCTTTACTTCAAGGACAGCCGCTTCCGTTCCGCTGCCAAGACTCATGCGCCATACTCCTGCATCCCGGGATATCCAGCCTTTATAGCACCCCGCCTTCTCATTGTATCCCGCAAACAAAAGAATGTGCCCTTCCAGCAATTGCTGCAGCGACGGATCCGTAACTTCCGTTAAATCATTTTTGGTCACATTCTCCGCATTCTTTTTGTCATCCGCTATCTGATATCCGGCCAGAACCAGCTCCAACGTTACTTTAAGCGGACCATCCTTATTGGGAATGATGTAAAATGTCATTTTTCCATAAGACCCCGGCTCAATCCCTGTCGGTTTTCCATCCTCATCCGTATTGTTCATATTGCTTTCCGGTGTAACAGCCCAGCAGATGGAAGTGTGGCTTCCATCGGTAGACCAGTATTTTTTCCCGTCTATCTCTCTTGAGGCTCCCGGGGATACTGTCAGCAGTTCGTCATACATGCCTCGATCTGCAGACGCATTACTTTCTGTCCCTGCTGCGGCAAGATCGAAGGGCATATCCGCAGGCCGGATAGCAACACCCGTTGCATCGACCCTGGTATTGCTGACAAACCATGCAATACTTACAACGATCATCACAATGAAAGCCGCAACAACGATGATTCCCGTCCGGAAAAAGATTTTCCACTGGTTTTTCAGAAGCTCTATCTGTTTCTGCGCTTTCTGTCTGTATTCTTCTGCCGTCAGCTCTTCTTTTCCTTTTTTCCAGCGCATCCCTTTTCACCTCGCTTCTGTCCTATTTTTTATTGTTACCGTCCACCATTTTCCGGCGAACGGCAACATTTTGTTTGCTGCCGGATCGCTTAATTAAATGTTGGGGGCAAAAGGTTTTTTGCCCCTTTTGACCCTGGTATCTTAATTATTGTCTATCATATCCTGATAGATCCGGGCATTTGTATAGATGATATAATCCGTTGCTTTCGTACCATCCAGTTCACTTCCGCTTTTATCGAGCAGAACCGCAGTCAGGCGCACTCTGTAATTTGCATAAGTATAGCTATTTTGTTCAAATTTCCCGCCACTCAATGGCGTAAAGGTAAATTGCGCAAACTGGTGCTTCGTATCGTCCGATACAAAATTGTTCTTCCACTGATATGCTTTATCACCATTTCCGGAAATATCATCTGATTTTGAATCTTTGACAATATTCTGGAGATAAGATCCAATTTTCAACGGTTTTGTTTCATCATAAGTTCCATTCTCGTTTTTCTGGAACAATTCCATTTTATAGCGGATGGCTGCAGCCTTGGAAAGAGTTTCTGCATCCACATTGGAATAATCATAATCTGCTCTTGTATAGATCATGTCGGAACGGTTCTTTGCTACATCGCTCGGGTTGACTCCAAGCTGCTGCGTCGTATCTCCGATTCCGGTTCCATCTACGCTGGAATATCTGAGGATAGCTTTGGATGGGTTTGTAATGTAATAACGATTTTTATCTTCTTCAGTTTTTTTATTTTCTGTAATCGGCAGCTGCGTGGATGTGTTGGCAATACGTGACACACCAACAACGGATGCACCACTATTATCTGTATCTGCGGTGCCCCTTACCGGAAAACCATCCACGTTATCATAAGTAAGTGTGATTTCAGCTGTAACTGTTATCGCATTCTTCTCACTGTCTGCCTTTTCCACTGCGCTTTTCAACGTTCTGCCTCCATATTGAAGCGACATCGTTTCAAGTCCGGCTGCGTTTGAATTATTACCTTTTTCTGAATAGATTTCTGTTCCATCTGATTTTGAAAACTGATATATATATTGGATGTTTTCTGTACCGATCACACCATTGATTCCAGCCGCATTTTCCAAATATTTTTTCAGGCTGATATCAAACTCGTGATAAACTTCAGAAGGTCCAAGTGACTTGAACTGAGCCTGCCCTGCCTCTGTCAGCCACAATTTACCTGTCAGCTTAATTTTGATACCGTCTCCGTTTTCCATCGCAGTATCTCCCATCGGACTTCCATTATGAATACGGCTGGTGGAAATGCTGAACGTCTGCTGAACTCCATTGTATACTACGTAAGCAGAACTATCCGCATCCTTATCCGATTTAATGACAGCCGGCAACGTACCTTCCTTGCGTGACATTGTTGCGGCATACAATCGGTTGTTTACAATGGACACTCCATCTGTCTTTGGAATCTGAATGGTAAGATAGTACTCTTCCTTCCATTCCTGTGAATTCAAAGAAGTATCCGTTTCCGGTATTGTCATCCGATATTTTTCTGCATCTTTGTCCTTTTCTTCCGCTTTCCGGTAATAGTCTGCGCCGATTCTGACCGTTGCTTTGGACGGATCTGTCTCCTTCACATAATAGGTTGTTCCATCTTTCGGTTCCGACACCGGATCTGCCTTCAGCCCGAGTAAATCGCAGATATAAACAGGAGCGAATTTCTGAGGTGTCTGACCCTGACCGGTACTGCCTGGCACTGTCATATTTGCAAGGTTAAAGCTGTGCAAATCCTCGTTTCCGTCTGTCGTATAAATATAATACTGTTTGGTCTGCCTGTCTACCAACGTCAGCTTCGTTCCTTCCGGGAGCAGTTTTTGTGTATTACCCGAACTGCCCGATGCCAGATCCAGAACCTTGTCATAATACCACAGCAGATTCTCACCATTGTCCAGCATGGACTGCCAGTCTGTCTCTTTCTCATAGCTGTATTCTATCAATGCCGTCAATGGTTCATTGAAGTCTGCGGTTGCATAATGATTTCTGCTTGTATCTGTCATAGGATAATCCAATGCACAGTAATCCGTTCCTGCAAGAAACCTTGTTTTGAAATTGATATAGAGAACCTTTTTCACAAGCACCGGAATGTACAGATGGAAAACATGTGGGTTTGTGGTGTCTGTCGGATCTATGTAGGTCACATCCAGCAAGGTAAACTGACTGCACTGGTTATCATATGCATTCGGGGTGATGGAAAGCTTCTTTCCTGAGCTGACACTTAAGCTTGCATTTGTCTGAGGTGCAAAATTATGAGTCTTGCTGTCCCATTTATAACTCGTTGCTGTAATGTCTTTCTTTTGTTTCTTCGCCGTATCTCCATTGCTCACATTTGTCATTGCCGCAATATAATCCCAGATCATCCCATCCACATCTGCGGTATTATTTACAACAAGCACCGGAAAGTCAACATTCTCGCCTACCGTTGTGGTTGCGTTTTCTTCGACTCTGTAAGTTGTAAGATACGCGTCGTTTGTTTGACTTAATAGTTTTGCAACACTCTTTTTCGTACTATCGTCTACATTCCAGTAGTAAGCTGAATCATGAGAGTCTCTGCCCAGTTCGGTTAAAATTGCTCTGGCTGTTCCAGTTCCTGCCGCATTACCGGTCATAACTGTTCCATCTGCAAAAGGCACATCACTCTTCGGGTTGACATCTACCCATGGGCTGGCGGAAGAGGATGGTTTCGCTGTGGAGGCGGTTGGCCGGTAGGTCTGATCAGCGTTGGCATCGGCGTAGATGATGGTAGCAGAACCGTTTTGAGTTCCAATGTCTTTCTGTGGTAAAACAGTGCCGGAGGCAGAAACTGCTGTCAGGTTAATATTATCATTTGGACCACTTATTCCAATCCAGAATCCAGCAGTATCCATTGCTTTAATATCTGCTTTTAATAGATCATTTGCTCCTTTTTCATCAACTAATCCGACTTTACATGACTGTGCAAGAAAATTATATCCTTTAACACTAATATTTTTTTTATTAATATAAGTAGATCCTGTTACCAGACCCGCATTTCTCGTCCCTGATTGTTTTGTAGCTACCACTACATTCGCAAATGCTACATTCGATGCCTGTATATTTCCATCAGCTGCTCCAATCAGACCACCCACATATCGACCAAGAACAGTAACATTTTCCTGTTGACAATTTTGGAACGTAGCTGTTTTATAAAGATGTCCAATAAAACCGCCAACCCAGTTTTGCGTATCACTCTTTACATAGGTATCCCTTTCCGAACAATTCATGATCTGAACATTGGCATTTGACTGACCTACAAAACCACCTGTGTATTGCTGTCCGTTAATCTTTGAATTACAATCCATGGTTACCCCTGAAATAGCCAATGAACTATCATGATATCCAATTATGCCTCCTGTATAACCTGTTGTTTTTTTCGGATTGTTTACTTCAATAGAATGTAGGACACAACTACTCACATTAATGTTTATATTTGTTCCATTTCTTTTTCCTGCAATCAAACCAGCAACATCTCGAACTTTTTCTCCGGTAACCATCACATTCTTTGCATTCACATTTTCAATATTCACACCAGAAAAATCACAAGCGCCGGCAAGGCCTCCTGCTGCGGCTGTACCATATTTATCTGAAATTGTAGTAACTTTAAGATTCTCGATATTAACATCCTCATTAGAATCTCTTTTGATTTCCAAAGTACCATATCCAACATTCCATCCAACTAATCCACCTGAACTGCCATCGTTCTGAACCCATTTTGATACATTTACATTCACAATAGACCAGTTGTCAAAAGTTACATTTCTCTTAGAATTACTATTATATCCATCAATATACCCAATGGCTCCTCCTGTCATTGTGCCGCCATATACATTAATGTTCTTCAGAGAAAAATCCTTAAAAGTAACCTTACCTGCAGAATTGGCCGTTCTCGCAGCGAATCCACCAACACCTGTTTTGTTTTCTGATTCTTCCACATGGCACAAATTTGAATCTGTTTTATTAAACAGACCGATCTTAACCTTTCCTGATATTGCAAGATTGCTCACACTACACTCTTTTGTAAAATGAAAATCGACAAATACTCCTGCTCCCTGATTTCGCCATGAACCATCTGTATATTCGATTCCGTACTCATTTTGATTCATGTCTAATATAATCTTTGTGGCATTTTTTTCATTACCAGAAATGTTCTTTATCAGAAGATTCCGCCGATATACTTTTGGAATACTGCAATCATTATTCCAAACAACCTTATTCTCCCCATAGCTACATCCAATTCCCCGGAATCCATTGCCATAAGCAGTCATATCAATGCTTTCTACGCTGAATGTAAGATTAACCGGGATATTCTTAACCGGGATATTCGTAGCTGTCTTTGTATCACTGCTCTTTCCTGCCAGCCTTGCTGCTGTGGTACCTGTTGTATAGTTCTTCACCAGATAAGAAACTCTGTTTTTTGCATCATCACTTCCTGCAGAACCTGCATTTTCACCCCAGTATTTTTCATCTGCAAGCCTTGTACCTGCATCTGTTCCTGCATCTGTTCCGATTCCTTCATACGTCGCAGTACGTGGTTTTCCATATTGATACGCATCAACCACCTCGCCGTCTACATCCGTATAACTCCCTGTAGAATCCATCGCTCCTGCACCGCTGTTTACAATTGCGGACAGCAGCCACAGTCCCTGTGCAGACGCTACAGTAGCGTTTAATACACCATCAGTCTCGGATACCGTCAGGTCACTTGTCCCTTCCTGTAAACTTGGAATGGTATAGTTTTTATCGGTATTATTTACAGTACATTTTTCTGCACATGCATAGCCATCTAATACACGGCCAACATAGGGGTTGCGATAGAAATAGTTACCGCCCTCAGTAGTTGTTTTACCATCGGGTGTACCATCCTCCTTTAACATCTTTACTGTTTTCTTTTCATCGGCCGCTTCCGCACATACCGCCGTAAAAGTATTGGTTGTGTTATCCATATTGCGGAATACTACTCCACCGCCGGTTTCTTCATAGTCACTCTTTTCGGTTACGTTGGTTGCCCCACCAACCAGACCGACATATCCTCCGGCAGCTATTAACTCTTTATAGTCACCGCTAAATGATACTGTGTTTTCACTATACTGTACAGACACATGATCAATAATGGTATCACCACCCATGCAATAACCGATAACTCCGCCAAAGAATGGATTTTCCTCTGTTCCCGGCAAACTTGCAGCCTGCATCTGAATCTTTGCATTTGAATAGTCCACCGTCAGATCTTTTACTACGCTTCCACGGCTGTAGGCAATCAGACCGCCGAAGCTGTTTTTGTTCCCGTTCGATCCTTTCATACTTACAGTGATGGAATTGCCGTTATCAGCTGAACCAACAATCACACCGCTGAATGGATTCTTCAGTGTACCAAGTCCGCTGAAGGTTTCTGAGGAAATCGTAATGTCTTTCTCGATTTTGTAATACGCATTTAACAGATAGCTGGTTGCTTTATCTGTATCTATTGTATCTGTTGCTCCATCCGCTTTCCATGCATTATTTTCCCATGTATAGGTAATATCCGTGCCTGTAGTAGTAGCAGAAATAGCATTCCCCTGCGTATGGTAGTTCTCAACTGTCTGTGTCTGACTGTCCAGAACTTTTGAATTAAATACTACCTGGAAGTTTGAAATACTGCCCGGGGTCCTGATATAAAAAGCCAGTGAACTCAGCTGAAGTGCATCTTCAATAATATACGGATCCCCATAGGTACCGCAGCCTTTCAGCAGACCAGTAGATTTCTGGTTGATATCCAGCTCATATGTACTTTTTTCAATATTCTGTGCTACCCTGACATAACGAAGAAAATTCGTGTCCTTATATCTGTCTTTCACATAAGCTTCATTCGCATTTTTATTCTTCTCATCTGTGATATAGCTGTCCACATCATAGTACTGATACTGCTTATCCGGATTTCGACCAATTGTCCCTGTATTCGTCAGCTCCACACCATAAGTAACTTTATTATCGGTACTGTTAAAGTTATACGTACCGGAACCATCAGAAGAATACATAAAGTACTCCATAAGGATTGCCCTGGTAAATATCGTATGAGTTGTGTGATACTCTACCGGCATGGTTCCATTATTCCACACAGAGGTAGATTTTTCTGAATCTTCTTTTACACGTCCGTCCAGTGCAATATCGGAAAATGAAAGAGTCAGCTTGGATGCTGTCTTGTCACCGACGGAGCCGACCAGACTGGTTGCAGCATACGCAGTTTCTTGATTATTACCCTCTACTGTCATATATTCCGCACTGGTGGAGAGATTATCTACGGTCAATTTTGCTGCTTTTGCAATTCGATTGATCAGAAGTGGCGCATAGGTGGTACCATTATTTTTTTCCACACCTGTCACTCTGATTCCATCCAATGTCACATTTTTCAGAGTGATTCCAACAATATTGCTGATCGGATTTCCGATGACACTTCCATAAATCAGTGCACCGGAATTATATTGTGTACTGTTGTCTGAACCGTCTATATTTTCTTCACTTTTAAAAACTTCTTTTCCTACCACACCTGCGAAAGAAGTCTTAAGTTAGCAACCACCAGTTCAACTGGTGGTTTATTATTAGCCCTCCAAAGGGCTATTGTTACTATTCGCCCCAAAGGGCGGTATCGCAAGCACTTTTGCTGGCCCGCTATAAAGCGGTACTACTCGAATCTTCTCGTCTCGATTCTTCTGCTTGCTCTTTTATATACTTTTGAACTGCTTCATCTGTTATATTGCCAATCGTTTCAACATAATATCCTCTAGCCCAAAACGCTTTATCCCATTTACTTTGCAACTCAGGATGC
>NZ_QUHY01000100.1:0-804 GCF_003479865.1 Blautia sp. AM47-4
TCTGCCTTTGCCTGTTCGGCAGCCGCTTTTCCGGCTTTGAGCTGGTCGCTGATGGACGCACGCCCCACAGAGCCGCGCTCCGCCATCTGTTCCAGCTTTGCCTCATAGGCTTGCAGAACAGCGGTGTTGAGCTGTTCCCGGAACTCCTTTGTGACAGGGTAGGCCATATCCCGGTAGCCGCCTTTGCCGTCCGGCTGGCTGGGCATCCCAAGAAAGAGTCCCTTGCTGCCCTGTACGATTTTCAGATTTTCCACCACAAAGCAGTCATTGAATTTCACGCTGGCAAAGCCCATCAGATTTTTCACAGGTTCGATGACCCGCACGCTTACATCCAGCTTTATAGGGGCGGCTGGTGTTCCGCCCGCAGTTTTTTCCTGCATGGATTGCTCCTTTCCGCTTCGGGTCATCATGGCCCGAAGTCTCTTAATGGCAGCCGAAGATGGATTTTGCAAGACTGCCTGTTTTGAATAAGGTAAAACACAGCAGCACCGTATATCCCACGCATCCCCAGATCGCCCCGATGGGGTCGCCGTCGGCGGCGATACTCTGGATCAGCACCGCATAGATGGCAACACAGACTAAGATCAACAGACCTTGAAATCCCACCGCAAAGAGGGAGCGGAAATAGTTCTGCCCCATGTGTCCGGTTTCCCTGTTGGGGACGGTGGCAAACGGGATAGGCGCTAAACTTGTGAGTAAATAAATTTCAATCATACGGCCATATACGATGACGAAGATCACGATGTTTAAGGCAATCATGGTAAGCTGGATCAGGAAGGATTGTAGCCAGAGTCCGAACAGAGG
>NZ_QUHY01000101.1:0-800 GCF_003479865.1 Blautia sp. AM47-4
CGGGACGGTTCTCTTAAAAACACCATATAGATTTTTTGTACGCCGCCGCCCGCCATCGAGCAGAGTTTTACACCTAATTGGGGATAAAACAGCTCATGGCGGGCGGCGGTGTCGTTCTGATCGGCCTTCAGCTTATCCCTCTGCTGTCCGGTCTGTTCAGCTAAGTGTTACCCGTTGTCCCTTTTTCCAGAAAAGGAGCTGATGTATGGACTTTATCATCGACGCAATCGTTGAATGGCTGAAAGGTCTGCTCGTCGATGGTATCATGGGAAATCTGGACGGCCTTTTCGATAACGTCAATCAGAGCGTTGGCGAAATCGCCACACAGGTAGGCACGACCCCGGCGGACTGGAACGCCGGGGTCTTTTCCATGATACGACAGATCTCCGAAACTGCCATTCTGCCAATCGCCGGGGTCATCCTCACTTTTGTAATGACCTATGAGCTGATACAGATGCTCATAGAACGCAACAACCTCCATGAAGTTGACACATGGATGTTTTTTAAGTGGGTGTTCAAAACCTTTGTGGCTGTGATGATCCTGACGAACACCTTCAATATCGTGCTGGCGGTCTTTGATGTGAGCCAGCATGTGATACAGCAGTCAGCGGGCATTATCCAGAACGGGACAGAGATCACGCCGGATGTGCTGGACAGTCTGCGGACAGAGCTTGAGGCGATGGAGTTAGGTCCTCTGTTCGGACTCTGGCTACAATCCTTCCTGATCCAGCTTACCATGATTGCCTTAAACATCGTGATCTTCGTCATCGTATATGGCCGTATGATTGAAATTTATTTAC
>NZ_QUHY01000102.1:0-790 GCF_003479865.1 Blautia sp. AM47-4
CGCATAAAATAAGCTAAACTTATATATGTTAAGTGCAAATCGTTCATATTTATTCTTATATACATAATATCACACCATAATATCATTAGCAATTATAATTTCATTTATATAGAAACTTTTAAAAAACTTTTTTCTACTTTAGTTGTTTCGATATAAATTTTTCAAAAGTTCAACTTGTTCTACTGGTGAAATCTTTAAGGATGACTGCATCCAGTAGGAAGAGAAATCTCCTGATATATTTTCATTGCCATATCCTATTTGCTGAAGGTATGAATTTATAGTGGAAGCTCCGAGCTGCTTGTCGATTGATTCAAAATACCAGTTTGTCGAACTCAAAAATATTATTAAATGAAAAGGTAGAGTGTATAGAGAAATCTATATGCTCTATTTTTTTTGCCCATTTTAAAAAAGTGATTAAAAAACTATTGACATTTTGTTACTGGCAAAACCTTAAAATCCATTCTCATTTCCTGCGGCGCCCGGCTTGCTCCCTTCGACATCAAGGAGCTGCGGGACCTGATGGAATATGATGAACTGGAACTGGATACCCTGGGCGACCAAAAGACGGCGCTGTTTGTGATCCTTTCGGATACGGACAGCACTTTCAATTTCGTGGCCGCCCTCATGTATAGTCAGCTTTTCAATCTGCTCTGCGACAAGGCGGATGACTTCTACGGCGGACGGCTGCCTGTCCATGTCCGTCTGATCCTGGACGAGTTTGCCAACATCGGCCAGATACCGAACTTCGATAAGCTGATTGCCACCATCCGAAGCCGTGAAATATCGGCTT
>NZ_QUHY01000103.1:0-780 GCF_003479865.1 Blautia sp. AM47-4
CGCCCTCTTAAGACTTGGTTTCCCTTCGGCTCCGTACCTATAGTACTTAACCTTGCCAGTAAACGTAACTCGCCGGACCGTTCTACAAAAAGTACGCGGTTGTGCACATAAGGCACTTCCACAGCTTGTAAACACAGGGTTTCAGGTTCTCTTTCACTCCCCTCCCGGGGTCCTTTTCACCTTTCCTTCACAGTACTATGCGCTATCGGTCACTGAGGAGTATTTAGCCTTGGAGGGTGGTCCCTCCTGCTTCCCACAAGGTTTCCCGTGTCTCGTGGTACTCTGGATCCTGCCAGCCTCTCATCAATTTCGCCTACGGGATTTTCACCCTCTCTGATCAGATTTCCCAAAACTGTTCGGCTATTGATTCGAGTACCTTATGCAGTCCACAACCCCGCGGTGCACGCACCACGGTTTGGGCTCTTTCCATTTCGCTCGCCGCTACTTTGGAAATCGAGGTTTCTTTCTTCTCCTCGGGGTACTTAGATGTTTCAGTTCCCCCGGTTCCCTTCCATACGTTATGGATTGGCGTATGGATACTTGAGGTTTGCTCAAGTGGGTTTCCCCATTCGGATATCTCCGGATCAATGGATATTTGCTCCTCCCCGAAGCTTTTCGCAGCTTATCACGTCCTTCATCGGCTCTCAGTGCCAAGGCATCCACCCTGCGCTCTTAATGCTTGACCTGTATTCTTGGTCCGCTGCCATCATAGCGTTGATGACAGGCTTTTGTGTTCTCTGCTTTAAAAGCAATTGATTCAATAATCTTTCGATTATCTCT
>NZ_QUHY01000104.1:0-699 GCF_003479865.1 Blautia sp. AM47-4
TTTGTATCAAAGATCAGATTCAGAACATGAATATCGTCATTGGCTGCACAGTGGGGTGTACATATTGCTATGCCCGCAACAACGTGAAACGCTGGCATATGATTGATGATTTCGCTGACCCTGAATTCTTTCCGGGTAAGCTCAAGATGATGGAAAAGAAACGTCCGCAGAACTTTCTTCTTACTGGCATGAGTGATTTCTCTGGATGGAAGCCGGAATGGAGAGACGAGGTATTTGCAAAGATCCGTGAAAATCCACAGCATCAGTTCCTGTTCCTTAGCAAGCGACCTGATTTGCTGGATTTTGATATCGATCTGGAAAACGCATGGTTTGGCGTTACGGTGACGAGGAAAGCAGAACGGTGGCGTATCGACGCCCTTCGGAAAAATGTCAGAGCAAAACATTACCATGTTACCTTTGAGCCGTTATTCGATGATCCCGGCACAGTTGACCTTTCCGGAATCAATTGGATCGTTGTCGGCACCATGACCGGAGCTCAGAGTAGGAAGATTCATACGGAGCCGGAATGGGCATGGTCTCTGACGGACCAGGCACATAAGCTCGGCATTCCGGTGTTTATGAAGGAAGATCTTGTCCCTATCATAGGGGATGAAAATATGATTCAGGAAATGCCGGAAGAATTTAATAAAGTGTTAGAGGTACAGAAATCATGGAAGAAGTAATAAATGGAATCCTCAT
>NZ_QUHY01000105.1:0-699 GCF_003479865.1 Blautia sp. AM47-4
TTTTAGTTTGCGCGCCATGGGCGCGCTCTAACGGGTGAAAGTCCCGAACACGCCTAGGCGACAAGGAAGTGTATAGCTGAACAGCAAGGGTGTCTATCGTAAGGTAGAATCTGAAGGAAGCTGTAAGCAAACTCTTGGTCCGACGGACAGAAATCACATATGAGGCTAGGTTCCGCTTGGTAAGTCTGCTAAATAAGACAAAGCCGTAAAGTTGCCGTTTGTAGGAACCGAGTAAATGTGGCGGATATATGAGAGGAAAGAGCGTGCACCTTAAGCGTGGAGGTCTCACAGAGGTTTCATTAGCCTAGTAACAACGAACTGTGAGAAGTCAGCCGAGCCCATAGTAGCGAAGAAGTCTCTGTAATGGAGATGGAGCGAAGGGGCGAACAATCAATAAGTTTGAGTATGTCTCGTATTGCAGAAATGACAACATCTGCCGTAATCAATCGGGAAAAGGGTGGTCAAATCAAGCGAGACGGAAAGGAAAGAACGCATGGACACAAGTAGTCTAATGAAGCAGATACTATCCAGCGATAATCTCAACAGAGCATATCTGCAAGTCGTACGAAATAAAGGTGCCGAGGGAGTGGACGGAATGAAGTACACAGAACTTAAAGAACATCTTGTAAAGGACGGCGAAATTATCAAGGAACAGTTGAGGACAAGAAAATATAAACCTCAACCAGTACGAAGAGTGGA
>NZ_QUHY01000106.1:0-699 GCF_003479865.1 Blautia sp. AM47-4
TTTGTATCAAAGATCAGATTCAGAACATGAATATCGTCATTGGCTGCACAGTGGGGTGTACATATTGCTATGCCCGCAACAACGTGAAACGCTGGCATATGATTGATGACTTCGCTGACCCTGAATTCTTTCCGGGTAAGCTCAAGATGATGGAAAAGAAACGTCCGCAGAACTTTCTTCTTACTGGGATGAGCGATCTCTCCGGATGGAAGCCGGAATGGAGAGACGAGGTATTTGCAAAGATCCGTGAAAATCCACAGCATCAGTTCCTGTTCCTTACCAAGCGACCTGATCTGCTGGATTTTGATACCGATCTGGAAAACGCATGGTTTGGCGTTACGGTGACGAGGAAAGCCGAACTGTGGCGTATCGACGCCCTTCGGAAAAACATCAGAGCAAAGCATTACCATGTTAGCTTTGAACCGTTATTCGACGATCCCGGTACAGTTGACCTTTCCAGAATCAACTGGATCGTTGTCGGCACTATGACCGGGGCTCAGAGCAGGAAGATTCATACGGAGCCGGAATGGGCATGGTCTCTGACGGATCAGGCACACGCACTCGGCATTCCGGTGTTTATGAAGGAAGACCTTGTCCCTATCATAGGGGATGAAAATATGATTCAGGAAATGCCGGAAGAATTTAATAAAGTGTTAGAGGTACAGAAATCATGGAAGAAGTAATAAATGGAATCCTCAT
>NZ_QUHY01000107.1:0-699 GCF_003479865.1 Blautia sp. AM47-4
GGGCAATATCGTTGTTATCCCGCAGGGTGTCGATACCGTCATTCATGGCGATATAGCGGACACCGTTTCTTGGGAAAAAGTCCTCAATCAAATGCCCGGTTTGCAGATAATTACGCCCCAGTCGGCTGAGGTCTTTCGTGATGACAAGGTTGATTTGCCTGCGCTCAATGGCTCTCAACATTCTCTGTAGATCAGGACGCTCCATATTAAGACCTGTGAAGCCATCGTCCTGATAGACTGCCACAACCTCCCATCCCTGCTTTTCGCAGTATTTTTCCAGCATATCACGCTGGTTTGCGATACTGGCACTTTCGCCTTGCAGGTCATCGTCCTTTGACAGTCTGCAATAGACCGCTGCACGATACCCTCCGGCAAGTGCCGAACCGATTGTTCTGTATTCCATTTCGTTCATCATAGCCATTTACCCACACAATCCAGACGGTATCTGGCTCTTTTGAACCTCATCTTCATTATACTCCATATCTTTCTTTTTAGCAAGATATTCTTTTATATTTGTTTTTCCGTATTTCTGGGAAATCAGGCTGACGAACACATCGGTGGCGTCCAGCTCCCCGTCAAATACAGTGGTCACATGAATCTCTGTTTTGTTTTTTGCCATAGGCAGTTATCCTCCATACATGAAAATAGCCAGACAGAGGGTGTCGGCAACGAAGTCCGGCAACGGGCTTCAAAAGACCT
>NZ_QUHY01000108.1:0-699 GCF_003479865.1 Blautia sp. AM47-4
GGGCAATATCGTTGTTATCCCGCAGGGTGTCGATACCGTCATTCATGGCGATATAGCGGACACCGTTTCTTGGGAAAAAGTCCTCAATCAAATGCCCGGTTTGCAGATAGTTACGCCCCAGACGGCTGAGGTCTTTCGTGATGACAAGGTTGATCTGCCTGCGCTCAATGGCTCTCAACATTCTCTGCAAATCAGGACGCTCCATATTAAGACCTGTGAAACCATCGTCCTGATAGACTGCCACAACCTCCCATCCCTGCTTTTCGCAGTATTTTTCCAGCATATCACGCTGGTTTGCGATACTGGCACTTTCGCCTTGTAGGTCATCGTCCTTTGACAGCCTGCAATAGACCGCTGCACGATAGCCCCCGGCAAGTGCCTTTCCGATTGTTCTATATTCCATTTCGTTCATCATAGCCATTTACCCACACAATCCAGACGGTATCTGGCTCTTTTGAACCTCATCTTCATTATACTTCAAATCTTTCTTTTTAGCAAGATATTCTTTTGTATTTGTCTTTCCATATTTCTGGGAAATCAGGCTGACGAACACATCGGTTGCGTCCAGTTCCCCGTCAAACACCGTTGTAACATGAATCTCTGTTTTGTTTTTTGCCATAGGCAGTTATCCTCCATACATGAAAATAGCCAGACAGAGGGTGTCGGCAACGAAGTCCGGCAACGGGCTTCAAAAGACCT
>NZ_QUHY01000109.1:0-678 GCF_003479865.1 Blautia sp. AM47-4
GGACACAAGATGATTTCTGGTAAAAGTAGGAAGAAAAAAGAAGTTTCAGTAGAGAGTGTTGAAGATTAAAAAACAAAATATTTTAATAAATAACGCCGGTGCGGGATTTGATATCCAGTACTGGCGTTATTTATTCTACAGGGGCTTGGGGGTGTAGCCACCAAATATACTATTCGTTTTCTGCTTCGGCAAGTTTGACAACGAACGCTTTTGTTATTTTCTAATCACGTTCGTGACACAAAATTCCATTCAAAATGATTAATTTCCAGCTAACACAATCCGATTTTTGTTAGCTGACAGCTAATCAAAATTACCGGTTTGCAAACATGGGTTTTAGAAAGTCCAGCTAACATTTGGGTTCCACTCTGTTGTCATCCCTTATTTGGGGATGTAAATCAGAGAAAAGACGGAAAAAGAAACAATCTCTCCCAAACCTGCAAACATAAATTAGCTGAAACAGTAGTGAACCTCACATGACTAAAGCCACGTGCTTCCGGCCGCTTTAGGCGGCAGACCAAATATCGGCGGATACGCCTGTTACTTAGATTTTGCACAGATATGTGCTTCTTCCATGCCGGATACGGCAGGTTTCCACATAACAGGTAATCCACTGCATATCTGCCTGTGTTTATGCTGCTTTACGCAGTTCCATTTCTGAAATCAGTTCTCTCAGATCTG
>NZ_QUHY01000011.1:0-108562 GCF_003479865.1 Blautia sp. AM47-4
CTTTTTATGGTATAATAAGAGCAGTGAAAAAGGAGCAGAAAACATATGGCTGGCAATTCAAAAGATTCAAAAATCCTTGCGTACAAGGACATGATCAACCAACTGAATAAGACGATTTCCACACAGACAGAACTGATCCAGTCTTTACAAAAAACATTGGAAGCAGACCGGCTGGAAAAAGAAAACCTTCGTCAGCAGATTGAATATCTCACGAAGAAACTTTTTGGTACTTCCAGTGAAAAACGGAAAGATATCGATGGCCAGTTGAATCTTTTTGATGAAGCCGAGCAGGAAGCAGACCCAACATGGGAACAGGAACTTCCTGATGACATCACTGTTCCGGAACATAAGAGAAAAGCAAGACGGACACATGCTGATCTCTTTAAAAATGTTCCTTCCTGCGACGAGATCATTTCTCTTCCGGAGGAGGAGCGAAACTGTCCAACCTGCGGAACGCAGATGGAATGTATTGGGAAAGAATTCGTCCGCCATGAATTTCGTTTTACCCCTGCCAAGGGAAAAGTAGTAAATATCTATCGTGAAACCTATAAATGCCCGGAGTGTGCCATATCAGAGGAACATCCGGATGATCAGACATTTGTCAAAGCCCCTGTTCAGGAACCATTGATCCCGGAAAGTTATGCATCGGAATACGTTGTCGGATGGGCAATGCACCAGAAGTACCAGAATGGTCTGCCGTTAAACAGGCGGGAAGAGGACTGGAAGCAACTGGGTGTCCCATTAAGCCGGGCTACGCTTGCTAACTGGATCATTTACTGTGCCGAGAATTATCTCCGTCATGTTTATGATTATTTTCACCGTCAGTTACGGATGCGTAAATATCTGATGGCAGATGAAACCCGGGTTCAGGTACTGAATGAGCCGGAGCGTAATCCTGAAACGGATTCCTGGATGTGGCTCTTCCGCAGTGGAGAAGATGGACTTCCGCCGATCCTGCTCTACCATTACACAGAGACAAGGGCAAAGTTCCATGCAGCATCTTTCCTACAGGGGTTCAGCGGATATCTGGAGACGGATGGATACCAGGGTTATAATAATCTGCCGGACATCAAACGCTGCTCTTGCTGGGCACATGTGAGACGTTACTTCACAGATGCCATACCGAAAGGGAAAGAGTATGATTACAGCCTTCCGGCAGTGCAGGGAGTACAGTTCTGTTCCAAGCTGTTTGATTGTGAGCGGTACTCAAAAGCAAAAAATCACACTGCGGAGCAGAGAAAACAATTTCGTCTTGAAAAGGAGAAGCCAATACTGGAGGCATTCTGGAATTGGCTGGATCAACAGCGCCCAAACAAAGGAACCCGTTTGGCGAAAGCGGTAAACTATGCCCAAAATCGGAAAGACACCCTGATGACTTATCTGGAAGACGGTCATTGCAGTTTGTCCAATAATCTTAGCGAGAATGCAATCAGGCCATTCACTGTCGGCCGGAAGAACTGGCTGTTCAGTGCCAGTCCGAAAGGAGCTGCCTCCAGTGCTATTGTGTATACAATGGTCGAGATGGCAAAAGCGAATGATCTGAATACCTATAAATATCTGACATATCTCTTATCACAGCGGCCAGACGATAAAATGTCAGATGAACAGTTGGAACAGCTTGCCCCATGGAGCGAGACTGCGAAAACGAACTGTCAAAACTAAAATAGAGTAAAACGCTTGCATCTATCATTTTGGTGCAAGCGTAATTCATGAGTAACGTAGCAATATTTTGCGCTTACGAAGAACTTGTACAGCAACTAAAAGCATTGTTAGAGATAACATTGAAATTTGAAGATGTATATAGAACAGAATATGTATTGAATCGCCAGGAAATCAGTGTTTTGACAGAAATAGCACTTATTTATTGGGGGAAAAAAGATTATCAAATGGCGTTGGAAATCTATCACTTTATAGACGACAGATATAGTGATAGCTGTATAAAGCCAGTATTTCATATGTTAGATTGGAATATGAATATAGCGAATTATGCAAGAGCACTGGATGAATTAAAATATTTTAAGGAGGCTATGTGCACATGTCAAAAAGCTGTTCAGCAGATGCTGTATGCAGGCAAGGGTGCATCTTTAGGATATTGCTTGATGATTCAGGCGTGCATTATGGAAGAAGAAGGAAAAGAAGTATGTAAAAAATATTTTAAACAAAACTTGAATCTGCTCAAGCTGTATAAAATGGATGCAGATTACAAGGTAATGAAAAATTATGTAGAGGAAAGAAATTTGTTAAATTAATGATCATTATCATTTGGAGGGAGTGGAGCTGAAGTTGTTGAAAATGGTGGAAATTTGGGTGCAGGAATAGTAATAGTTATATGAGAAAATATTAGGAAGATAAGTAATAATTTTTTGAATGTTTTTTTCATAGAAGATCTCGCTTTCGTTAAGTAAAATAATATATCTATAAAATATATGAAAAAAAATAAAAAGTTTATGATGTTAGATGGTTTTTTTATTTTCATTTAACATCATAAACTTTTTGGGCTTTTAAGTAAAGAAATGTGAAAAACTGAATCCAGGCTTTAAATGAGCCTAGGCTAACAGGCAAAATGAAGGAAGGAGAAAAGTCCAATGCAGAAGAGAATTAATAGCAGTGATTAATTTTGCAAATCGAAAGAGAGGGAGTTATTTATGCAAGAAAGATTGAAAAATGCGTTAACAGCAATCGGCTTCTGTATGTTAGCTTTGGTGATGACTAGTGTATTTGCTACAACAGTAAAAGCAGAAACAAATGCAGAATTAAAAAACAGAGTGTATGAAGAGGTTTTAAACAATCACATCACGAATGAAAGTGACGTAATTAAGGTTGCAATTGAACAATATCAGGAAAAACAGATGAAGACCCGCGCCATTGATGCAAAGCCGGATGATTATTTGTCAATCACACAGGTAGTGGATGAAAATGGCAGCGAGCAGGATATTATTTCAACGGGTTTGTTGATTGTAGACGAGCATCAGCAAAGAGTAGCAATCACTGATATTGTAAGCAATACGGGGCAGCTTAGCCAGTACAGCATTTATGCAACCATGAAAGTATCCGTGACAAATGACCGTCAGGCATTAAAGGTACGAATTAATTGGTTTGAAACAACACTGAACTACGGAACCTCTATGAAAGCAAGTAGTTTAATGCAGACATCCAAATATTCACCAGAGGTGGGATTCCAGTATGATGATATTACAAAAACAATTTCAAATCCTGCTGGAGGAACCCCATATCACTATACTCCAAATAATACGCAGATGATTACATATTCGACTTTAGAGTGTGGACGGTCCTGTCGTTCGTATATTAAAGCTGGAACCTCAAGTTTGAATATTGCTTATTGTGTTATATCTTCAGCCCCGGGAGGCCGCTGGGAGAGAGCTTAAGCAAAACTCGATTATCAGAACAAGCGAACTAATTGAAAATAGACGCTCCCCTTGCGTTATAGATACTGGGGGAGCGTTTTTTAATAGCGGTAGAGAATTTCTATAAGGGATGTTGTTGCTTTTTCTTTGATTTAAATCGAATGCATAAGAAAAATGTAAGAAAATTTTCACCAAACGTCATAGATTTTCAGAAGAATATATGGTAGTATAGGGCTAACAAAAAAAGTATGTGAAAAAAATAACAAAACGGAAAGGAGATGCAGGTGTATGAATAAAAAATTAGCAGGTATTTTTGCAATATGCGCTCTGTTGCTGACTGGATGTCAGGGAGCGAAAGAGAGCAGCAAGGAAATTACGCCGCCGGATACCGGATGGGGAAAAACAGTGGATGAAGTGCTTGCCGACTGGAATTTAGATCGGGATCAGGTGGAAATTTTCTCTGAGACCGAAAGTGCAGCCGCGATCGCAGTAGATACAGAAGCCACTGTTTTCGGCGAGAAAACTTCCAGAGTCATGTTTCAGTTTATCAACCTCGATCAGACCGGAGCGACGGGAAAACCGGTATTGTGCGAAGTAGACATCACCTACCCGGATGATGCCGATATGGATACCGTGAAAAAAGAAATGGAAAAATCCTACGGAAGTTCCAAAGACTCCATTACCCGCTACGAACTGTACCAGTCGCTGGGCGACGATCAGCTCCCGGAATACACTTACAAAAAAGCAGATCAGCTTGCCGTCTGGTCCGGCGAGAGCCTGAAAGATGCGATTCCTTCCGATAAGAGCACCGAATACGAAACCGCCTGGGAAGCATACCAGCCTGGCCTTACCACCGACAACTGGGAGAACTACACCGAACAGGCAAGCATGGCAACCGCCGTATGCGCATCCGGCGCAGAAGCATTTCCAATGTTTGAAAAAAACGGTGTCAGCCTCGAAGCTTATCCGGGACTGGTATATGAGCAGGTGAAAAAGTAATATGAAATGTAACTATTCAGAGCCATGCGAAATGGAAGAAAATCGTGAATCATGCTTGCATGAATGAACGGTTTTCTGGAATTTCATATGGCGAGAAGCAACATCGAGATGCAGCGCAAGCGGAATCGAGATGGGGTTCTGAATAGTTACTATGAAATAAGAAAGTCATAAACTCCCGGCAGTGCCGGGAGTTTTTCCGTGCATAGGGAGAAGGAAAAGAGTGTGTCCCGGAAAAATTCATGATATACTGAAAAGAGAAAATTCAACTTTTGGAAGGTTCCCGGAATGTCTGTTTTGGAAGAGAGGTGATTTCCTTGAAACGTATGAAAAAGAGAAAAATCACTGTGTTAGCTGGAGTGATCCTTTGCGTGATTGCAGGATGTCTGGTAAAAAGAATGACGGCGGTGTATACACAGAAAGAAAATCCCATTGGTCCTGAGCGGGGTACGACAGATGTTTTCCTGACGGCAGCAGATTTCATCTCAGAAAAATCGGATCAGGAACTGCTGCAGGAAATCGAAACCTTTGATACGGACAAAGCCGAGATGATTTATCTTTATATCCCGGAAGACACCGGAGCCGGAATGTCCTTTGCGATCACGCGCGAGGATCATCCGGAGGAGATGGACGAAATTCTCTCGACCATTTACGGAGAAAAAATTTCCTGCCAGAAGCCAAAACAGGTATTCAACATGACAGAGAGGATTTTGTATGATTATAACTGGTATGTTCTGATCTACGATCATGAGATGAATCAGATGGCGCTTGTATTTCTGTATTCCGATGATGTGATTGTATACAATGGTCATGTACTTCAGACAACAGAAACGTATGATGAAAGCATTCGCCCGTGTATTTTAAAACTGAAAGAGGAGAATCAGGAAAAACTGAAAAGCGGAGAGGCAACACAAAGAAGGGTTGCGATTCCATAGAAAAATAGAGAAAAGCGTGCCTGGAGAACAGACACGCTTTTTAACGTCATGCAGAATGAAAAAGTCTGATGAATATTTGGAAGTACGATTTTAATTTGCACAATTCCGCTCACACAGGAACGCCAGCCCTTTCAGCAGAAGGTTCGGGTCATAGATATGAGGATGTAAAACGAGCGGTTCGACGAAGCGTGCCGCGCCGCCGGTGAGGATGAGGGTGGCGGGGGAGCCGAGTTCGGCTTCGATGCGCTGGACCATTCCGTCGAGCATCGCGGCCATGCCGACGATGGTGCCGGAGAGAATGCATTCTTCGGTGTTTCTGCCAATGATGCGTTTCGGGATCTGGAGGTCGAGCCGCGGGAGCTGGGCGGTCCGCTCGGAGAGGGCGCCAAGTCCCATATCGAGTCCCGGTGCGATGGCGCCGCCGCAGAAGACGCTGTTTTCCCGGATGACATTGAAGGTCGTCGCTGTTCCAAGATCCACGGTGATGACCGGCAGCGGATAATGTGCGGCGGCCCAGGCTGCATCAACGAGGCGGTCGCGGCCTACTTTTTCCGGTTCCGGGATGGAAAATGTCATGCCGAGATCACTTTCGGATGTGACGAGCAGCGGTTCTGTGCCGAACAGATTACGGACACATTCCTGCAGAAGCGTCAGAACCGACGGAACAACGCTGGAAATGATGACGCCCCGAAAGTCGGACGGGGAAAGATTCTTGTCTTCAAAAAGCTGCTCGATCGCAGATTCATACTGGCTGGCAGACCAGGTGTGGTTGATGTCAATCCGGGCTGTGAATTCGAGGGAATACGCTTGCTGCGGTGCGATCCGGACGCCGCCGAGCGTAACGGTTGTGTTCCCGATATCAATGGCTAAAATCATAAAAATACCTCGCGATTATTTTAAAAGTAGAGCTCTTTTGTACTTTTATTATAAAGCCTTTTTGCATCAATGGCAAACAGGATTGGTTGTAATCTGTTTTTCTGTCTGCTATACTAAAACTATCATAGGAAAAAAGTTGCTTCGAGGCAGCAGAACGGAGTTACAATGGAAAATCTTGACGGAAAATGTGTTGTACTTGGTGTGACAGGCGGAATTGCCGCCTATAAAATGGCAAATGTGGCGAGCGGTCTTCGGAAAGCCGGAGCAGACGTGCATGTCATCATGACCGAAAACGCGACGCAGTTCATCACCCCGCTGACGTTCGAGACGCTGACCAACAACCGCTGCGTGGTCGATACGTTTGCGCGTGATTTTAAATATGAGGTGACGCATATTTCGCTGGCAAAAGCGGCGGATCTGATTATGATTGCCCCGGCTACCGCCAATGTGATTGCAAAAATGGCACACGGCATTGCAGATGATATGCTGACAACGGTGGTGCTCGCAGCGAAGTGCAAAAAGCTGGTCTCTCCGGCGATGAATACGGCGATGCTGGAAAATCCGATTACGCAGGATAATCTGGCGACGCTGAAAAAATACGGTTTCGGCATCATCGAGCCGACCGTGGGAATGCTGGCGTGCAAGGACGTCGGAAAAGGAAAACTGCCGGACCCGGAGGTGCTGCTCGATTATATCGCGATGGAGCTTGCCCGCGAAAAGACGCTCGCTGGTGTGCGTGTCACCGTGACTGCAGGCCCGACGCAGGAATCCCTCGATCCGGTGCGGTATCTGACGAACCATAGCAGCGGCCGCATGGGATACGCGATTGCGCGGGAGGCGATGCTCCGCGGCGCGCAGGTAACGCTGATTTCCGGCCCGGTTTCATTAGCCCCGGTTCCAGGCGTTGCGATGCGACCGGTGACGACGGCGAAGGACATGCTGGAGGCGGTGCGGGAGACATTGCCGGAGACAGACATTCTGATCAAGGCGGCCGCAGTTGCCGATTACCGGCCTGCGACAGTGGCGGATCAGAAGATCAAAAAGCAAGACGGCGACATGAGTATTCCGCTGGAGCGCACCGATGATATTCTGGGATGGGTGGAAAAGAACCGTCATCCGGGTCTGTTTGTGTGCGGATTTTCGATGGAAACGGAGAATATGGTGGAAAACTCGCGCGCGAAGCTGGAGAAGAAGCATCTCGACATGATCGCGGCGAACAATCTGAAGACGGAGGGCGCCGGCTTCGGTGTGGCGACGAATGTGGTGACGCTGATCACGAAGGACGGCATCAAGGAGCTTCCGCTGATGGGAAAAGACGAAGTGGCTGGCTGCCTGCTGGACGAGATTGCGGCACGGCGGTGATCTTATCGGAATCCGGCATATTTTTTCGTTTCCTGGTTGACGCGGGAAAAATGAATGCGTTATAATAAGCACAGGCGCAGCGGCGCACTTTACTTTTACGAAAACAACGAACGATAGGATAGATAAATGTGGAAACGGAAACAGGGGAAGGCTATGCAGAGCTTTCTTCCGTTTCTGTTTCGTTTTTTTAAGGAGAAATTCGGATATGATATTTGAAACACATGCACATTATGACGATGAGAAATTTGATGAAGACCGCGCAGAGCTGCTTTCCTCGATGCAGGAAAACGGGATCGGGCGTATCATCAATGTCTCGGCAAATCTGGAATCACTGGAAAATACAAGAAAACTGATGGAAGCGTATCCGTTCATCTACGGCGCGTTCGGCCTTCACCCGGATGAGGTGGGCGATCTGAACGAGGACGTGATGGCGCGGATGCGGGAACTCTGCCGCATGGAAAAGGCGGTCGCGGTCGGTGAGATTGGCCTTGACTATTACTGGGACAAGGAGAATCATGAGAAGCAGGAATACTGGTTCCGCCGTCAGATTGCGCTTGCTCGGGAAGAAAAACTTCCGATGATTATTCACAGCAGGGCGGCGGCGGCCGATACGCTCCGCGTCATGAAAGAAGAAAAATCGGAGGAGATCGGCGGCGTCATTCATTGTTTTTCCTACTCTGTGGAGATGGCAGAGGAATACCTGAAAATGGGATTTTATCTTGGCATTGGCGGCGTGGTGACGTTCAAAAATGTAAAGAAGATCAAAGAAGTGGTTCAGATGGCTCCGATGGAGCGCATTCTGCTGGAAACAGACAGTCCGTATCTGGCACCGGTTCCGTACCGGGGAAAACGAAATTCATCTCTGTATCTGCCGTACGTTGTGCAGGAGATCGCAGAACTCAAGGGAATTTCGGAAGAAGAAGTCATTGAGACGACAGAAAAAAATGCGGTCAGACTGTTTCGAGCAGAGGAATAGGAAGCGATACCAGAGGTGTTTCTTCTGTTTTATTTGTTCGGATCAATTCCGTCTGGCCGGACAAATTGAATAGGAGAAAGCGAAAATGGTTGATAAAACAATGATGGGCGACAAATGCGCCGAGCTGGTGCGCGCCGCGATGATCGGTGCGCTCGCAGTGACACTGGGAAACCCGACAGCCGTTTATGCAGCAGAAGAGGAAACGGCCGATCCGGGACAGATTGGAATTGAGATTGCAGGGGAAGCAGCCGTTGGGGCTGCTTCTTTTTGCGTGGAGGAAGATGCGGCGGAGGAGGCACCTGCGGAAGCGGAAGAGGTGACAGAACCGGAAGGTACGCAGAATGATGAGATGGAAGAGGAAAGTGGATCCGAGGGAAAAGAAGATGAGACAGTCCCGGAGGAACCGGAACCGCAGGAGCCTGACGGCGGAGAGAATGCAGGAATGACGGAACCGGGAAAAACGGGCGAGACAGAACCAGAGGGGCCGGAAAATGCAGAACCGGGAGAGGCAGGCGAGACAGAGCCAGAGGAGCCGGAAAATCCAGAACCGGGAGATCAGGGAGACATGCCGGAAACACCGGGAAACAGTGAAATGGATGGATCGTGGCCGGGCGAAGGGGAAGATATTTCCAACGATCCATGGCCGGGGCAGGAAGAAATCGGCGGCGGAGATGGGGAGCAGATGGACCGCCGGAGGAAGAAAACGGATCTGCAGGAAGTGATGATGCAACTGGTGGGGACAAGACGGCAGAAGTCTCTTCGGATTCTGATTTATCACAGTCTGCGGAACCGCCAGCCGCTGAGGCTGAACCCGTCTTTTCGGCAGAGCAGGAAGCTGAGCGTACGCGGGAAAGCTACAGTGAGTGGCAGGCGGCAGAAGCTGAAAAAGTCACGATTTCCCGTATGCCGTGGCTGTTTCATACGGTTGAAAAAACATATGCTATCGCCGATGTGAATTCCTGGCTTCACGTCCGCGAAGGAAAAGGCACAAATCAGAAAATCGTCGGAATCCTGCCGAAGGGAAGCCTCTGTTATATTTTAGCGGATGCGGATTCTGACTGGGTTTATGTGGAATCCGGCGATGTCCGTGGATTTGTCTGCGCGCGGTATCTCCTGCGCGGAGAAGAGGCTGAAAAAGAGGTAAACCGTTGGCAGGAGGAAAGTTTTCCCATGGCGGAAATGTGGGTGAAGCCATGGAATAATAAGGCGTACACCTATACATATGCAACGACGAGAACACTTCTTTCTTCTGACGAAGCGCGCGGCGAGGTCCTGCAGTACGCGAAAAAATTCCTGGGAAATCCGTACGTCTGGGGCGGGACGAGTCTTACAAACGGCTGCGACTGTTCCGGCTTTGCCCAGCAGATTTTTGCTAATTTCGGGTATACCCTTCCGAGAACCTCACGCCAGCAGGCGAAAGCTGGAACACGCATTCCGGTGCAGGAGGCAAAGCCTGGTGACCTGCTGTTTTACCAGCGGGAGAGCGGGTTTATTTACCATGTCATGATTTATCTCGGTGATGGAAAAGTAATCCACGCTGGAAGCGAGGCGACGGGGATTCTGATTTCAGATTTTAACTATGAGAAATCGACAGAATTTGCTGTGCGGGTGATTTCGGAGGAAATACGTGAGAGCAAAGTAGAAACGGGAGATGTGGATAATGGGAGAAAAGAAGGAAACTCTGTGGATAACCAGACAACAGAAAACGGGAATGGTGGAAAACAGAAGGCGGGAGCAGAAAATGTGCAGAATACAAGTGCAGAAAACAGTACCGCAGGTGATCGGTTGGAAAGCGCTTCGGGAAAATATCTCGGCAATTTTAAACTGACCGCTTACTGCAACTGCGCCGTTTGCTGTGGCCGCTGGGCGGGCGGCCCGACCGCATCCGGAAAAATGCCGGTGCAGGGCCGGACCATTGCAACCGGCGTTCTGCCGTTTGGAACGAAGCTGAATATCGGCGGAAAAATTTACACGGTCGAGGACCGCGGCACGCCGTACGGCCACATTGATATCTATATGGAACGCCATGCAGACGCAGAGGAGTTCGGCGTGCGCTACGCGGATGTATATCAGTCAGAAGAAATCTGATAAAATTTGCCGATCACGGCGGCATGTGCATCCGTGCCGTGGCCGATATACGGAGTCCTTGCAATCGGGAGATCCGGTCCGGCCGCCTGGCGGACAAGCTGCGGCATATCCGGCGTCAGCTGGTCGCGTTCCATCTGGGAAAATGTTCCGAGGAGAATACCATTGATCTGTTCAAAGGCATGCATCATTTTCAGCTGGGACAGAAACGTAACCATCTGCGGAACGCCGCCGCCCATGGCTTCGAGGAGCAGGATTTTTCCGCGGAAATCCGGCTGAAAATCCGTTCCGGCGAGCTTCAGAAAACAGCGGATATTTCCGCCGATCATCACACCTTCCATGTGATCGCCCTGCAGAAATGTGCAAGGGAGGTCGAAGAGGCTGGGAGACTGCCCGGAAAAAGCGTTTTGGAACAGAGTGATCTGTTCGGCGCTGTGGTCGTACAGCAGATTTCGAACCTGATACAGCATCGACTCATTTCCAGTCGCAGTCGTGACAGCATTGACAATCGTTGTGAGATCACTGTATCCCCAGAAGCGCTTGCCGGAGGCGGCGATGACAGAAAAATCCAGATACGGCAGAACTTCATTCGCCATATCGCCGCCGGAAACATCAAAAATATCCGTGATTTCTGGGTCACAGTAAAGGTTCATCAATGTATCCGCCCGCTCCGCGCCCGTGCCGGAAAAGCCGGAACCGTTGTCGAAGAGGCAGGGGCTTAAAACAGGATCGAAGCCCAGCTTCCGCAGAATCTGACAGAGACGCGCCAGATCGGCGGAAAAGGAAGGATGCATGGGGTTGGAGCAGGCGGTAATACCAATTTTATGAGACATAAAGATTCCTTTCTCGGAGTAAAACAAGGAAAAATCTGCATTTTCGTGGCACACCGGTACAGCTTTTTCTTTGAATTTGCAAAGCAGATTTAGAGATCGCCGGTGTTTGCAGAATGCCGTTTTGGACAAAAATTATAAAGCTTTGAGGTCATCAATCAGTGTCTGCACTTCCTCTTCCGTCGTTGCCCAGCTGGTGCAGAACCGCGCAATATTTCCGCCGTCCGCGGATTTCCCCATTGGCTCGAAAATATAGCGTTTTTCTAGGGTTTCCTTCTGCGCATCGGTGAGAATCACAAACTGCTGATTCGTAAAACTCTCCACCCAGAATGGAATCCCCTGCGCCGCAAATGCTTTGCGGAGTTTCATGGCAAGTTCATCGGCGCGGCGTGTCGCAGTAAAATAAAGATCATGCCCCAGCAGGCAGTGGAACTGCAGTCCGAGCAGCCATCCCTTTGCGAGAACAGCGCCGTTCTGTTTCATGTAGGCTTTGAACCGCTTTTTCAGCGAGTCAGCTGTAAGCACAACGGCCTCACCAAACAGCGCACCGCATTTCGTTCCGCCGAAATAGAAAACATCTGTGAGAGCAGCGAGATCCTCGAGAGAAACATCATTCTTTTCTGATCCAAGCCCGTATCCAAGCCGTGCCCCGTCCACAAACAGATACATATCATACTTCCGGCAGACCTCGTGAATCTTCGTCAGCTCCTGCAGCGAATACAGCGTTCCCTGCTCAGTCGGAAATGAAAGATATACCATCTTCGGCTCCGTCAGATACTCCGGCTCACCGCCTTCATAATAAGCCGCCGCACACGCCGCAATCTGTTCCGCCGAAATTTTACCATCCGTATTCGGCAGCTCCAGAATCTTATGCCCGGTATTTTCAATCGAAGCCGCCTCATGGCAGTTAATATGTCCAGTATCCGCCGCAATCACACTCTGCACCGGCGAAAGCGCTGCCGCCGTCACAATAAAATTCGCCTGCGTCGCCCCCGGAAAAAAATGAACCGCCGCATCCGCACAACGAATCTTCTCCCGAATCAGCTCCGCAGCCTTCTCACACCATTCATCTTCGCCATATCCGCCATAACTGTTCCCGTTAATCGAAGCCAGTGCCTCCAGAATTTCCGGGTGTGCACCGTGATTGTAGTCATTATTAAATCGTATCATCAGTTTACGTTCTCCTTAATTTGAATTTGAAAAATGCTGTTTCCATTATACGACATCCGAAGGAAAACAGCAATTGGAGAACAAAAAGAGAAAATGCAAAAAATGCAGAAGGAGGATTATCTGCATCGTACAATATTGGAGCAAGATATTTTATCCGTGAAATTTTAAAACCCTTACCGGCAACGGAAAGGTCTTTGCTGGAGGCAAAAGTTCCTGCAGTAAAGAGTAGAACCTCATGTGTTTATGCGGATTTGAGAGACTTAATTTCAGAAATGGAACTGCGAAAAGCAGCATAAACACAGGCAGATATACTGTGGACTACCTGTTATGTGGAGACCTGCCGTATCCGGCATGGAAGAAGCGCGTATCCGCGCAAGATCTAAGAAACAGGCGTATCCGCCGATATTTTGTCTGCCGCCTAAAGCGGTTTGAAGCACGTGACTTTAGTCATGTGAGGTTCAGTTCGTATAAAAACAGTATCGGAAAATAAGAAAAGAACCGACAGAGAAATCTGAGAACTAAACTAAAGATTTCCCCGCCGGTTCTTTTTCTATGCATCTATTTTCATCCATTATATATTTCGCATTGACTTTTTATATACCGATTGGTATAATGATAACAGAAACACACATAAGAAACCTGCAAAATCCAACAAAATTCGTCAAAATTGCCAAAAACTCACGCAATTCGACCATCACACACAAAAGCAGACTTCTTAAATACAAAATCAACAAAAGCATTTTAAACCAAAACAAATGCCAACTCACACGTAACAAACAACCACCCAAACACACCGCGGCCAGGCGAACTCCAGAGAGCGTCCCTTCCGCAACAAAGAGGATTCAAAATGGACAATCGTCAGCTAATCATGAACTCAGCTCTGACCCTCTTCTACGAAAGCGGGTACGACGCCGTCGGTGTTCAGCAGATCGTAGACTCCGCCGGAGTATCCAAACCAACCCTGTACTATTACTTCGGCAGCAAACAAGGCCTCCTCGAAGCCCTGCTAAACGAGCACTTTCAGCCTATGGAACAAAAACTCATCGAAGCCTCCGAAACCGGGAAAAACATCCCCGAAAAACTGTACCGCATCGCGCGTGCCTTCTTCAACGGAGCCTCCGAAGACCCGAAATTCCATATGCTGATGATGGCACTGTTCTATTCCGGAAGAAAAAGCGAAGGCTTCCGCACCGTATACCCCATGATTGACCGGTTCTATCACCTGTGCGTCGACGTCTTCGACAACGCCAGCGCCGAACTCGGCAACATGAACGGCCGTCAGGAACAATTCGCCGTAGGCTTCTCCGGAATCCTGATGCACTACCTGATGATGACAGCAGGAGATCAATCCGATCTTTCCAACCTCGTCGTCCGGGACGAAGAAGTCTACCGTCTGGTACACCAGTTCATGTATGGAATTTACTCATAACCCAAAAACAAGGAGGACAAACAAAATGGCACCATGGTATGAAGAGGCAGAATTTTATCACATCTATCCGATCGGACTGACCGGCGCGCGAGAAAAAATGAATCGGAAGAAACCGTACACCGCTTTTCCACACTGGAACAGTGGCTTCCGCACATCGCAGATCTCGGTTGTACCGCAATCTATATCGGCCCCTTGTTTGAATCAACCACACATGGATACGACACAAAAGATTACAAACAGGTAGACCGCCGCTTAGGCGACAACGCGGACTTTGCCGCATACGTAAAAAAAGCCCACGAACTCGGCATCAAAGTCGTCGTAGACGGTGTCTTCAACCACACCGGCCGCGAATTCTTTGCCTTCCGCGACATTCAGGAAAAAAGAGAACAGTCCCCGTACTGCGGATGGTACAAAGGAATCTGGTTCGGCGGAAACACCTGCTATAACGACGGATTCTCCTACGAAGCATGGAGAAACTGCTTCGAACTCGTCAACCTGAATCTCCAGAACCAGCAGGTCCGCGACTATCTCCTTGATGTCATCGACTTCTGGATCGACGAATTCGACATCGACGGCATCCGTCTCGACTGCGCCGACTGCCTGGATTTCGGCTTCATGGAGCAGATGCGCGCACGCACATCCGCCAAAAAACAGGACTTCTGGCTGATGGGCGAAGTCATCCACGGCGACTATGCGCGCTACATCGGAGACGGCCAGCATCTGCTGCACAGTGTCACAAACTACGAGCTTCACAAAGGACTTTATTCGGGACATAACGATTATAACTACTTCGAAATTGCACATACGATCCGCCGCGAATTTGACGAAAACGGCGGCATTTACAAAGGAAAGAAACTGTACAGCTTCGTTGACAATCACGACGTAGACCGTCTGGCCAGCAAGCTGAACGTAAAAGAAAACATGATTCCAATTTATGCGCTGCTGTACTTCCTGCCGGGCATCCCGTCCATCTATTACGGATCGGAATTCGGCATCGAGGGAAGAAAAGAAGGCGGAAACGACGATCCGCTGCGTCCGGCGCTGAATCTGGAAGAACTGGAGAAAAATCCGCCGGCAGAAAAACTTCCGGCATGGATCAAAACATTATCAGACGTCAGAAAAAAACATCCTGCAGCACGAACGGGAAGATACCGCGAACTCATGCTGACCAACCGCCAGTATGCCTTTGCACGCCTGGATGAGACAGACGCTCTGATCACAGCAGTAAATAATGATGAAAACCAGAGTGCGGGAGTCTGGATTCCTGCATCTTGCGACGGAACATGGAAAAACGCGGTAACCGGAGAAGCCATTTCTCCAGAAAATGGAAAACTTTTTGTTGAAGTACCTCCGTGCGGCTGTGTTCTGATTGAAAAAGAAGCATAAAGGGGATTTTTTCTATGAAGGAAACTGCGAAAACAACGGCAAAAACAACAGCGAAAACCAGAAAAGCGCCAAAAAAACCGGCGGGCTATCAGCCAAGATTTTCTGAACTGGATCAGTACTTATTTGGCCAGGCAACCCATTACGATATTTTCCGGAAAATGGGTGCGCACCTGGACAAAAAAGACGGCAAAGTAGGAGCCTGGTTCACCGTATGGGCTCCGCATGCGGCGGAAGTATCTGTCATCGGCGAATTCAACGGCTGGGATGCCCATGCCAATGTGATGCGGAAAGTCGGCGAGAACGGCGTTTATGAAGTGTTCGTTCCGGGCGTGACCGAGGGAATGATGTATAAATATTACATCCGCACACCGGACGGAAGAGAACTGTACAAAGCAGATCCATACGCATTTACATCCGAAAAACGGCCGGGTACCGCGTCAAAAGTAGCGGAAATCGAAGGCTACCGCTGGGGTGACAGCGAATGGCTGACGAACCGCAAAAAATTTGACGTTCAGAAATCCGCGCTCTCTATCTACGAAGTGCACCCGGGCTCCTGGATGAAACATCCATGGTCCGAATCCAACCCGGACGGATTTTACAATTACGTTCAGTTCGCACATTCGCTTGCCGATTACGTAAAAAAAATGGGCTATACCCACGTAGAGCTGATGGGAATTGCAGAGCATCCGTTTGACGGTTCCTGGGGCTATCAGGTAACGGGCTATTACGCACCGACCTCCCGCTACGGAACACCGAAAGAGTTTAAATATCTTGTTGATTATCTGCATAAAAATAAAATCGGTGTTATTCTGGACTGGGTACCGGCACATTTCCCGAAAGATGCGCACGGCCTTGCTGATTTTGATGGCCAGCCGTTGTATGAGTACGCCGACCCGAGAAAGGGCGAGCACCCGGAGTGGGGAACGAAGATCTTTGATTACGGAAAAAATGAAGTGAAAAACTTTATGCTGGCAAATGCGCTTTATTGGGTAGAAGAGTACCACGTAGACGGTCTCCGTGTCGATGCTGTTGCTTCGATGCTGTATCTCGACTACGGAAAAGAGCCGGGCCAGTGGGTGCCGAACAAGAACGGCGGAAATGAAAATCTCGAAGCCGTCGAGTTCTTCAAACACCTGAATACCCTGGTGCGCGGACGAAACAAAGGTGTCATCATGATTGCCGAGGAGTCCACAACGTGGCCGAAGGTAACGGGAAGCGTAGAGGACGGCGGCCTGCATTTCTCCTACAAATGGAACATGGGATGGATGCATGACTTCCTCGATTACATGAAGCTCGATCCATACTTCCGCAAATACAACCATAACAAGATGACCTTCGGCATGACCTATGCATTTTCCGAGAACTACATTCTGGTGCTCTCGCACGATGAGGTTGTCCACTTGAAATGCTCGATGATCAATAAAATGCCGGGCGATCTGAAGGAAAAATTCCAGAACCTGATGGTAGGCTATGCTTTCATGTTCGGGCACCCGGGCAAAAAACTTCTGTTCATGGGACAGGATTTCGGACAGCTCCGCGAGTGGAGCGAGGAACGCGAGATCGACTGGTTCCTGCTGGCAGATGAGGGGCATCAGCATCTGCAGACCTTCTTTAGTGACCTGCTGAAAATGTACCGCAAGTACCCGGCACTCTACGCGAACGACTGCGGCTACGAAGGCTTCCAGTGGATCAATGCCAACGACGGCGACCGCAGCATTTACAGCTTCGTCCGCTGGTCACCGACAGGCAAGAACAATCTGCTGTTTGTCTGCAACTTCACACCAGTCGAGAGACCGGACTACATGTGCGGCGTACCGCGCAAAAAACAGTACCGCCTGGTACTCGACAGCTCCGACGTCAAATACGGCGGCCCGACCGAAAAACGCCAGGTAGCCTACCGTGCCAAAGAGGGAGAATGCGATGGCCAGCCATATCGGATTGCATATGCACTTCCGGCGTATGGTGTGGCGGTGTTCAGCTTCTAAAATAAGATAGCTACTAATTTTCATTAATATCATGACCGGCAGAGAATGAAAGAGATTTCATAAATCTGTCGGTCATTGTGTTTTGCGTTCGAAGGAAAAGAGGTGCTGATTGAATGAAGAACGAAAGAAAAGAGCCGATACAGATTCCGCACATCCAGACAATCAACGATCACATTTCCTATCTTACACCGACAGAACATCCACTTTCGGCAAATGTTGTGATCATCGAGGGTGATGCATTTTTCTGGGTATATGACGTGGGAAATCATCCTGCGGTTTCAGAAATTCTGCAGGAAAAGTCAGAACAGACAGGAAAAAAAATTCGGGTGATTTTATCCCATTTTCATCCCGACCATATTGGGAATCTGTCGGAGATTTCGTGCGAAGCGGTTTACCAGGGGAAAAATACGTTTCGTTATACAAAAACAGGAACTGTGATAGAAGAAGATACGTGGTTTCAGGACGGTGACGTGCGGTTACATTTATTTCCGATTCCATCGAGTCATGCCAAAGGATCGCTTGCATTGGAAGTGGATGAGACGTGGTGCTTTCTCGGGGATGCGGCATATGCGACGCAGAAAAACGGACAGACCGTTTATAATGCCGAGCGCCTGCTGGCAGAAATCCGAGTTCTGAAAAACGTGCGTGCGCCGTATTTTCTCCTGAGCCACAGCGAACCGTTTCAGCAGAACCAAGAGGATGTGCTGGAATGGATGGAAGCGATTTATGAGAAACGGAAACGAGATGAATCATATATAAAAACACCCCAGCGCGTATGACAGGGAGTCCTTCGAGGCTGAATCAGGTATGCCACTTCGGCAATTCACTTTCTTTCACTGGAACTGATTCAAGATCCATATTTGACCAATATGAGCCGATATCTGAACTTGTGAAGTATTCAAAATTGCCCGTGGAAGATTTCAGCTTTCCGTTCTTGACTCCATTGCAGACATAAACCAGTTCGTAGTTTGTCCCATCCGAAAGGTTAAATCGAAAACTGGTCACATCTGCTCCTGTGATTTCCTCGACTTGTTTGTCTGTCAATGATAAGTTTTCAAACATATGATACAAGTCTGTTATATCAGTTTTTGCAACGACTATTTTCTTTTCTGCTGATACCGGTGCTCCCGCATAGTGGTACATTTCGATATTTTCAACATCTCCAACTTCAAAAGGAAAGTCGATATGGACCGTTTCTTTGCTACAGCCGACCAGTACCATCATTAAAATCAGAAAGGATATCAAATTTGTCGCTTTTTTCATATCATTGCACTCCTCGTCATGTTTTTGACAGGTCAAGAGTTCAAAAATCCTCTTGCAAGCGAGCTTGCATTAGCTTTTTGAGCCTGGTATCATGATGATTTGAGTATATCATAGTTTAACCGAATCAAACAAGTCCCCTGCTTCCATTGCGCGAAGCAATAAGCAGGGGGTTGGGACTTACTTGATTCGGTTAAAAAAACAAGGGAGATGAAAAAATGAATGAAATTATAGCTTTACAGAAATATGAAAACGAAGCACAACTTGCAAAAGAGCTGATTCGAGGCTTTTGGCTGGCTCATGGTGATTATGTTATAACCGACGAAGAGGCCGCGGAGAATCTTGCTGCCTGGACAGACAAAGGGCATGTGTTTTATTTTATCTTAAAAGAAGAGATCCCCATTGGATTTGTGCATCTCGGAAGCCGCGGGGCGGAAGTTGACTGGATCGAAGATCTTTTCGTACTTCCGGAATACCAGGGAAATGGATACGGAAGTCATGCGATTGCGCTGGTCGAAGCGAGATAAAAAAGTATTCTGAATCTGTCTATCTTGAGGTAGCTGCGCGAAATTTTGGAGCGATGAAACTCTATCATAGATTGGGATATCATTGCCTGAACACTGTGACGTTACGCAAAGATTTTCAACCGGAGAATTTTGAAGTGATTCGCAGCGAAGAGCTTTTGGGGTATCCGTTGGAAGTTAAGAAGTATATTAAGTAGAATCTCACGCCGATTTGCGCAGCAAATCCAGACCTCCCCACCGCCCGCCTCAATGTCAGCCCGGAAGTGCACCTGTGTCGTCTGGGACTGTGCCCCAGGGCACAGTCCCAGGCGGCGCAGGTGCACTTCCGGGTGTCCGTTTTTTAAACAACCGCAACCCCCGCCATCCCCAGTACCGCCGCAATCGCAAACAGCACCAGCAGATGCACCGGATAAAACGCATAAAACGGATACTTCAGATTCAATCCTCGTTTTCCGTTATAAAAATGCACCGGGATCATCGCCAGAAAACAGGTGATTTCATTCAGGCTCAGCAGCGTAAGTACGGCGCAGCCAATTCCAATACAATACATCTTATTGTTACGCAGGTTATACATCAGAACAATCGTCAGAATTCCCATCGCACTGTAATCGGTTTTCAGCAGTGTAGCAACAGTGCATGCCGCTACGATCACCAGCAGTTTTCCAATGGAAACTTTCCAGTTGGCTCCCCGCCAGTTTGTACCGTCCTGATGCGTTTTTTCATCAATCTTCTGCAGGAAAATCATCATCACAAGGCCGATAAACAGAGTGAAAAATACATTCTGATAATTCAGATAAAACGGTTTTCCCGCAAATGCAAGGTCAAACGGAACTTCTGAAACCAGTGCGAAAATACCAAGATTCAGAGCATACTTTTTCACATCATGTGTATGTAGAAATCCCTCAATTAACAGAAAACAGAAAATTGGAAAACTGATTCGTCCGATGGCACGCATAATCATGTCCGCGTAATAAATCACAGCTGTGTTTCCTGTGGAGAGAAATGATGCGCCTCCGTCCGAAGCGTTCACCGCATCCAGAAGACCACGGGAAATCAGGATTCGGTCGAAAAGTACAGCTGCAGTGTGGTCGATCAGCATACAGACCATCGCAATGATTTTCAAGGTACTGCCGGGAATTTTACCGGCGCTTTTTACGGGTTTCGCAGTAGTAGCTGCCATATAAAACATCCTTTCTGGAACGCAAACGAAAGGCAGACTGTGCAAGCCGTCTGCGGATCAGGTTCCTGTAACGACAAACAGCAGAAAATCCTGCTGTTTTGCCAGAGTTGTAATACTATGATTATACGTTCTGAGGAGGTTAATGTCAAAGAAAAAACAGTTCTGAAATAACGCAGAGTATGGTAGAATCTGCCAGTCGGGTAAATGAAAATAGAAAGCGTCTCCGGGCTCATCCCAAAACGAACGGGGCAGCGTACTAATTCGTAAACCAGAATTGGTACGCTGCCCCGTATTTTAAAATACATCCAGGTCTTTTCCGTTCACGACATATCCGTCATACCCTGCATCCCGGATTTCATCCAAGATCGCGGCATCGCGCCATGCCATCTCGGCGGCAAGGTTTTTGTGGTTATCCTGTACATTCATATGGTAAATCCGGTGATACGTAACGAGCAGCTTCGGATTTGCCTTTTTTGCAACACCGGCAAGATCCGTGCTTAACGTATGCACTTCCCGGTGGTATTTCTGCCATTTTGGTTCGCGGCAGGAAATTCCGGCGGCGTATTCCACTTCGTGCAGCAGGATATCACAGCCTTTCGCTTTTTCTGCCACGAGATCCAGCGGAGCGGTATCGCCGGTGATGACGATCGTGCGGTCCGGTGTGGTGAATTTATAGCCGTAGCATTCCAGTGTTCCGTGGCTGACCGGAAAAGCCTCCACCGTAACCAGGTCATCCCGGTAGATAATGCCGGATTCAATTTCTGTTACCTCAACGCGGTAGCCGGATTCGTTTGCTTTTTCGAAACCGTGAATTCGGAAATCAATGTCGGTTTCATAGGCCTGTAAGATATGATCGGTCATGTGCTGTAAGCCCTTTGGCCCGAAAACTTTCAATGGAACCGGGCGCTCCAGCACCCACGGAGTAAAAATCAGATCCGGGTATCCTGCGGTATGGTCTGTGTGAAGGTGCGTACAGAAGGCAACGGTCAGAAGATCCGGCCGCAGGGCATCTACGCCGTTAAAATAGGCGGCTGAGGCCTGGCGGACAACGCCAGGGCCAAAATCTACCAGATAAGCACGGTCACCGACCACGACAGCGGAGGAAGGTCCGTTGGCATTCGGACACGCATTTGGTGTGCCGGTTCCGAGAAGAACAAGTTTTGTCTGCATTCTTTCTCTTTTCCTTTTCTTTTTTGTTTCTGTTTCTGTTTATGATTTTCTGTTACGATTTCTGCTTTTGCCTTATTTCTCTTCTTTTGATTCATTGTTTTGGGTTTCCGGAAGATGCTTAATGGAAATTCCGGTAAATCCGTAGAAAATACTGAAAACCGGGGTCAGGTAAAGCAGGAATAAGTACGGGAAAAATGCCGACCATGCAACACCAAGTGTGCCGGCCATGTATACGCCGTAGCCATGCCATGGAATCATAGGACCAGCCATAGTTCCGGAGTCTTCGAGGCAGCGGGAAAGAATTTCCGGTGCAACCTTGCGCTCTTGAAAGACAGGTGCCATCAGACGGCCGGTCAGAACGTGTGCCATCGGCTGGGAGCAGCTGATGAGGCTGGTCACGTAACCGACAATCATCGTTGCCAGGATCATACTTCCATCGCTATTGATTCTCTTTACAATCGCCTGAAGAATGTGATCCAGTACACCGAGTTTTTCCAGCATGCCGCCCATGCCGACAGCAAAGCAGATAATGGCTACGTACTGGAGCATGCTTCCCATGCCGCCGCGGTTTAAGATGGATTGTAATACCGGTTCTTCGATTGTGGTTGTGTAACCGTTGTAAGCTGTGCGGATGATGCCCTGCAGAGTATCGTGCTGCACAAAATAGGAAACAAATCCGGCAGCGAAGCTGGAAAGACCAAGTGCAGAGATCGCATTTACTTTGCAGAGGAGCAATACAATAATCAGGATGGCAGGGATCATGGTAATCCATCCGAGCTGGAATTCACCGTTTAAAGCATCGATGTAAACGGTAATGCTTCCCTCGGTATAGCTTCCGCTGGTCTGCTGGAAACCGAGAATAGTAAAAAGAATTAAGGTAATTACATACGTTGGAAGGGTGGTCCAGAGCATCGAGCGGATATGATCGCCAAGTTTGGCATCTGCAACGGCCGGAGCAAGGTTTGTGGTATCGGAAAGAGGACTTAATTTGTCACCGAACATGGCACCGCAGATGACAGCACCGGCTACCATGCCAGGATGGATACCCATGGCGTTTCCGATCGCCATCATGGCAACACCTGCGCTTCCGACGGAACCATAGGAAGTACCGGTTACAATACTCAAAATGGAGCAGAACAGCAGCGTCAGAGGCAGCAGCCAGGACGGGTTAATCATTTTTAAGCCCCAGGAAATGATGGTGGCAATGGTGCCACTCTGCAGCCAGGTGCCGATCATGACACCGATGGCCATCAGAAGGCAGAGCGTCGGGACGACCATACGGATGGCATCGTATGCGCCGGCAACAATGTTGGCGTAAGAAATACCGAAAATCTTACAAAACAGATAGATAAAAATCCAGCTTGCAAACAGGCCGATCATAGGACCGCCGGTTTTCAGGCGGATACAGACTGCGACGGATACGATGATCAGCAGCAGCAAAAGCAGTGACTGTGGCAGATTGAGTTTTTTTTCTTTCGTTCCACTCATAAAAAAATCCCCCATTCATAGGTAAAATGATTTGCCCATTCAACGCGTTAAAGTAGAAAAGACATGTAATATATTATAATGGTGAAATGCAGAAAAAGCAAGGGAAATTCTCTTGATTTTTTGTTCTATGGTTGCTATAATAAGCGTGAGTGTGGGGCGGAGGATAAACTTCGGCCCTTTTGCAGCTAACTATAAACGGAATCAACAAGATAAAGAGGTTAAATCAATGACAAGAATAGACATTATTTCAGGTTTCCTGGGCGCAGGAAAAACAACCCTGATCAAAAAACTCCTCGGAGACGCACTGAAAGGCCAGCAGGTTGTCCTGATCGAGAACGAATTCGGTGAAATCGGAATCGACGGAGGCTTCTTAAAAGATGCCGGTATCGAAATCCGTGAAATGAACTCCGGCTGCATCTGCTGCTCTCTTGTGGGAGACTTCGGCGCAGCATTAAAAGATGTTATCACCAAATATCACCCGGACCGCATCATCATCGAGCCGTCCGGCGTAGGTAAACTCTCCGACGTCATCAAGGCTGTAGACGGTGTAGAAAAAGAAGCAGGCGTAGCCCTGAATTCCGCAACAACCGTAGTCGACGTTATGAAATGCAAAATGTATCTCAGAAACTTCGGCGAATTCTTCGAGAATCAGGTAAAGAGCGCAGGAACCATCATCCTGAGCCGTACCGATAAAGCCGATACGGAAAAAGTAGAGGCAGCAGTAAAGATGCTCCGCGAACTGAATCCGGAAGCACACATTATTACCACACCGGTTGAAGTACTGGGTGGTAAGAAAGTACTCGATACGATGGAAGGTGCCATCATCAACCTTGCGCAGGTAGAAGAGGAAGAGCATCATCACCATCATCATGACCACGACGAGTGCTGCTGCGGCCATGACCACGATGAGGAGCATGAGCACCATCATCACGATCATGATGAGGACGAACATGAACATCATCACCACGACCATGACGGCGAGTGCTGCTGCGGCCACGATCACGACGAGGAGCATGAGCATCATCACCACGACCATGATGACGAGTGCTGTTGCGGCCATGATCACGACCATGAGCATCATCATCACCACGATGACGAGTGCGGCTGCGGTCATGATCATCATCACCATCATCACGCAGACGAAGTTTTCACAAGCTGGGGTCAGGAGACTGTGAAGACCTTCACCAAAGAGCAGATTGAAGGCATCTTAAAGAAACTTTCCGAGGATACCGCTTATGGTATGGTTCTTCGGGCCAAAGGTATGGTAGCAGGCGCCGATGGACAGTGGATCTATTTCGATATGGTTCCGGAAGAGTACGAAGTACGTGACGGAGCACCGGAATTCACCGGAAGAATCTGTGTCATCGGTTCCAAATTAGCAGAAGATAAGCTGGCAGAGCTGTTCGGACTGTAAAAATACAAAGTAGCTGCGAAAATTACGGTCCGCAGGGTACCTGTGAACTGTAGTGAAGCTGCCGCATCAGAAACAAAATCCGATGTGGCAGCTTTTTTCTTGATTTAGAGACAAAGCAAAAGGCACGTCCGGAATCTCAGCCGCAAAAGCAAGTGCAGAAAGATTCCGGGAGTACGTCAAAGACAACGGAGGTACAAAATGTACGAAGAAGACGAAGTAGAAATTCCGATTTATCTCATAACAGGATTTCTGGAGAGTGGAAAAACCTCTTTTATCAATTTTACCGTAGCACAGGACTATTTCCAGATCGACGGACCGACCCTTCTGATCACAACCGAAGAAGGTGAAGTAGAGTACGACGAAAAAGAACTGCTCAAACACAACACCGTCCTGGAAATCGTAGAAGGACCAGAGCAGTTTACCCTGGATTACCTGAAAAAACTGAACCGCAAATACCGCCCGGAGCGAATCATTCTCGAATACAACCCGCTCTGGAGCGTAAAAAAACTCGAAGAAATGGAACTGCCGCGCGGTTGGGGCATCGTACAGGAGATCGTGACCGTCGACGCAAGCTGCTTCCAGATCTATATGCAGAACATGAAATCCGTCTTCATGGAGATGGCAAAAAATGCCGATATGGTCATGTTCAACCGCTGCCGTCCGGAAGATCCGCTTCCATCCTTCCGCCGCAGCATCAAAGTAGTCAACCAGGCGTGCGACGTTCTGTTTGAGAATGAAGAAGGCGAAATTGACAACATTTTTGAGGATCAGATGCCGTTTGATACCGATGCCGATGTGATCGAGATTGATGACGCCGATTACGGAATCTGGTATGTCGATATGGGCGACAACCCGGAGCGCTACGAGGGCAAAACCGTTCATTTCCGAGGCATGGTATTAAAGAGCAAAGACGTCGGAGCTGATTTCTTTGTCCCGGGTCGTATGGCAATGACCTGCTGTGCAGACGATACTTCCTTTATCGGTTACGTCTGCAAATGCGCAAGCGCCAAATCTCTCGTGATGGGTTCCTGGGTTGACGTGATTGCAACGGTAAAATGGGGCTATATGAAGGTTTACGATGGCGAAGGCCCGGTTCTGTATGCAAAAGAAATCAAACCGGCCAAGAAACCGGAGAGCGAACTGGTATACTTTAACTAAACATTGCCGAAGCATTTCAGCGAATAAAAGAGCAGGAAAAAGGCTGCTCTTTTGTTCGTGTTCTTTCTTTATGACAGATGGAAAAACAATATATCATTTTTCGGTGCGGCGAAGCAGCTATTCGGTTATGCGCAAGTAGCGAAGTGGATGGAGAATATCCGTTTTGACCGTGATGTGAACAAAAACTGCGCCGGAAAATGGTCTGATGACAGGAGAATTTATGTATATTATAGTAGGTCTGGGAAATCCAACGCGCCAGTACGAAGGGACGAAGCACAATGTCGGATTTGATACCATCGATTATCTGATCGATGAATATCAGATCCCTTCCTCCGGTACAGGCCACAAGGCTCTGTTCGGAAAAGGCATGATCGCAGGTCAGAAGGTTATCGTTGCAAAGCCGATGACGTATATGAATCTGAGCGGTGAGTCTGTGCGGGAGCTGGTGAACTATTACAAAGTGGATCCGGAGAGCGAGCTGATCGTGGTTTACGATGATATCAGCCTGGCGCCGGGACAGATCCGTATCCGCAAAAAAGGAAGCGCGGGCGGCCACAATGGCATCAAAAACATCATCGCTAATCTTGGCACCGACCGCTTTATGCGTGTGAAGGTCGGCGTCGGTGAGAAACCGAAAAACTGGGATCTGGCGGACTACGTGTTAAGTCCGTTTACGAAAGACGAACGTCCCCTTGTAAATCTGGCGATCGAGCATGCGGCAAAAGCAATTGAGCAGATGCTGAACGGGGATGTGGACGCAGCTATGAATGAGTATAACCGCAAATCTGCAAACCCGGCAGAGTAAGGAAAATGAAAGCGTTATTAGAACCGATCAAAGAAATTGCCCGTTTTGACGAGCTGTTCCGTGATCTGAAAAAAGGAACCGCAGGTGTGACGGTGATCTCGGGCTGTCTGGAAAGCCAGAAAGCCCACATGATTGCAGGTCTCTCCGAGGATGCCCCGGTGCGGCTTCTGATCGCGGAAAATGAATTAAAAGCAAAAGAATTATATGAGGATTACCGGCTGTACGATGCGGAGACGCTGTATTATCCGGCGAAGGACCTGATTTTCTATCAGGCAGACATTCACGGAAATCTGCTGATCCGGCAGCGGCTTCAGGTGATCCAGGCACTTCTTGAGCGGAAGGAAGTTACCATCATCACCAGTGTAGGGGGATGTATGGACTTTCTTCTGCCTCTTGGCGTGTTCGAAAAACATTGCATCCATCTGCGCAATGACAGCGAACTCGATCTGGATAAAATAAGAAAAGAGCTGGTGCGGCTCGGCTATGAGAGTACCTTTCAGGTGGAGTCGACCGGTCAGTTTTCCGTCCGCGGCGGCATTCTCGATATTTATCCGCTGACGGAACAGAACCCGATCCGGATTGAGCTCTGGGGCGATGAGATAGATTCCATCCGAAGCTTCGATGCGGAGAGCCAGCGGTCGATTGAAAACCTCGAGGAAATCACAATCTATCCGGCATCGGAGCTGATTTTAACAGAGGATACGATTGCGCGCGGCGTAAAAGCTATAAAAAAAGAGGCGAAAGCGCAAAGCACAAAATTCCGCGACAAAATGATGACAGAGGAAGCGGCAAGGATCCGCCGTGCAGCAGAGGAAATCTGCGACCGGATCGGAGAAGGCGAAATTCTGCAGGGAGCGGAGCAGTATCTTCATTATTTTTATCCGGAGACCGTCTCGTTTCTTGAGTATCTGCCGGAGAACAGCCGCATTTTCCTCGATGAGCCGAACCGCATCATCGAGTGTGCCGATGCGCTGGAAGCAGAATTTCAGGAGAGCGTGAGCCACCGTCTCGAAAAGGGATACCTCCTGCCGGGACAGGCGAAGCTGATGTGCAGTACGGCGGAGCTTGTGGCAAAACTGAACCGCCGCGGCTGTGTTGCCGTATCGCTGATGGAGCCGCAGAAGGGCGAGTGGAACATCCGCGATGAGTTCAGTGTGACGGTGAAATCGGTCAATTCGTATAACAATCAGTTCCCGCTTCTGGTAAAAGATCTGAAATCCTGGAAAAAAGCGGGTTACCGTATTGTACTGGCGAGTCCGTCGCGGACGAGGGCGCAGCATCTGGCGGAGGACCTGCAGAATGAGGAGATTCCGGCCTTCTACAGCGAGAATGAGGAGCGTGTTCTGAAACCGGGCGAGGTCATGCTGATCCACGGCGCGGCCCGCAGAGGCTTTGAATATCCGATGCAGAAATTTGTGCTGATCACAGAGACGGATATTTTTGGAAAAGAGAAGAAGAAAAACCGGAAGAAATCGGAGTATTCCGGTCAGAAAATCCAGAATTTTGCGGATCTATCGATCGGTGACTATGTCGTGCACGAGAGCCACGGTCTTGGTATTTACCGCGGTATCGAAAAAATTGAGATGGACCGCGTAACGCGTGATTACATGAAAATCGAGTATGCGGGCGGATCGAACCTCTATGTGCTGGCCACCCAGCTCGATACGCTGCAGAAGTATGCGTCCGGCGAAGCTGCAAAGGTGCCGAAGCTGAATAAAATCGGCGGTCAGGAATGGAATAAGACGAAAACACGGGTTCGCCATGCGGTAAAAAATATCGCACAGGATCTCGTGAAGCTGTATGCCGAGCGGCAGGCGTCATCCGGCTATCAGTTCGGAAAGGATACGATCTGGCAGAAGGAATTTGAGGAACTGTTTCCGTTTGAGGAGACGGACGATCAGCTTGCGGCGATCGAGGCGACAAAGGCGGACATGGAGAGCAAAAAGATCATGGACCGCCTGATCTGCGGCGATGTCGGATACGGCAAAACCGAGGTTGCAATCCGTGCAGCGTTCAAGGCAGTACAGGAGAGCAAACAGGTCGTCTACCTCGTTCCGACCACCATTCTGGCACAGCAGCATTACAATACGTTCGTTGAGCGCATGAAGGACTTTCCGGTGCGCGTTGATCTTCTGTGCCGGTTCCGCACGCCGGCAGAGCAGAAAAAAACGCTGGAGGATCTGAAAAAAGGACTCGTGGATATTGTCATCGGAACACACCGCGTTCTGTCGAAGGACGTAAAGTTCAAAGATCTTGGCCTTCTGATTGTCGATGAGGAGCAGCGGTTCGGCGTGACGCATAAAGAAAAAATCAAACAGCTGCAAAAAAATGTGGATGTTCTGACACTGACGGCGACGCCGATTCCACGTACCATGCACATGAGCCTGATCGGCATCCGGGATATGAGTGTGCTCGAGGAAGCACCGCAGGATCGACAGCCGATCCAGACCTTTGTCTGTGAATACAATGAAGAAATGGTTCGCGAGGCGATTAACCGTGAACTTGCGCGGGGCGGGCAGGTTTACTATGTCTATAACCGTGTCCAGTCGATTGCGGATATGGCGAACACGATCCAGAAGCTCGTGCCGGATGCAAATGTAGGCTTTGCGCACGGACAGATGAAAGAGCGTGAGCTGGAAAAGATCATGTACGGCTTTATCAACGGAGAGATCGATGTGCTCGTGTCAACAACGATCATTGAGACAGGACTCGATATTTCGAATGTCAATACCATGATTATCCATGATTCCGACCAGATGGGACTGTCACAGCTCTATCAGCTCCGCGGCCGCGTCGGACGGTCGAATCGGACTTCCTACGCATTTCTGATGTACCGCAGAAACAAGATGTTGAAGGAAGTGGCGGAGAAGCGTCTCCATGCGATCCGTGAATTTACGGAGATGGGAAGCGGCTTTAAAATTGCAATGCGTGATCTTGAGATCCGAGGCGCCGGAAATCTGCTGGGCGCAGAGCAGTCGGGCCATATGGAATCGGTTGGATACGATCTCTATTGTAAAATGCTCGCAGAGGCGGTTAAAGAGGCGAAGGGCATCGCACCGGCAGAAGCGTTCGAGACAACGATTGATCTGAATGTCAGTGCCTATATTCCGGACAGCTACATCAGCAACGAGTCTCTGAAGCTTGACACCTATAAGCGAATTGCGGCGATTGAAAATAAGGAAGAGTATGAGGACATGACGGAGGAGCTGACCGACCGCTTCGGGGAACCGCCGAAAAATGTACAGAATCTTCTGGCTGTTGCAGAACTGAAAGCGCTGGCGCACTGTGCGTATGTGACGGAGCTGAAACAGATGGGCGATTCGGTACGAGTCACCTTACAGCAGCATGCAAAAATCGATGTGGCGCGGATTCCGGAGCTGCTGCAGAAATACCGAGACGAACTGAAATTCCAGATGGAGTCGCTGGCGTTTGTCTACACGCCGCGGCGGAGAAATTCAAAGGAAAAGATCGATCTGCTGGAGAAGAGCCATGCACTGGTGGAAGATCTGCTGCAGATCACACAGGAGTGAAATACTCGCATAACCACAAAATCGTGTGAAAAAGGCGTGAACAGGGAAGAAAAAAGTTGCCCTGTATCAACAAAAAGGGTATAATAGGAAAAGCGTTTATAAAAATCGATGCAGGACCGGAAATTCGAACGTGTAAAAAGAAAAACTCTTTTTGAGCATACATTTCGCCCTGCATGAGGAGGAAGTAATGAAAAATTTAAAAGCAAAAGCAGTCTGCGTTATGCTGAGTGCTTCGATGGCAGCGATGGGACTGACTGGCTGCGGTTCCGACAATGTGGACGGAACAAAAACGGCAGTTACTGTAAATGACGAGTCGATTACACTCGGACAGGCAAATTTCATGCTGAGATATCAGCAGGCAACCATGTACAATTATTATTCCAAGATGTACTCTATGTACGGAATGCAGATGCCGTCTGAGATGTACGACAAGGAAGGCGACGATGGAAAGACTACCGGGGAAACGTTCAAGGAGCAGTCTCTTGATACGATCGAAAAAGAGCTTCTGATGCGGCAGCACGCAGAGGAATACGGAATTTCCCTGACAGACGAGGAAAAACAGCAGGCGAAAGAGGCTGCACAGGCATTCGCAGATAAGAACGGTGACGATGTGATGAAAAAGCTGCACGCAACCGTTGAGGACATCCAGGATGCACTGGAGCTGTATGTTATTCAAACCAAAATTTATGATCCGATCATCGCAGATGTAGATACCGAGGTATCCGATGAAGAGGCAAAGCAGACCTCCATCAGCTACATCACGGTATCCACAGCAGGAACCGAGAAGGATGACGATGGAAAAACGATTGATTTGACGGACGAGGAAAAAGCGGCAAAGAAAGAAATCGCACAGAGATTCCTGGATCTCTTAAAAGAGTCTGAGGATCCTGCAGCCGCATCGTTTACCGATCTGCGCAAGGAGCTGAACGATCAGTTAAATGCGGAGAATACCGCAGATTCCACCGATTCTGCCGACAGCTCCGATGAGAGCAGCTCTTCTTCCGATGCTTCCGACACAAGCGCATCCGACGCTTCAAGCGCGAGCACATCGAGCAGTTCCGCCAGCGATTCCTCCTCTGAGGTTTCTTATCTGACCTCTTCCGAGACATCCTTTGGAACCGGATCGGAGAAAGACGATGACGATACCTGTTCTCTTGGAGATAAAGTAGCGGAAGAAGCAGCAAAGCTGAAGGATGGCGAGTATTATGACGGTGTCATCGAAGGCGACGATGCATATTATGTGATCCGTGTAGATAAAGCATTCGACGAGGATAAAACCGAGTCCAGAAGACAGACTATCATTTCCAACCGCAAATCGGATAAGTACAACGATACACTGGATGGATGGGTAAAGGAGAGCGATATCAAGGTCGCATCCAACTGGAAAAAACTTGAAGTAACGGACGCAGATCTGTATACGATGACAGTTGACAGCGCTTCTACAGATTCCACAGATGGAACCACAACCGACAGTACAACAACGGACAGTACCGCAACGGACAGTACAACGTCTGACAGCACGACATCAGGCAGTACCGAAACGACATCGACAAGCAGCACAGGCACTGCTTCAACGTCTTCAAGCACTGCGGAATAAAAGCATACGATACAGGACAAACGGCAGCCGGATCCGGGAGAGGGGTCCGGCTGCTGTTTGTGTCTGAAAATATTTTTGAACAAAAAAAAGAAAATAATAGGGAATTTGTAGAGTAAATTGACAATAGTAAGAAGTTCATTTAAAATGAAATTACAACCAGAGTGTATCTCGCAAATTGCGGAAATAATTTTTCAGACACGCTCTAATGTTCAGGCGAAAACGATGTACCAGGAAAGAAGGTGGAGAAATGAAGAAGGCAGTAATTTCCGTACTTGTCGGTACAGCAGTATTGGCTTTCGTTGCGTGTGGAAAAAATGCTGCAACGGAAAACAGTTCCGATTCGGGTGTTTCAACGGTATCGGCATCCTCGCAGGTGGAAAATGGACAGAAAGCAACCCGTGTGAACCAGGGAACAAATTTGTCTCCGGGGTCACCGAAGAATATCCCGTCCGGTGGGGGGAACAGCTCGGGCAGGACACATCATTCGGAGACGCATCATTCGGAGACACATCATTCAGACGCGCATCATGATTGAGAATGTCGGGGTTTGCTGAACATTCATGAACAGAAACAGACGAAGGGGTATCCAAAACGGATACCTCTTTTTTTACTTGTCGGGAAAACAATACAATGCTATACTGAACATGAATTTGACGCGAAAAGCGCGGCAGGTTCAGAAAAAACAGCCGGGATTTGTCAGTATACGCGGACATGTGCTGCAGGTAACTCGGGCAGAATGGAGAAAAGAAAATGACAAGAGAAGAATTTGAACAGCTTGCCGGAGCAGGTGTCATTTTATTGGATGGCGCAACCGGATCAAATCTGACAAAAGCGGGAATGCCAAAAGGAGTCAGTACAGAGCTTTGGGTTCTGGAGCACCCTGATATTCTGGCAAATTTACAGAAGGCTTACGTGGAGGCGGGAAGCCAGATTGTCTATGCGCCGACCTTTGGTGCAAACAGATTGAAATTAGCGGATTATGGAAGAGAAAACGAGGTGGAGGAGCTGAACGCACGCCTGGTGGATATCTCGAAAAAAGCGCTTGCCGGAACGGGTGCGCTGATCGCGGGAGATTTTTCCACACCGGGAAAAATGCTGCAGCCAAAAGGCGATCTCTCTTATGAAGAGCTGCTGGAATCCTACACAGAGCAGGTAACAGCGGTAGCAAATGCAGGCGTTGATCTTCTGGTAGCGGAGACGATGCTGAGCGTAGACGAAACGTGTGTCTTTATGGATGCTGCACTTTCTGTCTGCGATCTGCCGATTATGTGTTCTCTGACGCTGGAAGCAGACGGTTCTGCCCTGTTCGGCGGAAACGCTGTGGAAGCAGTTGAGACACTGCAGGAAATGGGAGCATCCGCCGTAGGACTGAACTGCTCGGTCGGACCGGATCAGCTTGAGGCAGTCGTAAATTCCATGAAAAAAGTGGCAAGAGTACCGGTTATCGTAAAACCGAATGCCGGCCTGCCGAAAATCACGCCGACCGGTGAGGCAATCTACAGCATGGATGCGCCGACGTTTGCAAGATATATGAACATTCTGGTAGACGCGGGTGCAGGCATTGTCGGCGGCTGCTGCGGAACAACACCGGAGTATATTCGTCTGGTGAAAGAAATGCTGGATGCGAGAAAGTAAATCAAAGGTTACAATTTGCAGAAAACTGTGAGATGTAATGAATTCCCCTGTTGCGGACAAAATCTGTACAGGGGAATTTTTTTGCGTTACCGGAAACTTCGTTGAATTTTCCGATAAAGTAAAAAGCCCTCCGGGCAGGATTCTTTCTTACAGAGAGCAAGACAAAACAGGTTTCAACGATCTGGTCTGATGGACAGCCCGGGTAGAGAAAAAAGATAGGAAGTCTGGAAAAAAGACATGGAATTGTGGAGAAAAGTCTGGTAGAATACGTGTCGTGTGGAAAACTTTCCGTAAGAAAGGATGATGAAGGATGTATCAGAATTATATTTTTGATTTATATGGAACTCTGGTAGATATACATACGAATGAAAAGAAAGCGTATCTCTGGAAAAAAATGAGCCTGTTCTTCGGCATGAAAGGGGCCGCCTATGAGCCGAAAGAACTCCGGATGGCGTATGAGACAAAAATCAAAGAGCAGGAAGCTGCGCTTAAAATGGAATGCCGCGGCAGCCATGTACCGGAAATCGACATTGCGGATGTGTTCCGGCAGCTGTTTGAGGATCAGGCTGTTTCGGTAACGGAAAAAGAAATTGCAGATCTGGCGAAAATGTTCCGTGCGATTTCGATAGAAGAACTGAAACTGTTCCCCGGCGTGCCGGAAATGCTGCAGCGTTTAAAGACGCAGGAAAGAAGGTTTTTCTGCTGTCCAACGCACAGGCGCTTTTCACCGCGCCGGAAATTTCCCTGCTCGGCCTTACGAAATACTTTGACGGAATCCTGCTCTCATCGGATGCCGGTGTGAAAAAGCCGGATCCGGCGTTTTATGAGATGCTGCTGAAGCAGTATCACCTCGATCCGGCAGAATGCCTGATGACAGGAAATGACGACATCGCTGACTGCCACGGTGCAGCCTCTGCCGGAATCGCAAGCTGTTACGTGGCAACGCGCCAGTCACCGAAAATCAATGGTCCGCTGCCGGAAAACTGTGAGAAGATCGCGGCGATTGCAGAGTTGTTCTGATTAAAGAGCATTCAGCAGCACTCCTGAAAAAATAATGCGAAAAAAGGGGCTGTCGCACTACGTTCATTTTCTTAGTGCAACAGTCCCTTTTGCTTATGTCCGGAAAGGAATCCTTCAGTTTTTCCGCATTCCTTTATCCCATCGGAATTTCCGATAGCAGGCATAAATCAGAACACTGCATACCAGCCATCCCGCCGGATAACCAAGTGCAATCGGAATGATGGAATCAAATATATGAGACATCACAAACAGGTAAATCTGGCGGAACACGACGAAGCTTCCGAGCATTACGATCATTGGTGTTCTGGTGTCTCCTGCGCCACGCAGGACGTTAGAATAAACCTGGTTGACGCAGCAGAGAATGTAGAACGGGGAGAGGAGATACAGGAACAGGGTTCCGTAACGAATCACAGCTGCCTCCTGGTTAAACAGATAGACCATTTGCGGAGCGAAAATCAGCAGAGGAATCATCATCACAATGGTTACAAGCTCAGCAAGCAGGAATGCGGTTGTAGCACCCTTCTTTGCACGGTCAATGTAGCTGGCACCGACGTTCTGTCCGGTGAAGGTGGTCGAAGCAAGACCAACACTCATCATCGGCAGCATCATAAACTGGTCGATTTTCATGCAGGCACTCCAGCCTGCCATAACATCCGAGCCGAATACATTGATATAGGACTGCACGAAAACGTTGGAAACGGAAGTCACCATCTGCTGGATCGCTGCCGGCAGTCCGACGCAGACGATGCGGTACAGCAAAGACCAGTCCATGCAGAGCTTTTTCCAACAGATGCGGTATGGGCCGTCTGTTGTGGTCAGCACATACAGCGTCAGAACCGCCGAAAGGCACTGTGCAATAACGGTTGCAAGCGCCACACCCTCGATTCCCATGCCGAAGGAAACGACAAACAAAAGATCGAGCACGGTATTGACAACAGCGGAAAAAATCAGGAAATACAGCGGATGGCGGGAATCGCCGACAGCGCGGAGAACGCCGGAGCCCATGTTGTAGAACATCAGACCGGCAACACCGCCAAAGTAAATTTTAAGATACGTTGCTGACTCGCGGATGACGTCGTTCGGCGTACTCATCATGCGGAGCATGTACGGTGTAATGAAGATGCCGAGAATAGTAAAGACAATAGAGAGAAAAAATGTCATCACCAGTGTCGTGCTGACGGTGCGGCTGACCTTTTCATCCGCCTTTGCGCCATAATACTGAGAGATAATGACACCGGCACCGGTGGAAAGTCCCATGAAAAAGCCGATCAGAGAATTGATGATCGGACCGACGGAGCCGACGGCGGCGAGTGCTTCCTTGCCGACAAAGTTGCCGACAACGATGCTGTCAACGGTGTTGTAAAGCTGCTGGAAGAGATTTCCGGCCATCAGCGGAAGCGAGAAGAGAAGAAGCTGTTTCCAGATAGAGCCCTGGGTCATATCGCGGGCTTTGCTCTTTTGTACTGTTTTCGTCATAGTAGTCCCCTTTTTTACGTTGATTTTACCTTCTTTTTTATTGTAGCACTTTGAAGTTGTGATGGAAATATCAGTTTTTGACGCGATTTTCGGACTTTATTGATATAAACAGCCGAAAATAAAAGTGAAAAGAATTGTTTCTGAAAAAATTGTCTGGTATAATAAGGAGCAGATGCGTAAATGCAAAAACAACAGATGCTTCAAAGACCGGTGCAAAAACGGAAAGATCAGGGGGATTTTGCGGTGGTTTTTTGGAAACTGCGCGTCACAGAACAGGATAGAAAGAAGGTAACTGAAATATGGGAGATTATTTTGTATGCAGTAAAACAGATCCGGTAGTAGAGACAAAGGCGGGAAAGGTACGTGGCTTCCGCCTGAATACGACATACGCGTTTCATGGAATCCATTACGCCGAGGCGGACCGTTTCCAGATGCCGCAGCCGGTGAAACCGTGGAAAGGAATCAAAAATGCGCTGGCGTACGGCTATGTATGTCCGCTTTTAAAGCAGGACGAGCCGAACATGGAGGTGCTGGTACCGCATCGTTACTGGCCGCAGGACGAGCATTGCCAGAACCTGAATGTCTGGACACAGAGTCTTGATCCGGGTGCGAAAAAGCCGGTCATGGTATGGCTCCACGGCGGCGGCTTCAGCGCCGGCTCTGCGATTGAGCATGTGGCATATGAGGGGGATCACTTAAGCGAGTTCGGTGATGTCGTTGTTGTTTCCGTGAACCATCGGCTGAATATCCTCGGTTATCTCGATCTCTCGCCGTTTGGCGAAAAATACAAAAATTCTGCGAATGCAGGAAACGCAGATATGGTAGCTGCATTGCAGTGGGTACATGACAATATCGCGGCATTCGGCGGAGACCCGGAGAATGTTACGATTTTCGGTCAGTCCGGCGGCGGTATGAAGGTGGCAACGCTGATGAATACGCCGGCAGCAGACGGCCTGTTCCAGAAGGGTATCATCGAGAGCGGTGTTTATGAGGCAAAGGTTTATCAGAAAGAGGACGGAGACGGCACCGCGATTGTGAAGGCTCTGTTAAAAGAACTGAATCTGGACGAGTCCGAGGTGGAGAAGCTTGAGACGATCCCGTATTATGAGCTGTCAAATGCGTACAATAAAGTTGAGGCAGAGGTTGCTGCGAAAGGCTGCTATATCGGACAGGGACCGATGGAGAATGGCTGGTTCCACGGAAATCCGATCAAGTGCGGATTTACGGATCACGCTAAAACGATTCCTGTGCTGGCAGGAACCAACATCGGTGAGTTTGATTTTGGACCGGTTGTGCCGGGAAAACATGAGATGAACCGTGAGGAACAGATTGCGTTCCTGACGAGAAAATATGGCGATGCAACGCCGGAGCTGATTTCTCTTTTTGAAAAAGCATATCCGGACAAAACAATTGTGGATCTGTGGTCTGTGGATACGTTCTTCCGTCCGGAAACGATCGAATTCATTCGTCAGAAATCGGAGTTTACAGAAGCGCCGACTTATTCCTATCAGTTTACCTATGAATTCCCGATCGATGGCGGAAAAGCCGCATGGCATTGTGCCGAGATTCCGTTCGTATTCCATAACATCGACCGCATCGCCGTATGCAATGTCCCGGGCGAAACAGACCGTCTGCAGGAGCGTATGGCCACCGCCTGGATCAACTTTGCCCGCTACGGAAGCCCGGAAACCCCATCCCTCCCGAACTGGCCGGCATGCACCCCAGGGGATGAAGCAACCATGATTTTCGACAGAACCTGTGAAATTCGCCGCAACTTCGATCACGAGCTGGTGAAAAAATTGGTGGAAACCGAGTATAACCCGATGACACCGGTTGTGGAAGACGAGGAAGAGGACGCGTTCTTTATTCATTAATTAATTGACTCATAGCAATCCCAGAAAAAACAGCCAGAATGTTTTGCCTCAGTTAAAAACATTCTGGCATTTTTCAACTTATGCTAAATTGAACTTAAGGCAAGAATATCGTATGATAGAGGTAGAAAGAGAAAGGCGCAGGTGGAATATGGGAGTTTATCTGAATCCGGGAAATGAAAAATTTGCAAAAGCGGTTCAGTCCGAAATTTATGTGGATAAAACAGGGCTGATCGAGTATACCAATCAGGTGATTAATACTGTGCAGAGATATGTCTGTGTCAGCCGTCCGCGGCGCTTTGGAAAATCTATGACGGCGGATATGCTGACGGCTTATTATGGGAAGGAATGCGATTCCAGAGAACTTTTTTCTGGATTGAAAATTTCTCAAAATGCTGTATTTGCACAGCACTTAAATCAATATCCTACGATTTTTTTGAATATGCAGGAATTTCTGAGCCGGAGCAAGGAAATTGGCCAGGTGATTGACCGTGTTCGAAGAATGCTGCTGCGGGAACTGAAAAACAGTTATCCGGACGTGGACTACTTTGACGATACGGATCTGGTAGAATCGCTGCAGGATATTTATGCGGCAACAAAACAGTCGTTTGTCATTATCATTGATGAATGGGACTGTGTTTTCCGGGAATATCAGCAGGATAAAAAAGCACAGGAAGAGTATCTTGATTTCCTGCGGGATTTTCTGAAAGATAAGGTTTACGTAGCACTTGCCTATCTGACGGGTATTCTGCCGATCAAAAAATATGGAACCCATTCTGCACTGAATATGTTTGATGAATTTACAATGCTTGATCCAGGGCCGCTCGCAGAATATGTAGGATTTACGGAGCAGGAAGTAGAAGAACTCTGCGGCCGGTATCAGATGGATCTGGCAGAAATTAAAAACTGGTATGACGGCTATTCGTTCCCGGGAGAAAGTTCGGTTTACAGCCCGCGTTCGGTTGTCAATGCCATGCGATTCCGGAAAATCGGCAATTACTGGAATCAGACAGAAACATTTGAAGCACTACAGTGGTATATTGATCTGAATTTTGACGGCCTGCGGGATGACGTACTGCAGATGATGGCAGGGAAAAAGATTCCGGTGAACACGGGCAGTTTTACGAATGATATGACAACTTTCCGGACAGAGGATGATGTGCTGACACTGCTGATTCATCTTGGATATCTTGGTTATGAGGAACAGAATAAATATGTTTTTATTCCGAATGCCGAGGTACAGTCAGAATATGCCAGTGCGGTAACCGTTTCCCAATGGGGAGATATTTCAAAGGCACTGAAAAATTCCGCAGATCTTCTGCAGGCTGTGTGGGAAAAACAGGAAACACAGGTAGCAGAGGGAATTCGGCTGGCACATTTTGAAACGTCACAGCTTCAGTACAATGATGAAAATGCGTTGAGCTATACGATTTCACTGGCGCTGTATGCAGCACGGAATTTTTACACGGTTTACCGTGAACTGCCTGGGGGAAAAGGGTTTGCGGATCTTGTTTTCGTACCAAGAAAAAGATACCAGGACAAACCGGCGCTGGTTGTAGAACTGAAATGGGACAAAACAGCAGAGGGTGCGCTTGCGCAGATTAAGGACAAAGAATATTGCAGAAGTCTGGAAGAATATCAGGGAAACTTGCTTCTGGTAGGAATTAATTATAATAAAAAGACAAAAGAACATGTTTGCAGAATTGAGGAATATCAGAAGTAAAAGGGAGAGGAGGTATTATGAATATTGAAAATCGTAATATTCGTTTTACTTCAACGGTAATTTGCAGGATCTTTTTGGGGATTTACTTGAAGATTTGCTGGTGGGAGAGAATCAGATTCTTGAGGGAAAGACGACAAGGTGGGAAGATGAGCAGAAAAACAGTCAGATCCTGTCTTTCCCGGACACGGATACATCGGAAGAGCGCGTTATTTTTCTGGGACTGGGAAATCTGGCTCACAAACAGATCGTAAAGGGTATTTTATTTCTGGCAGTAGAAATTGCGTATCTCCTGTTTATGATCGAAGGCGGTATCAACAATCTCTATCATCTCATCACCCTGGGCGGCCGTGCGCAGGAAGAGGTGTGGAACGAGGCCAAGGGTATTTATGAATATACCGGCGGCGATATGACAATTCTGTTCCTGCTCTACGGAGTAGCAACGATTTTTATTACGGTTCTCTTCTTTATGATCTGGCGTGTCAATATGAAGAGTGCTTATGAGGTAGAGTGTCGCGCAAAGGAAGGGAAACATATCAACACCATCAAAGAGGATCTGGAAGCACTCGTTGACAAAAGACTGCACTGGACCCTGCTGACACTTCCGATTCTCGGTATTGTGATTTTCACAATCCTTCCACTGGTCTTTATGATCTGTATGGCTTTCACCAGCTACAGTAAAGTCGGCGACCATCTGACGATTTTCCACTGGGTTGGACTGAAAAATTTCAGTACGGTTCTTGGCATGGGCAACTCGATCGGCAAGACATTCTGGTCTGTTCTTGGATGGACCCTGATCTGGGCTGTGCTCGCTACCTTCCTGAACTATATTCTTGGTATGATTCTTGCGATTGTCATCAATCGTAAAACAACCCGCATCAAGGGATTCTGGAGATTCTGTTTTATGCTTTCCGCTGCAATTCCGCAGTTCGTTTCTCTTCTTCTGATGCGTACGATGTTAAAGGACAACGGCCTGATCAACAACCTCTTGGTTCAGGCCGGTCTGATCAGCAGTCCGCTTCCGTTCCTGACAAATGCGACCTGGGCGAGAGCAACGGTTGTTATCATCAACCTCTGGGTTGGTATTCCGTTTACCATGATGCAGGTTACCGGTATCTTACAGAACATTCCGGGTGAGCTTTACGAGGCAGCCCGTGTTGATGGCGCAGGTCCTGTGACAATTTTCTTTAAGATTACGCTGCCGTATATGCTGTTTGTCACGACTCCGTATCTGATTACGACGTTTACGGGTAATATCAACAACTTCAACGTTATTTATCTGCTGACTGCAGGAGCACCGGTTCCGGTCGGAGCAACCGCCGGAAAGACGGACCTTCTGGTTACCTGGCTGTACAAGCTGACGGTTGACTTACAGTACTTTAACGTTGGTGCGGTTGTCGGTATTCTTACCTTTGTCATTCTGGCTGTGGTTTCACTGATTACGTACCGGAATACTGGTTCTTACAAGAACGAGGAGGGATTCCAATAATGAATAACAAAGAGAAAAAAACACACTCCATGAAAGCGCGTGGAATGATTTCCGATGTGATTGTACATGTGGTTCTGGCACTGCTTGCGATTGTGTGGGTGATTCCGGTTCTGTGGATTGCACTCTTAAGCTTCAGTACACAGAAGGGATCTTATGTTACCAGCTTTTTCCCAAAGGGATATACGCTTCATAACTATGTGCGTCTGTTTACGGATACGCAGGTTTTAGACTTCCCGCAGATGTTTAAGAATACGTTTATCATTGCTGTGTTCAGCTGTCTGATCTCTACGATATTCGTGCTTTCGGTTTCTTACTGTATGTCGAGAATGCGTTTTAAAATCCGTAAGACTTACATGAACATTGCGATGATCTTAGGTCTGTTCCCGGCATTTATGTCGATGGTTGCTGTCTACTATATCTTAAAGGCAGTTGGTCTTTCGGAGGGATCGATGATCCGTGTGGCATTGATTCTGGTGTACTCGGGCGGTTCCGGAGCGGGATTCCTGCTTGCAAAGGGATTTTTTGATACGGTTCCGAAGGCACTGGATGAGGCGGCTTATCTGGATGGAGCAACGAGATTCCAGGTATTTACGAAGGTGACAATTCCACTGAGTAAGCCGATTATTGTGTACACGACTTTGAGTGCATTTCTGGGACCGTGGCTGGACTTTATTTTCGCAAAGGTTATCTGCAGAGCGAATGCAAAGTATTATACGGTTGCACTGGGTCTGTGGAAGATGCTGGAGAAGGAGTATATCGACAGCTGGTATACTTGCTTTGCGGCGGGAGCGGTTTGCATTTCGGTGCCGATTGCGATTTTGTTTGTTGTAATGCAGAGATATTATACAGATGGGCTTTCAGGAGCCGTCAAAGGATGAGTTGTGGAGCAGCCGATGAGGGGTCGGCTGCTCTATTTGTGTGTGGGGGGGGGGAGGGACGGATCTGGCTCCGGCGCCGTGGCACCTGCCGCACAGACGGGCGCGGTGGCATCGGCGGGCGGATGATGACGTGTGGGAGGCGGTGGATTGAGGAACCGAGGCTATTCGACAGGAAATCTGATGATTTCCCGTCTCAGAGCCTCTTGACTTCCGGCCTGGATGGCCGTCCGTCATCCTCACTCCACTGCCTCCCACGCGTGCATCATCCGCATGCCGCCGATGCCAATGCGCCTGTCTGCGCGGCAGGTGCCACGACGCCGGAGCCAGATCCTGGGGTTGGAGGACGGGAGGAGTGGTCTGGATCTGCCCGGAGGCAGATCGGCGTGAGATTGTTGTGTGTGGAAGGGGAGAGTGTGTTGGAGGACGGGGAGAGGGGCTGGATTCGCCTGGAGGGCGAATCGGCGTGAGTTTGTTGACTGGTGCAAAGTTTGGAGATAGAATGAAAAAAATATTTTCGGAGTTTTTTGTGCTTGATTTTATGAGAACAGAAAAGTTTCGGGAAGATATTGTGTGAAATTTGGAGGTTTTTGGGTATGGATAGGATTCGACTGAATGCTTCGGAGTGGATGGATTTCCGGAGTGGAGAAAAGAAGTGTTTTTTGCTGACAAACGGACTGGGAGGTTATTGTTCGCTGACGGTGATGGGGAATGCGGCGAGGAATGATCAGGCGCTGTTAATGGGAGCATTGAAGGCGCCTACGGTGCGGGAGCATCTGATTTCGAATGTCTGGGAGACGTTGGAGGTGGATGGTGAGGAGACGGAGCTGTTTTCACAGGAGTTTGTGAATCGGACGCAGAATGTGGAGGGGTTTCGGTTTCTGGAAGGGTTTGAGATGGGGAGTCTGCCGGTATGGTTTTACCGGGTGAAGGGGGTTGAGATTGAGAAGACGATTGGGATGGTTCAGGGGGAGAATACGGTTCTTGTCCGGTATCGGGTGAGAAGTGGGAAGAAGGGGAGTTTTTCGGTTCGGCCGGTGATGCGGTTTGCGGCGAAGGGGGAGCAGCTGCAGGAGGGGCAGGATTTTGCGGTGGACCGGAAGTGTATTGCGAGCAATGGTGTGATTCTTTCTTATGGGACAAATGGGGAGCTTCAGATGGAGAAGGAGAGGATCTGGAGGGATTTGTTTTTTGAGCAGGATGCGCGGGATGGAAGAGATGGCATCGGAAGTGCTGTCGTGAATCATCGGATTCGGTTTGAGATGACGGGAGACGGCAGGGAGCAGGTCTTTTTTGTTGTGTATAGTCTCGCGGATGATGTGGATAAGTGGGATGAGGAAAGGATTGCGCTGTGGATAGAAGAGGAAGAGAAGCGGCAGGAGATGATTGCGGAAAAGTCCGGGATTTCTGATCCGGTGGGAAAGCGGCTGGCGGTGAGTGCGAGTCAGTATATTACGGAACGTGCATCGACAGGTGGGAAGAGTATTATGGCTGGTTTTCCTTATTTTGCGGACTGGGGGCGGGATACGATGATTTCGCTTCCGGGATGCACGCTGGCACTTGGGGAGTATGAGGCGTGTAAGAGCATTCTTCGGACTTTTATGGCATATACAAAAGAAGGACTGATGCCGAACCTGTTTCCGGAGGGGGATGCGCTTCCGATGTATAATACGGTGGATGCGGCACTTTTGTTTCTGGATGTGGTGTATGAGTATTACCTTGAGACAGGAGATGTGGAGTTTGTACGCGAGGCGTTTCCGGTGATGGAAGATATTGTGTTCTGGTATCAGAAGGGAACGGATTTCCATATTAAAATGGACAGTGACGGGCTGATTATGGCCGGGGGCGGCCTGGAGCAGGTGACGTGGATGGATGTGCGGATTGACAAGGAGCTGCCGACACCGCGTCACGGAAAGCCAGTGGAGATTAATGCATACTGGTATAATGGTCTGAGGATTCTGGAAGAGCTGGCACCGTTTGTCGGAAAGGATGGATCGGTGTATGGGAAGCTTGCGGAGCAGGTGAAGAAGAGTTTTCTCGAAAAGTTCTGGATGGAAGAGGAAGGATATCTGAAGGATGTGCTGAACGGCACGTATGAAGAGAAGCAGTTCCGATGCAATCAGGTCTTTGTGCTGGCGCTTCCGTTTCAGATGGTGAGTCAGAAGCAGGGGCAGCGGATCTTACAGGCGGTCAAAGAAAAGCTGTATACGACAGCAGGACTGCGGTCATTGGAAATGGAGGATCCGGCGTTTCATCCATGGATCGGCGGAAGCCAGCCGGAGCGTGACAGGGCATATCATCAGGGGACAGTCTGGGGATTTCCGCTTGGGGCGTATTTCCGTGCGGTGCTGAACTATTTCCCGAAGGAGGGAAAACAGGAAGTGCGCCGCGGACTGGACCGTCTTGCGAGCTGGATGCAGGAAGGATGTCTGTTTCATCTGGCGGAGATTTATGATGGTGCGGCGCCGGTGATGTCGAAGGGCTGCTATGCGCAGGCGTGGAGTGTCGGAGAGATTCTGCGGGTTTACAAAGAAATGGAGGGAAAGAAGATGAATGCGGTGGTGAAAAGAACGCCGGCGGAGTGGAAAAGCTTTTTTGAATCGGAAGAATTTGTGGAAAACTTTACGTACGAAGGAGATGACCTCGGTGTCTCGGTGAGAAAGAGCAGGGAATGTGATGAAAACTGGCAGATGCCGAAAAAGGATGAGCAGTTTGTGACAGAGTGGAAGCTCTGGGCGCCGACAGCGATGGAGGTTTCGCTGGAGCTGTTTTCCCGCGGCAGCAGCCGTGAGCGCGGGGACCGAAAAATAGCCTCGATTGCGATGACGCGCGGCGAAAAGGGTGTCTGGAGCTGTGCAATGCAGGGAGCCTGGTATGGAACGTATTATACGTATCATATCCTGCACTCGGATGGTGTCTTTGATACGACAGATCCGTACGGCGTGGCTTCCGGTATTGATTCGGAGCGGAGCATGGTGGTGAATCTTGCAGAGACGGACCCGGCAGGCTGGGAGCAGGATGAAAGACCGGAAATCCGGCCGGAGGATCGTTGTGTGTATGAGCTTCATGTGAAAGATTTTTCGAGTGATCCGCATTCCGGTATTTCGGATAAACACCGTGGAAAGTTTCTGGCGTTTACGGAAGAAGGCACGACGCTGAACGGCGACGGGATTCATGCGACGGGGTTCGATTACCTGAAATCGCTTGGCATTTCTCATGTGCATCTGCTTCCTGTTTTCGATTTTGGCAGTGTGCCGGAAGATGATGCGGAAGCGTTCAACTGGGGATATGACCCGGTGCAGTACAATGTGCCGGAGGGATCCTATGCAACCGATCCGTTCCACGGGGAGGTACGTATCCGGGAAATGAAGGAAATGGTTCAGGCGCTGCATAAGGCCGGCATCGGTGTGATTATGGATGTGGTATACAATCATACGTACAATCTCGATTCGCCGCTTCAGAAAACAGTTCCTTATTATTATTACCGTGAATGGGAGGATGGCACGATTTCCAATGGCTCCGACTGTGGAAACGAGACGGCAAGTGAAAGGGAGATGTTCCGCCGCTTTATGGTTCACTCGGTTTGTTACTGGGCGAAGGAATATCATATCGACGGTTTCCGCTTCGATCTGATGGCACTGCATGACACGGAGACCATGAATGCGATCCGCACAGCTCTGAACCGGATGCCGCGCGGCGAGGAGATTCTGGTTTACGGTGAACCGTGGAAAGCAGCGGCAAGCGCAATGCAGGAGGGATATTTTCCGTCGGATAAACAGAATATCGGAAGGCTGATGGATGGCATTTCCATGTTCTGCGACGATACGAGAGATTCGATCAAGGGAAGCGTTTTTATTGCCGCAGAGGGAGGCTATGTCAATGGAAAAGAGCGTCTTTCCGCAGGAATACTTTCTGCGACAGATGGCTGGATGGACGGAAAAGGAGCCTACGAGCCGCGCAATGCGAGCCAGCTGATTCCGTATGTGTCGGCACATGATAATTATACACTGTGGGATAAATTAAAACTGTCCGATCCGAAGCGGAAGGAGGATGCGGAGCCGGATTTTGACAAGATGGATGAGCGGACGCTTTCGATGAACCGTCTGGCGGCGGGCATTGTGATGACCTGCAAGGGAATGCCGTTTTTCCAGGCGGGTGAGGAATTTGCGCGCACGAAGCATGGCGAAGGAAACAGCTTCAAATCGTCGTGGCAGCTCAACAAAATTGACTGGACACGCGCCTTAGAGCAGGAAGAGCTGGTGGACTATTACCGTGGTCTTCTCGCTCTGCGCCGAAAATTTCAGGCATACGGAACGTGCGAGCCGGACTGTAAAAAGACATTTTTCCGTGAAAACCAGATCGCAGGTTACGAACTGGAATACCCGAATGGCCGCGCAGTCTGCGTCTTCTACAATCCATGGGAAAAAGAAGCTTTGCAGAAACTCCCGGAAGGAAACTGGAAACTGCTCTGCGATGGAAAACGCTGTGCAGAGGATGGAGCAGAGATGAAAGAAAGCATGATGCTTCCGGCAAAATCGATGGTTCTGCTGGCGCGGGAGTAAAATTGTAAATTTTGTCCCTTTTTGTCGGAATGCTGTCTGCGGAAACGGGCATCGATCATTCTGCCAGGCGGCGAGCGGGAATCAATTGTTTTTCGTTTAACAGAAAAATGCACTGTGGAATTGTCCGACGACGTTCCACAGTGCATTTTTATGTTTATGTGAGCAATGAGTCAGGATCTGTGCTTACATGAGATCCTGGCGGTATCTAAGAGTTCGGATCATTATTCGTCCACAACTTCCAGTACATCCATCGGGCAGGCTTTCGCGCAGATACCGCAGGCGATACATTTGGAAGCCGGATTTCCCTCGGTTTTTACGATCAGGCCAAATGGACAGGCCTTCGCACAGGCTCCGCATCCCGTACATTTTTTCTTGTTGATCATGTAAACGCCCTTCGGGTTCTGGGTGATGGCGCCTTCCGGACAGGCCTCGGCACATTTACCGCACTGCGGACAGGCGATCGGGCGAACAGCCTTTTTCTCTACGATCTGCAGACATGCCTTGTCCGGATCAAATACCTTATAAAATGCCTCAGAACATGCTCCCACACAGGCAAGACAAGCCATACAGGTACTGCCTTTTTTAACTTTCAGTTTTTTCATTTGTTTTATCCTCCGCTTAAAGTTTGTGTTTTCCTTATTCTACCATTTTTGACATTTTTTCTCAACGATATTTCCGGAATTTGCCATCTTTTTCCTGCTTGCGGTTTTTCTTCCGTTTCGCATGGCTTTGCACAGATACAAAAAATCTTAAGAAAGCAGACGGAAAAAAAGCAGTTTTTCTTCGGAAAATATACAAAAAGAAAAATCGGAAATTTGTTATGATGAAAGAGAAGAATGTACTCTCAAGCATCTCACAAAATCAGAAATGGAAAGATTTTGGGAGTACACAATAAGATCGGGAGGGGGATTTTTCATGATCCGTGAAAGCAATACACTGACATGGCAAGAGACGGCAGAACGAAAAAAGATGATGCGAAGAAGAGAAAGAGCACGGAGACGAAAAAGAAAGGTATGGCGGATCCGCGGGCTGCTATTGCTGTTCGGCTGTCTTCTGTTTTTGGGCGGTGTGCGGCGCTTCCGACAGAATCCGATCCAACGGTATGCGAAAGCAAACGGCATTTCAATGGATCAGTACCCGGAGGAGCTGTTGTCGCTTTACGAGAGAAACAATGAGACGGAGACGTTCGTCGAAGAATATCCGTTGAAAAAAGAGGAGGAGCCGGAGATTGACCTGAGCGACCTGTCATCCGCATCGGAGGTTCCGCTTCTCTTGCAGTGGGATCAGAGATGGGGCTATCACCGATATGCCGGTGAAGTGATGGGATTAAGTGGCTGCGGACCGACAGCACTTTCCATGGTTGCCATTTTCATGACCGGCGATATCACAAAAAATCCGCGCTGGGTCGCCGATTTTGCCTCACAGAACGGCTATGCCGTAGACGGCAGCGGAACCGCCTGGTCTCTGATGCTGGAAGGAGCCCGGCAGATCGGCCTTTCCAGCAAAGAATCCCTGTGGAACGGGAACGGGTGGAAAACAACCTGCAGGCCGGAAACCCCATCATTGCCCTGATGGACCCGGGGAGTTTACCAGCAACGGTCATTTTATCGTTCTTACCGGATTGCAGAATGGCAGACTGAAAATCAACGACCCAAACAGCAGAAAAAATTCCGAAAAAACCTGGGATATCGATCAGGTGCTGGAACAGACAAAAGCGGTATGGGTATATTACAAATAATAAAATAGAAGACATACCCATCAAAGCCTCCGAATACACTGTAAAAACAGCGTCTTCGGAGGCTTTTTGTGAGGGACTATATCGAAGAGCGTGCTGTGGAGACAGCAATTTACATGATTGAGACGAAAGCGACCGTACGGCAGACGGCGAAAAAATTCGGAGTGAGCAAAAGTACCGTGCATAAGGATCTGACATCACGTCTGGTACAAGTGAATCCGGGTCTGGCGGCAGAGGCAAGGAAAATTCTGGATGTGAACAAGTCTGAACGCCACATTCGCGGCGGCATGGCAACGAGAGAAAAATATCTGCATCAGAAGCAGAAGTGAACGAAAGTGAACCAAAGAAGCTCTTTCCTAATTGCCTCAAATAGGGTATGATAGAGAAAGAAAATTACGAAAACAGAGGGAATTTTATGAACGATTATATCCTGGAAGTCTGTGTGGACTCGGCGGAGTCGGCGCTTGCGGCGGCAAAAGGCGGGGCAAGCCGGCTGGAGCTGTGTCAGAATCTGGTGATCGGCGGAACAACGCCGGGTTCGAAGCTGTTTGAGGTGATCCGCAGACAGACAACCATTCCGATTCATGCATTGATCCGCCCGCGGTTCGGGGATTTCTGCTACACCCCATATGAATTAGAAGAAATCCGCGAGGAAGTCGCGATGTACCGCGAACTTGGTGCAGAGGGCGTTGTGGTCGGTGTGCTGAAAGAGGATGGAACGATGAATATGGCGGCAATGGAACAGCTGATGGAGGCAGCCGACGGCATGTCCGTGACGCTGCACCGCGCGTTTGATGTCTGCCGCGATCCCAAAGAAGCGCTTGAGCAGGCGGTATCGCTTGGTATGAACACCATTCTTACCTCCGGTCAGCAGAACAGTGCGGTAAAAGGAGCAGAGCTTCTCGCCGAACTGCAGCGCCAGGCGGCGGGACGCATCCGTATTCAGGCGGGCGGCGGTATCTGCGCGGATGCGATCCGCGAGCTGTATCCGAAAACCGGCGTGACCGCCTACCATATGTCCGGAAAAATCGAACTGGCGAGCCCGATGCAGTACCGGAAAGAAAATGTGAACATGGGACTTCCATCCTTAAGCGAATACACCCTCTACCGCACGGACGTCAAAGCCGTACGCAGCGCGAGAGTGGTACTGGAAGAACTTTAAGAAAATAAAAAAAGAAAAGAAAAGGACATAACATTATTATGAAAGCAAATACCATCAGCGGCCAGCGGCAGTATGCGTTCGTCAGCCAGTTTAACTACATCCGCGAAGCCGGAACGGAAGGCGAAGAAAAAGCAGCCTGCCGGATCGAAAAAGAACTTTCTGAAATCGCAGAAAAATGGGGGCAGGGCGAATTGCAGATCCGCCGCGAGCCGTTCGAGATTGAGACATGGCAGGTTGACGAAGCTGTCTTTACGGTCACAGAGCCATATGAGAAAACATACACCGTCCGCGGCTGCTTCGCGGCAGCCAATACCGCTCCGGAAGGCGTGGAGGCACCATTCCTCTACGTAGAAAACGGCGACCCGGTCAGCCTTTCCCATGCAGAGGGGAAAATCGTCCTGATCAACGGCGGTGCCAATGCAGAAAACTATGAAAAACTGGAAAAAGCAGGAGCCGTCGGATTTCTGATCCTGACCGGAACGCCACTGGACAAAGATGAGGACCGTCTGCCGGACTACCGCACCCTGCGCGGCGTAAAAAATCCGAAACTGCCGTGCGCCGTCATTCATTATCTTGATGCGATGGAACTGGTAGAACGGGGAACGAGCCGTGCACGCCTCGTTTTACAGCAGAAAAAAATCAGGAGAACGTCGAAAAATATCATCCTGCGCATCCCGGGAACCGAGCAGCCAGAGGAAATCCTGACGCTGACGGCTCATTACGATTCCGTTCCGCAGGGACCTGGTGCATACGACAACATGGCGGGCGCAGCGATCATCATGGAGCTGGCACACTACTTCGCCGAAAACCGCCCGAAACGGACACTGGAATGCATCTGGTTCGGCGCGGAGGAGCTGGGTCTCTGCGGAAGCCGGGCGTATGTGAAAGCGCATGAAGCCGAGCTGGCGCAGCACCGCTTCAACATGAACGTCGACCTCGCCGGACAGGCCATCGGCGGAACCGTGCTTGGCGTGGCAGCAACGAAAGAGGCATGCGACGCGATCATGGAGCACTTAAAACAGGCGGACAAAGGCGTATCGCTCATCAACAACATCTGGAGCAGCGATTCCAACACCTTCGCATGGAAGGGCATCCCGGCGATGACGCTGAACCGCGATGGTTTCGGCATGCATACCTGCCACGATACGATCGACTGGATCTCCGCCTGGTCACTGAACCGGAGCGCCGGTGTCCTGGGCGAAATCGCCGAGTATCTGGCGGATGCAGAACCATTTCCATTTGAAAGAGAAATCCCGGCAGACTTTGCGGAGAGATTAAAAGTTTATTTTGGAGAATAAAAAGGAGAGAACATCATGAGCAAAAACCAGTATTAGTCATCATGGCAGCAGGAATGGGAAGCCGTTACGGCGGATTAAAACAGATTGATCCAGTTGACCCGTACGGAAATATGATTATCGACTTTTCCATTTATGATGCAAAACAGGCAGGTTTTGAGAAAGTCATCTTTATCATCAAAAAAGCCATCGACGAGGCATTCCGCGAGGGCATCGGCAAGCGAATTGAGAAATACATGGATGTAGAGTATGTTTACCAGGAACTCGACGTTCTCCCGAAAGGCTACGAAGTGCCGGAAGGCCGCGTCAAACCGTGGGGAACCGGTCATGCGATTCTCTGTGCGGCAGAAGCCATCGACGGCGCACCGTTCGCAGTCATCAATTCCGATGATTATTATGGAAGAACGGCATTCGAGGAGATCTACCGTCAGCTGACAACCGAGCAGGACGGCGCGACCTATCAGTACGCGATGGTTGCCTACGACCTGTACAAAACCCTGACCGACAATGGCCACGTAGCCCGCGGCATCTGCACCGCAGACGACCAGAACCACCTTGTCGGCATTCATGAGCGCACAAGAATCGAAAACCACGGCGGACAGGCCGAATACACCGAGGATGACGGCGCAACCTGGACCGGACTGCCGCAGGGAACCATCGTTTCCATGAACCTCTGGGGCTTCACACCGAGCATTCTGATCGAGCTGAAACGCCGCTTCCTGCCGTTCCTCGAGAATGTATACAAAACCAACCCGTTAAAAGGCGAATACTTCCTGCCGTTCGTTGTCGATGAACTGCTGCAGGAGAAAAAAGCGGAAGTCACCGTACTCCGCTCCTATGATAACTGGTACGGCGTAACGTACAAAGAAGACAAAGAAAATGTCATGGCAGCACTGCAGAAATTAAAAGACGAGGGCCGTTATCCGCAGAAACTGTGGGAAGAATAACAAACGAACGGTACTGGGAAATTTTCTCCATGAGTGCATCTTTCGCAATGAAAAGAAATCCTGTATAATGGATGGAAGGAAATGCAAGGAGAATACCAATGGATACCTTATATATTGTAATACCAGCCTATAATGAGTCGGAAAATATCAAAAGAACGATCGAGGAATGGTGTCCCGTCGTGGAGAAGCATAACGGCGGCGGTGCGTCCCGTCTTGTGATCATCAACGACGGAAGCCGCGACGATACGTATGAAATTGCTTCAGCAGAGTGCGAAACCCACCCGTTGCTCACCGTGCTGACGAAGCCAAACGGCGGCCACGGTTCCACCGTTCTGTACGGCTACCGCTATGCACTTGAAAACGGTGCGGACTATATCTTCCAGACCGATTCCGACGGTCAGACCGATCCGGAGGAGTTCGAAAAGTTCTGGCAGATCCGCGAGGCTACGACGCCATTTTCGGAAACCGCACAAGCCGCGGCGACGGCTTTTCCCGCGCTGTCGTGGAAAAAGTGCTGTGCGCGGTGCTCTGGACCTATTTCCACGTATCCGTGCCGGATGCAAATGCCCCGTTCCGTCTGATGAAAACAGACTACGTGGCCGAGTATCTGCCGCTGATGCCGGAAAACTACAATCTGCCGAACGCACTGCTGACTGCCTTCGGAGCGTATTTTCACCGGAAAATCCGTTTCATCCCGATCAGCTTCAAGCCGCGTCAGGGAGGAACAAATTCCATCAACATCCGTAAAATTGTAAAAATCGGCCGTCAGGCGCTGCACGATTTCTGTGAGATTCAGAAAGCGGCTGCGAAAAAAAGAGGATAAAAAATAATATAAGAGAAGGAACGTATCCCATGTTTCATGAGATACGTTCCTTCTTTTTGTATGCTTATTTTTTATTATGGACCTTATTTTTAATAGAAGCGATGCGATCTTTTCTGATTCATGGAATCCTTTAGTGCCAGAAGTGATTCGATCAGGATCAGAAGCAGGATCACAGCGATCATGACTGCGAGGATCTGATTTGTTCGCTGATGGAACCAGGAGCCGATTCCTGTGTGTGCAGTCTGTGTATTCTCGGTCTGTGCGGCATTTTCAAGAGCTGCAGTTTCCGAAGTAATAATCTGTGCATCCGGGTCTGTTGTTCTGACAGATGGTACAATCTGCGTTGCGGCTGGAAGCTGGCTGGAAGAAGTAACAGCGGATGCGGTAACTTCCGGGTGATGGTGGAAAGATCAACTTCTTCGTCTTCTGTAACAACTGCGCTGGCAATCGGTTCTGCTGCGATCGGTTCGGATGCAGGAACCTGTTCCGGTGCGGTTTTGGATGCAGGAGCTGCGGTTTCCGGAAGAATATTTTCCTGTGCCGGCTGTTCCGAAGCAGATGGCTGTACCACGGTTGGGGTTTCTGCCGGTGCGGATGGCTGTTCCGGAACGGATGGTTCTGGAGCGGCCGGTTCTTCCGGAACTTCCGGTGCAGATGGCTCTTCTGGAAGAGATGGCTCCGGGTCAGTTGCCGGTGTTTCCGGGATTGCGGTACAGTAAACAAGAGAAGTCATCGCCGCCGAAGAATCCGTAATCACAACGGAACCGCCATTGGAAACGGCCTGTCCATTAACATAGAAGGAAATCTGATCCATATCCAGTGTGTAGCCAGGTTCCGTAACCATCGATACGGAGAACGTTCCGTTTACTTCCTCGACCGGTTCGCTGTTCTGATACAGGACATAGGAACCATCATCGGAAAGATATGACATGGTGACCGGCGCATCCATTGTGGAATCCTGAAATGTCAGGGCAGCATCGGTAAAAGCAAGGGCCGCCTGATCGGTGTTCAGATAGAATTCCAGGTCCTGTGCATCGTAATGGGTGAAGTGAATGGTAATTTCACCGGCGTCTGTATTTTCTGCACTTGGAACTGTCTCGGCTGCTGCCGAATACGGAGCGGAAAAAAATAATCCGGCCGCCAGGAGGCCTGCCATTCCGAATCTCAGAATCAAATTTCCTGTGTGTTTTTTCGTTGTCTGTGTGCTGTGTAACATATGACATCCTCCTTTCACCTGATCGGTTTCTAATGTCGGTCTGTTTTATTTTCCTGCGGTAAGTTTCACGTATAAATTGAAAGAAAAATAATTGATAAAATATAAATTTTCTTTCTTTTTAAAGATTATACCATATGTAGAAAGAAATATCATGTAAAAATAAAAAGTTAAAAGAAAATTTGAAAATGCGTCAAAAGTGGAAAAGGTTTGTAATGCATGTCGAAAAATAGAAAAAGAACTGTCACAATTTCTTAAAAAATATTTGCGGAAAAAGAGGGCAGAAAGGGCAGAATGTGAAACAAAAGCAAAATAAAAAGAAGGAAACAAGACACGGAAAAGTATTCCAGGCAGGCCGCATGCAGAAGAAAAAGTGGGAATAAAAACCGATCCAATTCGTCAAAAAAGCGGAAAAGTGGTGAAAAATTGTGGGTTCTATGAAAAAAACGATGGGAAAAGACAGGAATGTTGTCGAAATATTCTAGTTGACAAAAAGATGTAACACTGGTAGAATCGGTTTGTAACAAGTTGTAACAAAAACGTAATAATTGTTCAGGAGGTAAGTATGACATTCAAAAAAAGTTATGTGCCGGGCATCCTGGGGAGCGTGCTCACACTGACTGTCATCATGGCTGCACCCGTAAAAGCAGAGACAAAGGAAGAAACCATTTTAAATAAAACAGACTGGAGCACAATGGCTGCAGCAAACGTAGAAGGATATGTCAACATCCGCAGCGAGGCAAACGCAGATTCCGAGATCGTCGGAGTCTGATGCCGGGCTATGCGGTTACTGTAACAGAAAAAGGAGACGAGTGGAGCAAGATCTCTTCCAATGGTGTAGAAGGCTACATAAAGAATGAATATCTGGTATTTGGGGAAGAGGCAAAAGCACATTACCGCAATATGTGCGGTATCACCGGAGTTGTTCAGGCGGACAGCCTTCGTGTCCGTGAGGCAGCATCCACAGATTCCGCGCAGGTTGGAACACTGACACAGAATGGTGAAGTCAGCATATTCGGCGAAGAGGCTGACTGGTATCAGATCCAGTACAGCGGAAGCAGCGCATACGTTCATGGAGACTATGTGACACTTTCAGAGGAGTTAAAAGGTGCTGTTTCCATGGAGGAATACCAGGCATCACAGGCCTGTGCGGCAAGCAGCGCAGCAGCAGCCTCCACAGCAGGCAGTGCATCGGTAATTTCCGCAGACAGCAATGATGTGGCAATGCTTGCAGCACTGATCGAGTGCGAGGCAGGCGGCGAGAGCTACACAGGAATGGTGGCAGTCGGAGCGGTTGTAGTAAACCGTGTCAACAGCGGTTCCTTCCCGAACAGTGTTTCCGGCGTTATTTATCAGGGTGGACAGTTTACACCGGTTGCGACCGGAACCTTCCAGAGCGTGCTTTCCCGCGGAGCAAGAAGTGACTGTTATGCAGCTGCACAGGCAGCACTTTCCGGCGAGAGCCCGGTTGGCGGATGCCTGTATTTTAACAGCGGCTACGGCAGCGGAATCCAGATCGGATATCAGCATTTTTATTAAAAACAGGCGTGGAACCTTCGCAAGGGGATAGGCGGAGAGAGCATGCATTTCCATAGATTGTGATCGGTTCAAAGTCATGAAAAATGAGATGGAATCGACGGTATAGAAAAAAGAGTAAGTGAACAAGGGGAGACGTTCACTTACTCTTTTTTTACTCTGAAACAAATACTACCGGATAGTCAAAAAGTGCAGACTATCCTTATGGAGTTTTACAGGAAATGTTGTTGGATTTCCAGTTACGGGACATCGTTATTTTCAAAAATTTTCAACAGCTTGGTTTTCTGGTTATCGGCGCGGAAGTCTGCTAATGTCTGACGCAGTGTTGTATGGCGGACGCGGTAGGTATTGGAGAGAAAACAGAAAAAAGTGATTCCCCAAAATACCGGCCAGAGTAACACACATTTATGAAGCTTGGAAAATCGAAGCTTCATCTGAACATGCCCTTCGTGGAACCAGGCACGGACACCGGCGTGCCGGTAAGAGCCGCGGCTTACGATTTTCCGCTCCGTGTCACTGCCAAAGTCGCCGTCTGCGAGAATTTGTTCCAGAAAGGCAGCACAGTCAGCGGCAGAAGAACGGATCTGCGGGTCAATCGAAGCGGAAAGACCGAAATAAAGATGGCAGGATCCGAGAATCAGCTCATAAAGATGAAAAATTTTTGATTCCCGGCACCAGGAGTGGATTTTCTCAAAATCAATCTCAGATGCATACTGCTTCAGATACAAGGTAAAATCGCAGAGCAGACGGCTGCCGAAACCACTGTAGAGATAGTGTTTGAGCATATGGTGCAGCATATAAAATACATTTTCCGTGGGCGGAAGAACAGGATAGGTTTGACCGTAAAGTTCCACGAAAGACGGCTTCAGATGATCCGGGGAGAAGATCTCATCTATCAGCTCGTTGGCACGGGCAAACTGATAGATGCCAACGATACGGTAATGGAGTTCCAGGGTAAAGGAACGGCCGGTTTCCGGAAAGGTAAAGCGGTAGGTAACATGATGATCACTGTCTTCCGGCTCCTCTGTGTATCCATTCGTCTCGAGAATACGACAGGCACGGGAAAAAGCCTCTTTTTCGGGAATATAAAGGTCCAGATCTCCCAATTTTCGGTATTCGGGAACAGGATAATTGGCAGCGAGGCTCATACCCTTTAAGAGGAAACAGGGAATCTTCTCTGCAAGGAGGAGCGAAAAAGTAAGGCGTGTGAAATGTTCCAGCTGATAATAGGAGAGCAGCATCTGTTTTGTCTGCTGTTTTATCCCGGAAAACGATGGCTGCTGTTCAAAATAAGGCACAAGAAAAGGAAGTGAACAATGTTTTTCTGCCAGACGGTACAAAGCAGCGGTATCCACCCCATCGAGTGGGATCGGTTCAGACGAATCGGTGCATAAATTTTTCAGAATCTGTAGATAAACGGTATCAAGCGGCTGCATGAGAGACTCCTTTGAAGATTTTTTGTGAAAAGAGAGATATGGTTCAGTATACCACAAAATGCCGAAATTTGAGCGATAAAATAAAAAAATATTACAGATAACGATAAAAAATAAAATAAAGTTTACAATGAAATAAGTTGAGGCTATAATAAATCTGTCAGTACAGCATTTCATAAACAGCTGTATCAAACACTCAGACAAGTGTAGGGTATAGTCATTTTGAAATGTTCTGGAATGATGGCCTTTCCCAACATCGGGAAGAAAAACGTAAGTGAATGGAGAGAAAGATGACCAGAAAAGGTGAGTTTGTACTCAGGCAACTCGCAGATGAATATATTCTGATTCCTTATGGGACAACGACAGAAAAAATGAATCGGGTACTTACCCTAAGTGAAACTGCGGCTTTTATTTATGAACAGACAGGTGATGCCGCGTCTGAGGAGGAGATTGCCAGACGGCTTGGAGAAGCTTATGATGTGCCGGCGGAGGACGTGCAGGAGGATGTAAACGCCGTGCTGCAGACATTGCAAAATTGTGGGGTTCTGGAGTGTGCCTGAAAAACGAAAAATCATTTTCGTAATCTGCAAAAACGAAGAGGATAGTATATGATAGTATTTTTGGTCGGTGGCGAGAGCAGACTGATGGATGATCTGATTACCAAGATGGAAAAAGAAGGACATAAGACGTATCTGTTAACGGGAAAACGGGACAGAAGAGGAAAATACCGTCGTGTCTTTGAACGCTACGATTTTCCTTATGACAGTGAGAGTGTGCAGGAAATATTCTCGAATGTCAATCCGGATCTCGTGCTTTTTCTCGGCGCCTATGATACAAATTATGACTGGAGTGATGCGAGAAAAGAGTCTGTCCGCTATACGGCGGATCTGACCAATATTCTGTCGGCGTATGCATTTAAGCAGGATGGCCGGTTTATTTATTTGTCGTCTGAAGCAGTTTATGGCCGTTCCTACAGCAGTGATATTCACGAAACGGAACCGGCATCCGCGAAAAGCTTTCAGGCAATGGCGCTTCTGCAGGGAGAAAACATCTGCAGAAGCTACCGTGATACCAGAGGGATGGACACGCGGATTCTTCGTTTTGACCATATGTACGGCATTCCGCGAAAAGGAAAAACAGACAGAAATCCGTGTTTTTGGATGACACTGGAAATGCTGAAGACGAATCAGATCGCAGCCAACAGCAGAACTGTTTTTTCCATGATTTACCAGGATGATGCCGTTGCGTTTGCCTATCGCGCAATGATGGAGGAGAGTCCCAAATATCCACTGTACCATATCACATCCGGTGAAGCGATCACACAGATGGATCTGGCGGAGCTGATCCGGCAGAACGCAGACGGCGTGGAGATCCGTGACGATACAGTCGGTGAAGGTTTCCGTCTTGTGCTGGATGGCAGCCGGTATCAGGAAGAGTTTGACGGAAGGATTTTTGTCCCATATGAGAAGGGCGTGAAAGCCGTTGTCACATATATGCAAAAACACAGCAGCTCATTTCTGCAGCGTGATGATGCGGGGGCGGGTTGGGGAAACCGGGTATGGAGTCTGTTGTGCCGGATTTTCCGTATGCTGGTTCCGTACATCGAAAATCTGATTTGTTTTATCCCATTTTTTATGATCAACAACCGTGTAGTCGGCAGCCAGTATTTTTCAAAGCTGGATGCGTACCTTCTCTATGTGTTGCTGTTTGCCATCGTATATGGTCAGCAGCAGGCGATTTTCTCGGCCCTGCTGGCGACTGTGGGCTACTGTTTCCGCCAGATGTACCATCAGAGCGGACTGGAGGTGCTGATGGACTACAGTACCTACATCTGGATGGCACAGCTTTTTATCCTGGGAATGGTTGTCGGTTATATGCGGGATCAGATTCTCCAGATTAAAAAGGATGATGAAGAGGAGATCGGGTATCTGCGCGGACAGCTTGGCGATATGACGGAGATCAATGACAGCAACGTGCGCATGAAACAGCTTTTTGAGCTGCAGCTTGTCAACCAGAAGGACAGTCTTGGAAAAATCTATGAAATCACATCGTCGCTGGAACGCTACGGCGCCTATGAGGTGCTTTTCTATGCGGCGCAGACGATTTCGAAGCTGATGAATACAGAGGATGTGGCAATTTATACCGTCGCCAACCGCGTCTATGCGCGTCTCTTTTCGTTCACATCACCGACAGCGCGGAAAATGGGAAATTCCATCCGCTATCCTGAGATGGAGGCAATGTATGAAGACCTCAAAGAGCATCGCGTTTACATCAACAAAACGATGGATGAGCGCTATCCGCTGATGGCGCAGGCTATTTATGCAGAAGATGAGATGCAGATCATCCTGATGCTGTGGGGACTTCCGTGGGACCGCATGAATCTTGCGGAATCCAACCGTCTGACGGTCATCAGCTATCTGATCCAGAATGCAGTGGTGCGGGCAAACCGCTATCTGGAAGCGCTGCACGAACACAGGTATCTGGAAAACAGCAAAATTCTCGAAAAAGATGCCTTTACGCAGCTGGTAGCGGCATTTTTCGAGGCGAAGCGAAACGGTCTGACAGAATGCTCACTGGTTCGGATTGTGTGCAGCAGCGAAGATTATAAAAAAGCAGGTGAGATTCTGGAACAGAAGCTGCGTCAGACGGATTATATCGGGATCCTGGATGGCGGGCTGCATGTATTGCTTTCCAATACCGATGAAGAAAATGCGAAAGGTGTGATCTTGCGCTTCGGGGAAGAGGGTCTGAAAAGTATCCTTGTGAACAGGGAGGTGGCAGCGTGATGAGCCATGAAACCCTGACTTTTGTGGTTCTGTGGATCGTCAATGCCCTGATCGCCCTGATCTATCTGCTGATCGGAGCTCTGGTTTATGTCCCGGTGTGTGATTTGAAACAAGAGCAGGGAGAAGAGGTGCAATACGATAACCGGAGAGCCTTTTTGATCCGTTTTATCGTCATGGTGCTCTGCCCGGTCGTCGGTCCGGCGTTTTTTCTGTGCAGTTATCTTCTTTTCAAAACCGTATTCCGTCAGGCAGTCGATCTGGAGGATGTTGTGTTTGGTAAGGAACGTGTGCGGACACATCTGAAGGCGGATGAGGAGCGGGAGCGCAACATAGCACCGCTCGAGGAAGCACTTGCCGTCAGCGATAAACGGAATCTGCGTATGCTGATGCTGAATGTGATCCGCGGCGATCTGCAAAAATCGCTGGAATCGATTACTATGGCACTGAACAGCGAGGATTCCGAGACATCGCATTACGCCGCATCGGTGCTCTGCGATGAATTGAACAAGTTCCGCTCACAGGTACAGAAAATGTATACCGGGATGCAGCAGGAAGGCGAAGAAGAGACGGATTACGAGAAGATGATGCTCGACTATATGAACAGAGTTTTAAGCCAGAAAGTCTTTACAACTCTGGAGCAGACGAAGTACGTCAAGATGCTGGAGGAGGCCACAGAATCGCTGTATCGGAAAAACAGAGAGCGGATCTTCGTAAAACAGTATGAGGGGCTCTGCCTCAGACTTCTGGAACTGAAAAAATTTCCAGAAACTGAAAAATGGTGCCGGCGTCTGGTACAGCAGCATGGAAATACACTGGAGGCGTATACGTGTCAGTTAAAGCTGTATTTTACCATGGGTGAAAGAGAAAAGTTTTTTCAGGTGATGCAGGAACTGAAACAATCGGACGTTATTATCGATAATGAAACGCTGGAGCTGATCCGCATTTTCAGTTAGAGCGTGTTTGAAAAATCATTTCCGCGAAAGGAGGGACGAAGAGATGTCCATGAGATGGCTGACAATTTTACAATTTCTGGAAATTTTTGCTGCCTATGGCATCGTAACCCTGTTTCTTCCATGGCGGATCCTTGGGAAGAGGTTTCATCGGTTTTCCGTTGCAGAACAACTGATCGCGTATTTCTTCGCAGGGAATTTTTATATCATTTATCTCGTTTATCTGCTGCAGTTTCTTCGGATCAGCAGCCGTGTGACGCTGCTCCTCGGAACTGCAGGGCCATTCCTTTTTATCTGGATCTGGAAAAGAAAAAAACAGATCCCGGGAGCAATGGAGAGCCTGCTGGTGCGGATCGAACGATTGCTTGATGGAGAGCGGGGCAAAAAGACATCTCTGGCGCAGCTTCGGAGAACCGTTTACGAGCGGTGTTTTCGGGGAAAACGAAAGCAATGGCTGCATGCGCTGCCGGAAATAGCAGTGCTGCTGGCGGCAATTGCAGCGATCACGTATGTGTACGGACCGAATATGGTGGAAACGTTCGGCTACAAAGCAAGTGATATTCCGGTGCACAATTACTGGATCAATGAGCTTGAGCGGAATAATATCTGGGTTGCGGGCGTGTATCCGTATGGACTCCATATTGTGATTTATTATCTTCATATGGTGTTTGGAATTCCTACCTATGTGTTGCTGCGGATTTTCGGCGTGGTGCAGACATACTTTGTATATCTGGCACTGGTCGCGGCGCTGAAAATGGTGTGCAGGGGAAGGTTTACGCCGTATTTCGGGATACTGTTTTATGTGATGGATATCTTCAACTGGAGTACGTACGCCCGTTTTGAAAGTGCACTGCCGCAGGAGTTCAGTATGATTTTTGTCCTGACCTCTGTCTGTATGGCGATCCGTTTTTTTCAGGAATTTGCAAAAGAACGGAACGGAAACTGCCGCTGGTATCTGGTACAGTTTGCGATTGGATTTTCGCTGACGCTGACCGTTCATTTTTACGGTACGATGGCTGCAGGCCTGTTTTGTATTGGCGTTGCTGTTGGCTTCTGCTTTCGTTTTTTCCGGTGGAACTATTTCAGAAGAATCCTGATTACGGGAATATTAAGCGTCCTTCTCTCAGTCCTGCCGATGGCGGCGGGCGTTGCGATGGGAAAGGGGCTGCAGGGATCGCTGTACTGGGGAATGAACGTCATTACCGGTGATAAAAAGCAGGAGGATGCGGACACAGCAGGTACTTTATCACAGGACGGTGTATCCGACAGTCTGACGGCCGGCGAAAAAGAAAGCAGCGGCAACACAACCAAGAACGGTGAAACCGGTTCTGTGCTCAGCCAGTCCCGGATAGAAGAGCTGCGAAAAGAGGCAGAAGAAAGAATACAAAAGCAGCAGAAACCGCTGGCGGAGAGGCTCAAAGAAAAAGGATCGGCAGTGCGGGAAAGCATCCGTATCAATGTCATGAATGTAAAACCCCATATGGCAGAAATTACGCTGGGAAGTATTGCGGTTTTGCTGCTTCTTGGTATTTTCCTGTTGGTGCTGCGGGAGAACGGTTTTGCGGGAGCTGTTTTGTCTGCGGCTGTTTATCTGCTATGCATGTGTTCTTTGCAGTGTGCATCGCTGCTGCATCTTCCGGCGCTGATGGATGCCAACCGCTGCGGCATTTTCCTGTGCTATGCCATCTGCTTTGCCTGGGCGCTTGGCGTAGATGCAGTGGTGTATCTGGCGATACGCTGGTGGAAGCGAAGATGGCTTGGCGAGATGGCTTCCCTCCTGACACTTGTGACGGCTGTAACAGTCGTTTTATCGCAGGGTCTTATAAGAGAGCCGGTAAAAGTCGGAGCGCTGGAAGATAACGGAGCCATGGTATGCGTTACCAATATCTTGCGGGAAAATAAAGATTTTACATGGACAATCTGTTCAGCGAATGATGAGCTTCGCATGACAGAATTTTATGGATATCACTATGAGACCATTACCTTATTAAATCAATTGAAAGATCTGGGCAGAATCCGGAGATTATAATACCAACGAAATGTGTGTATTTTTTTATTGAAAAAATACCAGTAAGTGTGGATGGGAGTACAGGACATGAGGAGGTAACTGAAGAAGGAGCCAAAGAACCGATACCGGGAGGCTCGGGAATTCTTCCTTATACCAAGGAATCCCGCTGGATCACGATGAGCCATATGTATGAGTGGGCACAGAGGTTCCAAGAGCTTTACCCGAATGAAATGGAAGTTTACTATGAATCCGACAGCTTTATCTGCTATCGCCTTCAGCAGAACGTTAACAGTTCATACAACCTTGCGATTGATTATGGCTACAACAACCCAATGCCAAAATAGAGCAGACAGGAAAAAACAAAGAGACAGACAGGGCTGGAAAAACTGAAATTTCAACAAAAAAGACTTGATGACAGAAGGAGGAAGAAAAAATGGTTTCCCGCAGAACTTTTGCAGCAATCACAATGCTTATGGCAATCATCCTCTTTTTGTTTCAGGGTCTGAATCTGGCAAAGGAAAAACTGAACCACTATGAAAAAAATGCGTATGCGGCAGAGAAAGAAGATCTGGAAGATGGCAGCGGCGCATTTGGAACAGAAGACGCATCCGGCGAGAAAAACATAACAGGAAGCCGGGGAACGATCGTCTATATCGGAGAAGCCGAGGAGCATTCTGTGGGGGCGGTTGTCTGTGAATGGTGCCGGTATATGAAGTACGAAGCAGCAGTTTATCCATCCATGCGCAAATATGAACAGGCAATGGAGAAGAAAGGTGCAAAGCAGCCGGAGATGATTGTAGTGAATTCAGAAAGCATCGACTGGACCGCCTTAAAGGATGTCATAGATTTGCAGGACAGTGTGGATGAGGGGATCCATGTTGTGTTTGCAAATCTCCCGGAGGTGTCTGTGATCCGGAAAAATCAGAAGCTGCGGGAGCTGCTTGGAATTGCAGAAGTAAAAGAGGATTCTACAACCGTAACGGGGTTGGATCTGTATGACAATCTGATGCTCGGCGGAGAAAATATTTACCGGGCAGAAAATAAGGAAGAAGAAAACAGGCAGGATCTTAAGCTTACGTTTCCATGGTTTAAGCTTGGAGATGGAACCAAAACTTATATGAAAGGCTTTCCGGAGGATCAGACGCTGAAAACCCAGGATTATCCGGTTGTGATCTGGCGGAAAAATTTCGGGACAGCCAGTGTATTTGCCGTAAATGGAGATTATATGGGGGATGAAACCGGGCTGGGACTGCTGACGGGAATGGTGTATGAAACCAGAAATTATCTGATTTATCCGGTTGTAAATGCGCAGAATCTTGTTGTGCAGAACTTTCCGTCACTTGCGGAGGAAAATACGGACAAAATGCAGGAGATTTACGGAAACGGAACAAAAGGTGTTAACCGCGATATTGTCTGGCCGTCGATTGCAGCAATCTATAGAAAAAATCATTTCGGTCTTACCTGTATGGTGGCACCAAAACTGGATTATGATGCTCCGGCAGAAGCAGATGGCGAGCTGCTGCATTATTATGCGAAGCTGCTCAACGAAGAAAAAGGCGAGATGGGACTTTCCGGTTTTACAGAATCCGAAACATCCGTAAAGGAAAAATTAGACGAAGATCAGAGCTTCATGCAGAAAAATCTTTCGGATTTTTACTTTTCCTCCTTTTTCAGTGGAAACCTGAGTGAACAGGAGATGGAAACAGCTTTACAGCAGTCTGCTCTTGGGAGTGTCCGCACCGTAGTTAAGAGCAAAGATACGGCTGGCGATCTGGTCAGCTACCTGGATGCACAGACGACACAGCAGAAAATTGTCACGGAAGATACCGGACGTTTTACCTATCGTTCCTGGATGAAAATGAAGAGTATTGAAAGTGCGCTCGGCTATGCCAGTGTAGAGCTGGATTTAAGCAGAGTGATTTATCCGAAAACAGAGGAGGACCGCTGGGAAAAAATCGTCAAAGAATTTGCCTCCAACCTCGGAACCTACTGGCAGCCATTTTCCGGATTTGACGGTACCACGGTTTCCACCTGCGATTCCAGAATCCGCACCTTCCTGAACTTACGCTACGAGGACGAAAGAGAGGGCGACACCATCACCTTAAAGACCACGGGAACAGAGAAAACTGCGTACTATGTGATTCGGACACACAATGAAAGCGTTGAAAAGGTCACGGGCGGAACGGCAGAAAAGCTGGAGGATTCTGCATGGCTGATCCGCGCGGAAAAGAGTGAAGTAACGATTACACTTCGTGCATCCGACCGGCGGTATTACTATGAAGAGGGGGTGAAAAACGAATGAAAGTCTGTATGGTAGCGGAGGGCTGCTATCCCTTTGTGGTAGGCGGTGTTTCCAGCTGGGTACACAGTCTGATCCAGCTTTTCCCAAAAACAGAATTTATCATCCTCGCCATTGCGGCAAACCGTTCCCAGCGCGGAAAGTATGCGTATGAGCTGCCCCAAAATGTCTCCGCCGTCTATGAACTCTATCTGGACGATGTGGACTGGGGCGGAAGTAAAAAACGACATAAACATCGGCTGAAGAAAGAGCAGTATCAGGCACTTCGAAGTCTGCTTCTTGATCAGGATATCGAGTGGAATGTCCTGTTTGATCTGTTCCGGAAAGAAGATGTTTCCCTGAATGCGCTCCTGATGGGAGAGGATTTTCTGAATGCCGTGAAAGAGTGCTACAACCTGAAATACAGCCAGATCGTTTTCTCTGACTTTTTATGGACTATGCGCTCCATCTATCTGCCGCTGTTTCTCACAATGCAGACCGAGCTCCCGAGGCGGATCTTTATCACTGCGTTGCAACCGGCTATGCCGGCGTGCTTGGCGCCATGGCAAAGCATTTCTATGGAAGCCGTCTCCTGATTTCGGAACACGGTATTTACACCCGGGAACGCGAGGAGGAGCTGATTAAAGCGAAGTGGGTTGCGGGAATCTACAAAAATATCTGGATTGACCAGTTCCGGAAAATGTCAAAGCTGGCGTACAACGAGGGAACTCTGATTACCTCCCTGTTTGAGCACGCGCGGGAGCTGCAGGTTGAGCTTGGCTGTCCGGTGGAAAAGACGATGGTCACACCGAATGGAATCCGTGTGGAAAATCTTCAGAATATCCCGGGAAAGACCGAAGAGGATACGGGAATGGTGAACATCGGTGCAGTTCTTCGTGTCACACCCATCAAGGATGTGAAAACGATGATCCAGGCATTTGCCTTTGCAAAAGAGCGCGACAGAAGACTGAAGCTCTGGATCATGGGACCATGGGAGGAGGACCGGGAGTATGCCGAGGAATGCTTCCAGCTCGTATCGGATCTGGAAGTTCCGGACGTGGTATTTACCGGAAGAATCAATATCCGGGATTATCTGGGAAGAATGGATGTGACGATTTTGACCAGCATCAGCGAAGGCCAGCCGCTGACGATTCTGGAGAGCTATGCGGCACACAAGCCGGTTATTGCGACAGATGTCGGAAACTGCTATGGTCTGATCTACGGTGAGAGCGATGATTTCGGCGCAGCCGGAATAGTTACGCATATCATGAATATAGAAGAAATCGCACAGGCAATGCTGGATATGGCGGCCGGTGAGAAAAAACGCCTCGAAATGGGAGAAACCGGATACCGCCGTGTTATGCAGAAATACCGTGTGGAATATATGCAGAAAACATACTGGGAGATTTACCGCGATTTTGCGGAGCAGATGGGCCAGAAATGGCAGGAGGAACCGGTAAAGCTGCCGGAAAAACAGAAATAAAATAAACACCGCAAGGTGGAAAGGGGATAGATGGCATGGCAGGAATCGGCGTTCGCCTGAATCGGATTTTTGAAAAAAATACCATTACGACAAACCTGATTGGATTCTCCTACAGTACCGTTGTAACGATTGCGCCGATGATGGTTGTCATTCTCAATCTGATCTTAATGGAAGAGCTGCTTGAATTTTCCAGTGTCGGCTATGCCACGCGTGAGCTGTTTTCCTGTACGATTCTCTATATCTTTATTTTTGCGTTACTGACGGCATCACCGTTTAATGCGGTGCTGTCCCGTTATATGTCCGACGTGATCTACGAGGAACGGTATCAGGACATCCTGCCGTGCTATCAGATCGGAATGCTTCTGAATATCGGATTGAGCTGTCTGGTCGGCATTCCGTTCTGTCTGTGGGAGCATTTTGTCGGGAAGGTGTCAACGGCGTATGTATTTTGCAGTTTCTGTGGCTATATCAGCCTGGTGCTGGTTTTCTATTCCATGATTTATCTTTCCATCTGTAAGGATTATCAGAGGATTTCACAGTATTTCTTCTTTGGAATGCTGGTTGCATTTGTCCTGGCATTGATTCTGCATTTCCTCATGAAATGGGAAACGACGCGCAGCATGCTATTTTCCCTGACGGTTGGATTTTTTGTGACGGCAACACTGGAAAACGCCCTGATCCGGCGGTATTTTGTCAAAAACAGTAACCGCTACCGGCCGGTGCTGCAGTATTTCAGAAAATACTGGAAACTGATTTTTTCGAATTTTCTGTATATTCTGGGGCTGTATATCCATAACTTTGTGTTCTGGACAACCGATATGCGGATGGAGCTGGTAAAGAGCTTTGTCTGCAATCAGCCATATGACATGGCTTCCTGCCTTGCCATGTTTACCAATCTCTCGGCATCGATTATTTTCATTGCGCGCGTTGAAATGCGTTTCCATGAGAAATACAAGCTGTATTCCGAGGCGGTGATTGGCGGAAAGGGAGACGATATCGAAAATGCAAAAAAGCGTATGTTCCGCCAGCTTTCCAGTGAGTTGATGACGCTTGCACGCCTTCAGTTTATGATTTCCGTTGTGATATATCTGATTTGCGTGATTTTCCTGCCGCAAGAAGGCTTTTCCGGCATGACCATGAAAATTTATCCGTCCCTTGCAGTTGGATATTTTATTCTGTTCCTTATGTATGCGGAAATCATTTTTCTGTATTATTTCGATGACCTGACCGGCGCAATCCTGACGGCGATTGTGTTCTGTCTTGTCACCTGGATCGGCAGCCTGATTGCTACCCATCTGCCGGCCGTCTGGTATGGGGCTGGGGTCATAGCAGGATCGTTTGCAGGATGGAGCGTGGCGTTTGTGAGACTGCGATGGGTGGAAAAAAATATGGATGCGCACGTTTTCTGCCGCGGAAATCTGATCAGGCACGGGAAAGGAAAGCGCCCGTCCGGTCTGGTATTTCAGAGGGCAGAAGAGCAGAAACAGAAGGAAGAGATGAAACGATGAGTACAGCGACAATTATAAAGGTTTGTGTGATCCTGGCAGGGCTTGGGATTATGGCAGTGACGTTTGTGCTGCATGCGAAAAAGAAACTGACGATAAATCTGGCGGTTACCTGGGAGCTGCTTGGCCTTGCGGCAATCTTAAGCGGTGCGGTTCCGAAGTTCTCCGGCTGGAGCAGCCGCTTAAGTCTGGGAAGTCTGGCGGTGCTGCTGCTTACCGGGTTCCTTGTCGTGTGGGGCATGTATCAGATGACAATACAGATTTCTTCTCTGCTGATGAAAAATCAGGAACTGGCAATGCAGGTTTCTTTGCTGAACCAGGAGAATGAGAGAATCATAAAAGAGCTGGAACGTCTGACAGGAAAGCAGGCAAGAGACTTATGAAAAAAATACTGTTTGTAATCAATACGCTTGGCCGTGCAGGAGCAGAAACCGCTTTGCTGGAGCTTCTGAACCATCTGGATACAGAGAAATATGAAATTTCGCTGTATGTACTGCTGGGACAGGGGGAAATGATTTCAAGGGTGCCGCCGGAAGTTCATATAAAAAACAAAAGGATCTGTGAGGATTCCGTACTCTCCGGTGCAGGACGGCGAAAACTGCTGCAGACATCGGTGATGGCATTGTTCCGGCACGGACACACCATGGAAAAAATCAGGTATCTGATGAAGAATCTGCGCGTGATGAAGAAGGCGGGGAAAATTCAGCCGGATAAACTGCTCTGGAGAGTCCTTTCGGACGGGGCAGACCGGCTGGATGAAACCTTTGATCTGGCGGCTGCTTATCTGGAAGGCGGCTCTGCTTATTACGTTGCGGATCACGTGAATGCAAAGAAAAAAGCTGCATTTGTCCATATTGCTTACGGCGATTCCGGATATACACGGGAAATGGACCGCGACTGCTACGAGAAAATGGATGTTATCTATACGGTTTCCGGGGAGACACGCCGCCATTTCCTGGAGTTTTACCCGGAGTATGAAGAAAAAGTGCAGGTTTTTCACAATATCATAGACAGAGAGCGGATCGAGAGAGAGGCTAAAAAGCCGGGTGGCTTTTCGGATTCTTATGACGGTGTCCGTATTTTAACGGTTGGAAGGCTGGCACACCAGAAAGCATATGATATCGCCATTCTGGCAATGAAACAGATCAGAGATGCCGGATACAAGGCGCGGTGGTATGTTGTGGGCGAAGGTCCAGAACGGAAGGCTCTTGAAAAACAGATTGCAGAGCTCAGACTGCAGAAGGACTTTATTCTGCTTGGCATAAAGGAAAATCCGTTTCCCTACTATGCACAGTGTGATCTCTATGTACATGCGACACGGTTTGAGGGGAAAAGCATTGCCATTCAGGAGGCCCAGGCGCTTGGCTGTGCCGTGATTGCGTCAGACTGTGCAGGAAACCGTGAGCAGATAGAGGATGGAGTCGATGGTCTGCTCTGCTTGCTGACCCAGGAGGCATTGCCCGGAAAATAGAAGAACTGATCGATGATACCGAAAAAAAAGAGCGGATTGTGGCGGCAGCAAAACAGAAAGGGAACGGACAGACAGAGGAAATTTGGCGGCTGCTGGATCTGATGAAGTGAGGCGGGAACTATGGAGCAGAAAGAAGTATTACTGATTATTCCGGCATACAACGAAGAAAAAAACATAGGAAAAGTGATGGATCAGCTGGCACAGCCGGAGATCGCGGAGCTGGTAGATGTACTGGTTATGAACGATGCGTCCTCCGATAACACAATCTGGATGGTAAAACAGCGCGGCTATGCGGTAGTAACGCATGTTTTCAATCTCGGTTACGGAAGCGGTCTGCAGCTTGGCTATAAATATGCGATCCGCAGGGGCTACCGGTACGTGATCCAGATGGATGCGGACGGTCAGCATGATGTATGCAACATTCGAAAAATTTATGAAAAACTGAAAGAAAAAGATACAGACGGAAGAACACCGGATATTGTGCTGGGATCCCGTTTTATGGATGGAAGCGCAGAGTTTTCGGTAGGCTTTGCAAAAAAGCTGGCATTCCGCCTGTTCCGGCGTATGCTGCACATCGCGACGGGAAGATGGATTGCAGATCCGACGACAGGACTGCAGGGGCTCAGCCGCAAGGCAGTGCTTTATTATTCAAAATACAATCATTTTGATGACAAATATCCGGATACCAACATGATCACACAGATGATGCTGCTTGATTTTAAAGTGGTTGAAATTCCGGCAGTCATGCATATCCGGACCTCGGGAACAAGCATGCATTCCGGGCTGAAACCCATCTGGTATATGACGCGGATGTTCTACAGCGTACTGGCCGTGATTTTCCGGTGTAAGGTTTTAAAGATGGATGCGGGAGCAGGGCGAAAAGATGTGGAAAGAAAAATGGAACCGTTTTCTGAAAAAGCAGAAAACAGCACAGAGCGAACCGGCGAGTGATCCCGCGTTCTCTCGGGCAGATTTTGCAGAGTGTAAAGGTGCGGTACAGAATCCGGGCTGCGGCTGGTACCATTTGTATACGTTTGATGCGGCAAAAACAGACGAACCCCTGTATCTTGCCTGTAAGGAAGAAGAGCTTGTACTTCTGCGGATTGGGATCGGAGCATTTCGAACCGGCAGGATCCCACAGGAGTCGATGGCGTGGGTGCGGAAAATTCTCGCATTTTTCCGGGACCAAAAGAAGGGAATGATCCTTCGGTTTGCCTATGATCTGGAAGGAAAAGGATTGGAACGCGAGCCGGGCAGCATCAAAACCGTACAGGAACATATGCGGCAGCTTGGCGCGGCAATCCGGGAATTTTCGGAAGATATCTATGTTGTGCAGGGAATCCTGATCGGAAACTGGGGAGAAATGCATGGATCCCGGTATCTGACACCGGACGGGTTCCGGACGCTGGTTCGGACTATGCAAGATGCGCTGGAAGGCGCCTGTCCGCTTGCGGTGCGCAGACCCTCCCAGTGGCGGGAGCTGGCAAGAAACTTTACAGAAGAAGAGAAAAAATATCTGACTCTGTATAACGATGGGATGTTCGGATCGGAAACCGATCTTGGTACATACGGTACTCTGGCGATGGAAACACCGGAGCAGGAGCCGCAGAGCCGTGGGGCGGAACTTGACTGGCAGAGAACGGCAATGCGCGGCCGTTTTTGCGGCGGCGAGGCAGTACAGCGTGCAGCCGGAGAAGAGAATGTTTCGGCAGAGGAAGCAATCAGGGATCTGGAAAAGATGCACATTTCCTATCTGAACAGTACGTATGACCTGCAGCTGCTGGAACAATGGAAAAAAGAAACCATAAACGGTGTATCCGGCTTCGAAGCTGTGGGAAAACGTCTTGGTTACCGGTTTGTAGTGGAAAATGTGGAAATTCTTTCAGAAAAAGAGAATCGCATGTGGAAAATGGGGGAAGATTCTTCCGGTCAGATGAGCTTGATGCGGATTACCCTGGAAAACCACGGATTTGCCGGGCTGACGGAAGAAGCCGACTGTTTCCTGGAGATAGAAGAGGAGAACAAAAAGCCGGAAAAATACAGGATCCATACCGATGCCAGAGCCTGGCACAGTGGAGATACCACCATACTTTGCCGGCAAATCAAACTGCCTGCGGTGGCAGAACCAAAAAAAATGTTTCTGGCATTATACCGCAGGCGGGATGGGCGTCCGCTCCTGTTCGCCAATCAGAATGCGGAAAGCGGGCGTGTGTTTCTGGGCACGTATCAGAGCAACTTTTCCAGCTTCAGTGTTCCGAGCCGGAATCCGTAAGAATCATGGGAAAACGTGTTGGCAGGCTGGATTTCCCGCCAAAGTGACGGATCGGTCATCCGAAAATATACCGTATAGATTCCCTTTTCCAGTTCACGGAACGGAAGTGAAACCGAAAGCTCTGAGGTATTTTTGGGGAGCCAGAATCTGGAATCCCCGGAAAGTGGGAAGGAGAAAATCCTGCCGTCATCGGAAACCAGGGTGATTTTTACGTCAAGTCTGCGGTAGCCGACGGAAAAGCCGACATTTTCAAGTTCTATGTTCAGCCGGGACTGATGCAGGGCAGTGTTGCGAACCACATAGCGGTAACCCATGTGGCGTGCAATGTAGTCGTAGCCGGAGATACCGTCAAAAACCGAAGCTTCATCGTGGTAAACCGAATTTTTCCACTTATCCAGAACTGCCGGATCATGCTCCGAATTCAAATAAGAAACATGCATCAGGGAGAGATCTGAAAGGGCATGGGCAAGGTCATTGAAGGGATTGTCGAGAATCACCTCGCCGCCGTTTGGGACGAAATTGCAGAGCCTGTTCTGAAAGTCCAGCTCATCCTCGCGCATCCAGGCAGAGCGGTAAGCATCCGCAGAGGCAGGCGTATCTCCGTATGTGCCGGTGTCGTTTGCTGTTCCGAGCATTCCGTCATTGAAAAGCCCGAGGCGGGAGGAAAGTGAGCCGTCAAAAGCAGTTTCTGCGGAAGGCAGTTCTGCCGAGTTCAGAATCTTCCGTCGCTGTACCGGTGTGCGGACGGACAGAAAAATCGAAGGATCGATCACGTCTGCCAGATGCTGCATCAGAATGGAGCAGTCTTCATCGGACAGATGGTCGGAGCCATTCATCTCTCCGCAGTTGCCGACAAAAATACCCTGGATCAGAAAAACACTGTCCGTGTAACGGTTCACAATCGCGGCGGTCTGATCCATGTGGCGCAGAATCTGGTCGAGGCTTTGCGGTTCCGAATCTTTCGCTTTGCCGTCCCAGTCGTACAGAAAGCGCAGAATCATCGAATTTCCGTGTTTCTGCCAGGAGGACAAAATCGTGTCAAGCTGTGCAAGTGCCGGATCGGAAAGATCCTGATCGGCAAACCGGCGCAGATTCAGCTCCAGCATTACAAGTCCGGGTGTCTCTTCGGGATTGGAATCCGGGTCGGGAAGATTGGAGAGTGTATCGTTTCCGAGAACATAGCCGTACATCGAATAAAATCCGATATACGGATTGGACAATTCATCTGCGGATTCCGTACACGCTTCCGGTGTATAACTGACATGATAAAAAGCGCAGATGCAAAGAAAAGCAAACAGGATGAGAAACAACAGGAGCAGAAGCGAGAATAAAATACGGGAAAAAGCTCTTTTTTTCATAAAAATCCTTTCTGATCAGGCAGATATAAACCAGAGCGCGTCTGAAAAATCATTTCCGCAATCTGCAAACTTTTTTCAGACACACTCTAATGGCAAAAACATTTTTGATCGCCTGGTTTTCTGTAAAAACGGTGCCGTATCATTCCATCATACCATTTCGAAACAGTAAAAACCAGAAAAACAGCAGAAAAAAGTAATGAGAGTACATAACAAAGAAAAGGAGGACATCATGCGGATTAAAAATCTATTTCGAAACAGCTTTTTCAGTATGTTTTCGCAGTTTGCACTCCTGATTCTTGGATTTTTCAGCCAGCGGGCGATGAATCTGTATATGGGTGCGGAACTTGTCGGCATGAACGGAGTCATTTCCAATGTTATCAACATCCTGTCCGTGACAGAGCTCGGCATTTCGACAGCCATTGTTTATCATCTGTACGGAGCACTTGCAAGGAAGGATGAGCATGAGATTGCATCGCTGATGAACCTGTACCGGAAGGCGTACCGTATTTTTGCGGTGATTGTATTCACGGCAGGAATGCTGCTGCTTCCGCTGATTCATCTGTTTATGAAAAACAACAGCTACTCCCTGACGTATATTCGGATCTTGTACGCTATGTGGCTGATTCGCACGGTACTTTCCTATCTGCTCACCGATCGAAAATCGCTTTTAATTGCAGACCAGAAGGAATACATTGCGAGTATCGCCGGCCTGATTTTAAATGTTGTAAGCTATCTGGCGATTATTCTTCTTGTGACATATCAACAGAATTATCTTCCGGCACTTGGCATTGGGATTGTGACAGAGGTGATGCTGAACATCTGGATTAACTGGTATGTGGAACGGAAATATCCGTTTCTTCATCAGCTGCGGAAAGAAAAAGGTTCCTCTTTCTTTAAGGAGCTGATCTTAAAGGATCTGAAAAACGTGTTTATCTCCAGGGTTTCGGACAAAATGCTGAACTGTACCGATAACCTGATTATTTCCGGGTTCATCGGCGTCGGTACAGTAGGACGGTATGCGAACTACAGCATGATTACGCAGGCGATTATCAATATTCTTACGATTCTGGCCAACACGATTCAGCCGACCATCGGGGATTACTTTACCGAAAAGAATTATCGGCGGAACTATGAAATTCTGCGGCAGCTGACCTTTGTGTTCTTCTGTATTTCTTCCGTCGTGGCAGCCGGACTTTTTTCACTGATTACTCCGTTTATCTGCGATATCTGGCTGAGTCCCGCGTATGAGCTTGGATGGGGAACAGCAGTGCTTTGTATTGTGGTGCTGCTGATCAAAATCATGGGACTGCCGCTCAGTCTTATGATGGGGGTAACAGGACTGTTTGAAAAAGAAAAAAATGCAGGCGCATCAAGTGCGATTCTGAATCTGGTCGTATCGCTTGCTCTTGTAAGACCATATGGCATGACAGGAGTCCTTCTTGGAACCTTACTTTCCTATCTGCTGCAGATCTGCTATCGATACGTTATTTTTTTCCGGGATTTTCTGGAAATGAAAGAGGAAGCCATACGTTATGCGAGGGATCTGGGCGAATACACTGCGGTGATGATCCTGGAAGTTGCAGTGACGCGAAGGATCATACCGCTGATCTATGGAAACGGTGGAATGATACCATTTATCTTCTGTTTTGTCCTCTGTATTCTGGTGCCGCTGGCACTAAATGGTGTGTTCTTTGAAAGAGGCTGGAGACTCCAGAGTATTGTGAAAATGGTGCGGGGAATGAAAAGAAGCGGAAGCAGATGATTTTTTGCGGCAGCCTGTCATTTGCAGGCTTACCGCCCGGAAGAAATTTTGCGAAAAAGTGCCATGATACGCCAGAAAAACGGGCGGATGGGGCGCAGGAACAGCCAGAGAGAGGAAAGCATGCGGTAGACCGGATGAGAGACAGAAAACGATTTCCCGTTGCGCACAACACCGGTCATCTTCCCACGGATCTGATCCGGGCGGAGCGGTCCTTCAATTTCGGTCTGGTTGTCCCCGACCAGATAAAAGCCATCCGAAGTAATGCGGCAGATCCGGTGAAGCACAAGAATGCTCTGTTCACGGCGGTAAAGAATGACATCGCCGCGGCGGAGAAGATGAATCGGATACGCCTCAATGACGGCCTCATCCCGTCCGGGATGAAAAAGCGGATACATGCTGTAGCCCTGCGGCTTCAGCCGGATCGCGGAGCCGTCTTTTAAGAGCTGTTCAATGTCGTAGGTATACATATGGAAACTCCGTTCTGAAAAAAAGATAGATTTATTATAGCATCTCTTTTCCGGAGCGAAAAGACAGAAAGGAACAAAAAATGAGAATCAGAAGACAGGAAGGATATCTGCTGCAGAAAATCGGAAAAACCGTTTATCTTTTGCCCTATGGACAGAAAATTGCAGACCAGAAGCGTGGAATGGAACTGAATGAAACGGCTCTGAGGTTATGGGAGATGCTGGAACAGCCGCAGACGGTGGAAGCACTGACAGACAAGATGGCCGCATATTATGAGATCCCAAAAGAGGAGCAGGGAGAACTGGCGAAGGATATAGAGGCATTTGTACAGGAACTGCTTGTATTTGGCGCTGTGCGCCGGGAACTGGGCTGTCCGAAGGGAAGCTGTGAGGGGCGGCTGCATATTGCGGGAATAAAAATCGAAGTCTATGGAGAAAAAGGATGCATTCCGAAGCAGTTTGATGCATTTCGCATGACAGATGGTGGAAATCCGGAGAAAGCAATCCCGGATCTTATCCTAGAACTGGCAGAACGTCTGCCAGGGAGCCGTCAGAACGGAACCATTCTGATCCGCAACAGGGATCTGACGGTTGCCATCTGGGAGGAGGGCTATGTTTTCCGGTTCGATACACTGAAGAATATTTACGAAATCTGGATGAAAGAAGACGGCAGTTATGCGCGGATTTATTATCGCTGCCCTATCAACGAGGAAGAGCAGGATTCCCTTTTCCTTGCAATCCGCCCGGTATTTCTGTTTCTGGCGCAGCGAAGGGGAATGTTTGCACTGCATTCGGCATCCCTTTTGTATCTTGAAAAAGCCTGGCTGTTTTCCGGTCCGTCGGGGATGGGAAAATCAACCCACACGGCACTCTGGAAAAAATTGTTTGCGACACCGTTTCTGAACGGGGATCTGAACCTGATCGGAAAAGAGGGAGAGAAATTCGTTGTCTATGGCATCCCGTGGTGCGGAACATCAAAAATCTTTACGACGGAGAAAAAAGAGCTGGGTGGAATTGTACTGTTGGAAAAGGCGCCGTCGGAAGAACTGGTTTCTCTGACAGAAGAACAGAAAACGCTCCGCGTGATGCAGCGCATGATTTCCCCACCCTGGACCGCAGAGCTGATGGTAAAAAATTTAAAATTCGCAGAAGCGGTTGCAAAGGAAAAGCCAGTTTACTTCCTGCGATGCACAAAGAATGACACAGCGGCGGAAACGATACAGCGGCAGATCGAGGAGGATGAAAAAAGGCAGAAAGCAGGATCGGACGATTGTATGAAAAATATGAAAAAAAGGATTCCAAAGGAACAGGCGCAGGAGGATGAATCATGAAGGAGCTTCGGCAGAAGATAGGGAAATACCTTCAGGCAGAAATGCTGCAGAAGATGTGGAAGGAATTTCGCTGGATTTTTCAGTACGCCAGAAGGTACTGGAAAGCCATGCTTTTTTATACGGCGCTTGGCATTTTCGGAACCGGTGTTTCACTGGCATCGAGTGTGATCTCAAAGGATCTTGTCGATATCATCACAGGCCACCAGACAGGAAAGCTGATTCAGACCTTTGCGCTGATGATAGGATTTTCCTTTGGAAATACCCTGATTTCCCAGGCGACCAGTTATGCCTCGACGATGATTAACCTGAAAGTAGACCGGGAAATCCAGAATGACATTTTTGAAAAAATTCTGGTGACGGACTGGGAATCCTTAACCACTTATCACACGGGCGATCTGGTTACACGCTGGAGCTCGGACGCATCGAACATTTCCGGCGGTATCCTGAACTGGCTGCCGAATCTTGTGATTTACACGGTAAAATTTATCAGTGCACTGGCAGTTGTTGTTCATTACGATCCGACATTTGCGGTCTTTGCATTGCTCGGAATCCCGTTCAGCGCCCTGCTGTCGCGCCCGCTGCTGCGGCGTATGACAAACAACAATCAGCGGAGCGCACAGATGAGCGCGAAGCTGTACGGCTTCAACCAGGAGGCATTTTCCAACATTCAGACGATTAAGGCATTCGATATGATCCGTTTTTATGTAAATCGTTTGAAAAATCTGCAGCAGGACTATATCAAAATGCGGCTCGATTTCCAGAAAATGTCCATTGCAACATCACTTCTGATGACGCTGATCAGCTACGTTGTTTCCTACAGCTGCTATGGCTGGGGAATTTACCGTGTCTGGAGCGGGGCAATTTCCTATGGAACGATGACCATGTTTCTGTCCCTTTCCGGTACGCTGACTGGTGCGGTCAACTCTTTGGTAAGCCTTGTGCCGTCGGCAATATCGCTCGGCATTTCAGCCGGCCGTCTGATGGATATCGTAGAGATGCCGCAGGAGGATTACAGTGCGGATGGCGAAGTAGAACGGTTTGCGGAGAAATATCAGTCGGGAGGTATCGGACTTAAGATGCAGGATCTTTGCTATACGTATCACACAGGGACGGAAGTGTTTTCGAATGCTTCGATGGAAGCGTGGCCGCATGAGATTATTGCACTGGTTGGCCCATCGGGAGGGGGAAAAACAACCATGCTCCGCCTGATTTTGTCCCTGCTGCGTGCGCAGGAGGGGGAAGCCTGGATTGGTGCAGGAGAGGAACCATTGCAGAGGCTTGCCCTGTCGCCGTCTACGCGAAAGCTGTTTTCCTACGTGCCGCAGGGAAACACGATGTTTTCGGGAACAATAGCGGAAAATATGCGGAATGTGAAGCCGGAAGCTACAGACGAGGAGATCATAGAAGCATTAAAACTGGCATGTGCCTGGGATTTTGTGGAAAAACTGCCAGACGGTATTGAGAGTATGGTGAAAGAACGCGGCGGCGGATTTTCAGAAGGGCAGGCACAGCGGCTTTCGATTGCGCGCGCACTGCTTCGGAAATCACCGATTTTGCTGCTGGATGAAGCAACCTCAGCACTTGATGTGGCGACAGAGCGGAAGGTGCTGAACAATATTATGACGGATACGTATCCGCGAACCTGCATTGTAACGACACATCGGCCTACGGTACTCGGGATCTGTACGAGAGTGTATGCGATTCGGGATAAGAAGTGCGAAGTGGTGGGTGAAACGGAGATCGCGGAGATGGAGAAGGATTTTTAAAGATAAAAAAAGAAAAAGCAATGGGGACGCACCTCATTGCTTTTTCTTTTGATAACTTGCTGAAGATGAATCGGTAATTTTAGCACTAACAACCGCAAGACCTGGCTCTGAACAGTTATCAAAGTTTTTAGAGCAGGTTTGCTTTTTAGCTTACCGAGTAGGTGAAGCCGGTCATCTTCAGATCGTCGATGCTGGTTCCGTGATTTAAATGGATACCAATCGTCAGCGGATTTGATGCTGTGCTGGCAAAGGTAAACGTAGCAGTCTTTCCGGAGCAGGATGCCTGTACAGATGCATCATCCGTTTCCGCCTGATCAACCGTGTCGTTGAACGTAATGTTCAATGTGATCGTTCCGTTAATACCTGACCAGTCTGCCATTGCAAGACCTTTACCGCCATTTGTGCCCCAGCGATCCCACACGCCGTGGTAAGTAACATTCAGAGTTCCTTGGCCGCTTGCCGCATAAACGCCTTCTGCCATTCCGGTGTCGATAGAGACAACAGGTTTTTTATAAGTTTTAGTCATAGGTCAGTAATTTCCTTTCTTGTGAAAATTCTTTTTATTACAAAATTATTATAGAAATAAAATCACACACATGTCAATAGATCTGAGGTAAAAAATTACAATTTTAATTAAAATACATGTTGCTTTATAATCTGTCACGTGAACGAACAGAAAAACAGTTTTTTATTTCTCAAACTGTGATTTTTCCGGAAACAGGATAGAAAATGCATGGTTTAATTCCTGTTTTACTTTTTCATATGGGATTTCAAAGTTGCTGTCGTTGATACAAATACATTTTGACTTCTGCTTCGTAATCGTCTTTACCAGCTCCGGGTTTTCCGGCTGCAGATTAAAGTATCGGCAGAATTTATGAATATTCTTTGGAACAAAATTTCCGCTCAGCTTCTGATATTCCCGCAGAACATACTGGCTGATATCTTCTTTATGACGGAAAGGATGGCAACAGACATGATGCAAAAGCTCTTCTTCGTTTTTCCAGAAGAAACGGTAGGACTCTTTTTTTAGCGGGGATGGTCCGTGTACGGTATAAAATCCGGTAAACCGCGGAAATGCCATTTCCAGAAGATTATATCCGAAATACATCAACGGATAGCCGGGATGAAAATATGCGCCCGGCTGTTTCTTCATATTTTCCCGTTTATCGAAATATTTGGCGAGAACCATCGCATTGTTCAGATAGACATACGGCATAATCTGGTCATCTGCATTTGCAACATCTGGCTGAAGCGCAAGCATGTCAACAGGTCTTTCGTCTCTAAAAAAATCTTCCGGAGAAACTTTTTTTATGAGAAACATATCATCATTGAAATAAACAAAATTTTCTGTCAGCCATTCAATGCGATGAAAATTCCACTCAATCGGATGGGAACTAAAGGTAGGAAGAAATTCCGCAGGAATAAAATCCTCGTGCCGCACAATATGCAGTTTGGGATGCTCTTCCTTTAACCATTTCGGCAGATGCCCATAGGTTATAAAATGAATTTGGTTGACCCATGGTGCAAATGTTTCAACACCACGGAACCAGTATTTCAAAATATCCCAGTCGCGATATCTTGCGGTACTGTTATCCAGAGATTCATCCACAAAGATTCCCTGCTTTCTTAAGGTTTCCTGCCGCTGCATGTCCCAGACAGGATCTGACCCGTCTACCCATGTAATCACAAAATCAATTTTAGGAGTTTTCATTTGCTGTGATCCTTTCGTACAGTGTTATGTGTGGCTTGTTTGTATTATATTAAAAAAATTACAAAAACTGATATTTGTATAATTTTATCACAACATGTACTGGCGTACAATGAAAGAGTGGTGAAAGAAGGTTGACGTTCTGTATATTATGGCGACCTGATGCTGTTTCACCTGGTGATTGGTGCAATGTATCTGGCGAAGGAAGAGATGACATATGAAGGAAAAAATGTTTCTGCGGTCAGAAAGCTGCTGAAACAATATGGGTCAGATCCGTTTGTTCGAAAAACTCTGACGATATGGAATTGCCTGCATTACGTAGTTCAAATCAAATCGGTATTCTGGAAACTATTAAGCTTCACCCTCGTATTATTTTTACGTCTTCACGCATATGGTTTTCTGTCAGCAATCCTCGTTTTCATGTCCGGGCTTGGAATTGACAGTCTGTAGACGATTCCTGACAAATCTTTCTTTTTTCTGAATGTTTTTAACTTTGCTTGTTATTTTTTCATCATTATAGTATGATGAATACAACAGCCAATTTTTTCAGAAAGGGGGAAAAACGCATGGGTATTACAGCTTACCTGCCGGTTTACTGGCTGATCGCACTCGTCGTTTTTTTAGTGATTGAGGCAGCAACACTTGGTCTTGCGACGATCTGGTTTGCAGGTGGGGCGCTTGTTGCTTTGATCGCTGCCATGTGCGGAGCCGGGATTGTGATTCAGATTGTACTGTTTCTTGTTGTATCGCTGGTACTTCTGTTTTTACACGTCCGCTCGCCGTTCGCTTTCTGAATAAGGATACACTGAAGACGAACGTGGACCGTGTGGTTGGCATGGAAGGAGTCGTGACGGAAGAAATCTCCAATCTTGCGGGAACCGGAAAGGTTTCGCTTGGAGGAAACATGTGGACTGCGCGTACAGAGAACGAAGGAGGTACGATTCCCGTGGATGCAGTCGTTACGGTGCTCCGTGTGGAAGGCGTCAAGCTGATTGTAAAGGTCAAAGAAAAAGAAGGAGGAAATGAAACATGAGTGGTGGAGGAGTTGCAGGAATTTTATTGATTTTGCTTCTTGTGGTTGCATTGTTTATCGCAGCATCGTGTGTGAAAATTGTACCGCAGGCCAGTGCTTACGTGGTAGAGAGCCTTGGAAAATACAAGGACACCTGGGCAACAGGTCTTCATTTCAAGGTTCCGTTTATCGAGCGTGTAGCGATTCGCGTGAACCTGAAAGAGCAGGTGGTGGATTTCCCGCCGCAGCCGGTTATCACAAAAGATAATGTTACGATGCAGATTGATACCGTTGTATTTTTCCAGATTACCGATCCGAAGCTGTTTGCATACGGTGTTGTTAATCCGCTGATGGCAATTGAAAACCTGACGGCAACAACGCTTCGAAACATCATCGGAGATCTGGAGCTCGATGAAACGCTGACATCCCGTGAGATCATCAACACGAAGATGCAGGCTGCGCTTGATATCGCGACCGATCCGTGGGGAATTAAAGTAAACCGTGTCGAGCTGAAAAACATTATGCCTCCGGCAGCCATCCAGGAAGCGATGGAGAAACAGATGAAGGCAGAGCGTGAACGCCGTGAAGCAATCCTGATTGCAGAAGGAGAGAAAAAATCGACCATCCTTGTTGCCGAAGGTAAAAAACAGTCGGCCATCCTCGATGCAGAGGCTGAAAAACAGGCGGCTATTCTTCGCGCAGAGGCAGAAAAAGAGAAACGGATCCGTGAGGCAGAAGGCCAGGCAGAGGCAATCCTCAAAGTACAGCAGGCAAATGCCGATGGTATCCGCGCGATCAAAGAAGCCGGTGCAGACGATGCTGTTCTTACCTTAAAGAGCCTCGAGGCACTCGGTGTTCTGGCAAATGGAAAGGCAACAAAGATTGTTGTTCCGTCCGATCTGCAGGGACTGGCAAGTCTGGCCACCACATTCAAAGGTATTGTGGAGGAACAGAAAGTGCCGGCAGGAAAAGAAGTGCAGAAGTAAAATAGAGATAAATCGATAAGAAAAAGAGAATTCTCCCACAGAAAGCGTGATGCCGGATGTGGGAGATTTTTCATGGACAGCGAACAAAAGTCCGCAGTTACAAGAGCCCCCGGTGACAGCGTGATAACGGGAAAAATGGAAAGAGAGTGTTTTTAAAGTGCATAAAAATGCATATTATATGAATAATATAAAGAAAATACGCAAAAATATACATTTTCCTCTTGACAGATGAACAGGCCTGTTTCATAATAGAGACTATTCAAGGAAACCAAGGGGCAAAAAACTTTTTGACCCAACATCACAGTATAGGAAATAATAAAATACACCATATGCAGATATAAGGAGGAACAAGCCATGGATTTAAAAGGACGCGATTTTCTGACATTGAAAGATTTTACACCGGAAGAGATTGCCTATCTGCTGGATCTGTCCGCAGAGCTGAAGGAGAAGAAAAAGAAAGGCATTCCGGTGGATACCCTGCGTGGTAAAAACGTTGCGCTGATTTTTGAGAAAACCAGCACCAGAACCCGCTGTTCCTTCGAGGTAGCTGCACACGATCTCGGTATGGGAACAACGTATCTGGATCCGACCGGTTCCCAGATCGGCAAAAAAGAGAGCATTAAAGATACAGCCCGCGTTCTTGCCGGTATGTATGAGGGAATCGAGTACCGTGGATTCGGCCAGGAGATCGTAGAAGAGCTGGCAAAATATTCCAAAGTCCCGGTATGGAACGGACTGACGAACGAGTACCACCCGACCCAGATGCTCGCCGATATGCTGACAATCCAGGAAGAGTTCGGCCACTTAAAAGGCATCAAACTCGTTTACATGGGCGACGCCCGCTACAATATGGGAAATTCCCTGATGATTGCATCTGCCAAGATGGGAATGGATTTTGTGGCCTGTGCACCGAAGAAATACTTCCCGAACGCAGAGCTTGTGGCTCAGTGTGAGGAGTATGCAAAGGAGAGCGGTGCAACCATCACCCTCACCGAGGATGTAAAAGAGGGAACAAAAGATGCCGATGTTATCTACACCGATGTCTGGGTATCTATGGGTGAGCCGGACAGCGTATGGGAAGAGAGAATCCACGATCTGACTCCGTACCGTGTCACAAAAGAAGCAATGGCAAATGCAAAAGATACCGCCGTATTCCTGCACTGTCTGCCGTCCTTCCACGATCTGAAAACAAAGATTGGAAAAGAGATCCACGACCGCTACGGCCTGAACGAGATGGAAGTAACCGATGAGGTGTTTGAATCTGCGCAGTCGAGAGTATTCGAAGAAGCAGAGAACCGTATGCATACGATCAAAGCAGTTATGGCAGCGACCCTCGGAGCATAAAGTTTTGGGTGGAAAAACCGGAATAGACTGTGTATAATAGAATAACGAAGAAACACGCACAGCAGCGCTGCGGAAAACTCTTCCGCAGCGCTGCTGTTGATTTTTCGAAATGCATAAAGCGTGCTTCTTATAGTTAGAAAGCGACACAGGGAGTGTGAAGATACGATATGCTGGAAAATAAGAGAGCTGAGACGCTGCGCCTTCTGCGGGAATCCGGGAAAAATGTTTCCGGACAGGAGCTGTGTGAACATTTTGGGATTTCCCGCACCGCAGTATGGAAGATGATGAATCAGTTGAAGGAAGAGGGATACGAGATTGAAGCCGTTCAGAATAAGGGATACCGCCTGTTAAACGAGCCGGATCTCGTAACGAAGGATGAGCTGGAAAGCCGCACGCATACGAAATATGTCGGACAGACGGTTTATTATAGCCGCGAGGTGGATTCGACAAACACGTGGGCGAAGCGGTTGGCGGAAGAGGGTGCGCCGAACGGCACCCTGACAACAGCCGAGACGCAGACTGCCGGAAAAGGCCGCCGCGGCAGAGTCTGGAAATCGCCGGAGGGAACCTCTGTTTCGATGTCGATTCTGCTGTACCCGGATCTTGAGCCGGCCAAAGCACCGATGCTGACGATTGTAATGGGACTTGCCGTAGTGCAGGGTGTGCAAAGAGCGCTCGGTGTCGATACGAAAATCAAATGGCCGAACGACGCAGTGCTGAATGGGAAAAAGCTCTGTGGTATCCTGACAGAGATGAGCGCACAGATTGATTATATCAATTATGTTGTCATCGGAACCGGAATCAATGTCAATCAGATGGAATTTCCGGAAGAAATCGCGGAGATTGCGACCTCACTGGCGATAGAAATGGGTCATCCCGTCAACCGGGCGAAAGTGGTCGCAGCAGTGCTGGAGGCATTTGAGGAGGACTATGAAAAATTCCTGGAAGCAGGGGATCTCTCTGAGCTGAAGGAAGCATATGAGGCTGTGCTTGCAAACAAAGATCAGCCGGTGCGTGTACTCGATCCGAAGGAACCGTTCGAGGGCGTTGCACTTGGCATCACGCCGACCGGTGAGCTGCGCGTGCAAAAAGAGGACGGAACGATCGTTGAGGTGCATTCCGGCGAGGTTTCGGTGCGCGGCTTATACAGTTACGTATAGAGAGATCGGAAAAAGGAAGAGAAAGGAAAAATCATGTATTCAGATAATGAAAAAGTAGTGCTCTGCGGAGCAAGTGCATACGAACAGAAATATTATTTTAACCAGGATTTTGCATCCCTGCCACAGTCTGTGCAGGATGAGCTTCATGTTATGTGTGTTATGTTTACGGTGGAAATCGGCGGTATTTTTACCATGTGGTTTGACAGCGACGGAAGTCTGCAGTTTGAGACAGAGGCTGTAGACGCAGATGCGATGTATGACGAGATCGGCGGCGCGCTTCGGATTAAGCAGTATCAGGAAGAAAAAAAGGAGCTGCTGGAATCCCTGGAGCTGTATTACCGTGTCTTCTTCCTCGGTGAGGAGGTGCCGGAGGAGGCGCTGATGGAAGAGGACGGAGAGAAGCCGAATGGAAAATAAGAAACGTACACTGCAAAAGATGCCGCCACTGAGAATCGGAAACGTGGAGATGCCAAACCCACTCGTGCTTGCACCGATGGCGGGGGTGACGGATCTGCCGTTTCGTGTTCTGTGCAAGGAGCAGGGCGCGGGCCTGATCTGTATGGAAATGGTGAGCGCGAAGGCAATTTTATATAAGAATAAAAATACCGAGGATCTGATGACGATCGATCCGGTTGAGCATCCGGTGTCCCTGCAGCTTTTCGGCAGTGATCCGGAGATTTTGGGGCAGATTGCCGCGCAGATCGAAGAAAGGCCGTTTGATATTCTGGATTTTAACATGGGCTGCCCGGTGCCAAAGGTTGTCAATAACGGCGAAGGCTCGGCCCTTATGAAGGATCCGCATCTGGTGAGGGAAATCGTGACAAGCATGGTAAAGGCAGTGAAAAAGCCTGTAACCGTAAAGATCCGAAAGGGCTTTAACGAAGAATCGGCGAATGCTGTGGAAATTGCGAAGATCCTCGAGGACTGCGGAGTGGCTGCAATTGCGGTTCATGGAAGAACGAGAGCGCAGTTTTATTCCGGAAAAGCAGACTGGGATATCATCCGCCGGGTAAAAGAGGCAGTCTCGATTCCGGTTATCGGAAACGGAGATGTGACAGATGCGGCGAGTGCCGAGGCACTGGTGGAGCAGACCGGCTGTGACGGTATCATGATCGGACGCGGCGCGGAAGGAAATCCGTGGATTTTTAAACAGATTCTTCATTATATGGAAACAGGCGAAACGCTTGCAAGGCCGACCCAGCATGAGGTAAAAGAAATGATGCTCCGCCATGCACGGATGCAGGTGGAATATAAGGGCGGCGCGATCGGCATCCGCGAGATGCGCAAGCATGTTGCATGGTATACGGCAGGCTTTCCGCACTCGGCAAAGCTGCGCGCGGCGATCAATCAGGTGGAGAGCCTGCAGGCGCTGGAACAGATGCTGAATGAGTGGGAACGAGGATAAAAAATAAGTCAAAAAAGTACCTATGATATGCCAATATTGATATATCATGGGTGCTTTTTCTGTGCTATACTGATAAACAGAGGTATTAGGACAAAAAACACTAAAGAGGGAGTGTAGTGTATGACTATGAAGGAACTTTTCGCACCGTCCGACATGACGGTGGGAAAGCCGTGGGAAAAGATTGTAGCTTTTACAATCCCTATGCTGATCGGCAACATTGCCCAGCAGCTCTACAACACGGTTGACAGTATTGTGATCGGAAAATATGTCGGGGACAATGCGCTTGCGGCAGTTGGAAGCGCCAGCCCGATCTTAAACCTGCTTCTGGTTCTGTTCGTCGGAATTTCCGTCGGCGCCGGCGTCATGGTGTCGCAGTATTTTGGGGCAAAACAAAGAAAAGAGCTTTCGATGACGATCGGAAACTGCGTCACGCTGACAGCAATTTCTTCCATCATTATTATGATTCTGGGAGCCGTCCTCTCAAGGCCGCTGCTGGAAATGCTGAAAACACCGGATTCCATCATCGACTGGTGTACATCGTATCTGGTGATCCTGATGGTGGGCTGTGCCGGCAGTGCGTACTATAACATTCTATGTGGTATCCTTCGCGGACTCGGCGATTCGATTTCGGCGCTGATTTATCTGCTGGTGGCAACGGTCATCAATATTGTATTGGATATTGTATTCGTTTCCCAGTTCCACATGGCGTTGCCGGAGTTGCATACGCGACCGTGATTGCGCAGGCAATTTCTGCAGTACTCTGCATGTGGCGTCTGATGCGTATGACCGACATTTTTGATTTCAGACCCAAATATCTGAAAATGAAAAAACAGTATTCGATGGAAATTATCCGCCTTGGCCTGCCGTCCGGTATTACCCAGGCGATCTTCTCCATGGCGATGGTTATCGTACAGTCGCTGACCAACAGCTTCGGTGAAATGGTTATCGCCGCGAATGTTATCATCATGCGTGTCGATGGCTTTGCAATGATGCCGAACTTTTCGTTTGGTACCGCGATGACAACGTATGCCGGTCAGAATGTCGGCGCACGCCGTATGGACCGCGTAGAGCAGGGCGCAAAACAGGGAACACTGATTGCTGTCGGAACCTCAACGACCATTACCCTTTTAATTGTTATTTTCGGCCATCATCTGATGGGAATCTTTACGAATACCACAGAGCTCGTAACATTAAGTGCCAATATGATGAAGATCCTTGCGGTCGGCTATATTGCCATGGCAGTAACACAGTCGCTTTCCGGCGTCATGCGTGGAGCAGGCGATACGATGACCCCGATGTGGATTTCGATGGTTGTTACCGTTGTCATCCGTGTGCCGCTGGCATACGGTCTGGCCTTTCTGACCAGAACGCCGGAGCTGCCAAACGGACGATATCAGGTACTCTGGATTTCCATGCTGGTAAGCTGGTGCATGGGTGCGCTTCTGACGCTGATTTTCTATAAAAAAGGAAATTGGAAAAAGAAAGCACTGACAGGAAGCTCATCCGAAAAATAAAGGAAAAATAAGAGAAAGATGCAGGAAGGATTTGTGAAAAAGAAAATCTTTCCTGCGTTTCTTTTTTTCTTGACATTCCGTGGGCAATCCTTTATACTACTTTAATTGTTAGGATAGGCGGAGTCTATCCTTATTTCAACCGGGAATACTGAAAATACAGCGCATTTCCGGAGAGTTTACAGAATAAAATCAGATATGACTGGATACAGAAACGATAGAAAGGGTGTATAAAATGGAACAGAAAAAAACGATTCTTACCTATGCCGGCCTGAAAAAACTGGAGGACGAGCTTCATGACCTCAAAGTAAACAAACGTAGAGAAATTGCCGGTAAAATCAAAGAAGCAAGAGAGCAGGGAGACCTTTCCGAGAACGCCGAGTACGATGCAGCAAAAGATGAGCAGCGTGACATCGAGGCAAGAATTGAAGAGATCGAAAAAATCCTGAAAAACGCAGAGGTTGTTGTTGAGGACGAAGTAGATTCCGATAAGATCAATATCGGATGTAAAGTAGACGTACTGGATCTGGAGTATGACGAGGAAATCGAGTTCCAGATCGTTGGCTCCACCGAAGCAAACAGCCTGGAAGGAAAAATTTCCAACGAGTCTCCGGTAGGAAAAGCTCTGATCGGCGCGCACAAGGATGATATTGTCGATGTAGAAACACCGGCCGGAATTATGCAGTACAAAGTACTTTCTATCCAGAGAAATATCTAATAAAATACAAAGAAAAGGGAGTGAAGAGATTGGCACAGCAGACACAGGAACAGGATATTAACCACTTACTGAAGGTTCGCCGCGAGAAACTTGCAGAGCTGCAGCAGAACGGAAGAGACCCGTTCCAGATTACAAAGTTCGATCAGACACATCATTCGCTTGAGGTGAAAGGTCTTTACGAGGCACATGAGAGTGAGCTGTTAAAAGACCGCCAGGAGCCGAACGTAGAGGGAATGGATGAGGAGCAGGCGAAAGAAGCTCTTAAAAAGGATTACGAAGAGAGAAGAAATATCATGGACGCAAGCCCGATCCATGTGGCAATTGCAGGACGTATGATGTTTAAGAGAGTCATGGGCAAGGCATCTTTCTGCAATATCCAGGATTTACAGGGAAACATCCAGGTATACGTTGCAAGAGATGCGATCGGAACAGAGTCTTACGCTGATTTTAAAAAATCGGATATCGGTGATATCTTCGGAGTGGAAGGATTTGCTTTCAGAACAAGAACAGGTGAGATTTCTATCCATGCAGAGAAAGTGACACTCCTCTCCAAGAGCTTACAGATCCTCCCGGAGAAGTTCCACGGTCTGACAGATGTAGATACCCGTTACCGTCAGAGATATGTAGACCTGATCATGAACACAGAGTCTAAAGATACCTTTATCAAGCGTTCCAAGATTCTCAGTGCGATCCGCAAGTACTTAAGCGGAGAAGGATTCATGGAAGTTGAGACTCCAATGCTTGTACAGAACGCAGGTGGAGCAGCAGCAAGACCGTTCGAGACACATTTCAATGCCTTGAACGAAGATCTGAAGCTTCGTATTTCCCTGGAGCTGTACCTGAAGAGACTGATCGTCGGAGGACTCGAGAAGGTATATGAGATCGGACGTGTATTCCGTAATGAGGGTCTTGATACAAGACATAACCCGGAGTTCACTCTGATGGAGCTTTACCAGGCATTTACAGATTACCACGGCATGATGGATCTGACAGAGAACCTGTATCGTTTTGTCGCACAGGAAGTGCTCGGAACGACACAGATCGTATACAAGGGAATCCCGATGGATCTCGGTAAGCCGTTCGAGCGTATCACAATGGTTGACGCAGTGAAGAAGTACGCAGGCGTTGACTGGAATGAAGTTGAGACTCTGGAGCAGGCAAGAGAACTTGCAAAAGAGCATAATATTGAGTTTGAAGAGAGACATAAAAAAGGTGATATCCTGAATCTCTTCTTTGAGGAGTTTGTAGAGGAGCATCTGCTTCAGCCGACGTTCGTTATGGACCACCCGGTTGAGATCTCGCCGCTGACGAAGAAAAAGCCAGAGAATCCGGAATATGTAGAGCGCTTCGAGTTCTTCATGAATGGATGGGAGATGGCAAATGCTTACTCTGAGCTGAATGACCCGATCGACCAGAGAGAACGTTTTAAAGCCCAGGAAGAACTGCTTGCCCAGGGCGATGATGAAGCCAATACAACAGATGAAGACTTCATGAACGCACTGGAGATCGGTATGCCGCCGACCGGTGGTATTGGATTCGGCATTGACCGTATGTGTATGCTTCTGACAGGAGCTGAGGCAATCAGAGACGTGCTGCTCTTCCCGACAATGAAGTCCTTAGATGGTGTAAATAAGAAAAATGATGTAAATAATACAGCTTCTGAAGCACCTGAAAAAAATGTAAAAACTGAGTCTGAAAAGATTGATTTTTCTAAGGTAAAGGTAGAGCCTTTATTTGAGGAATTTGTTGATTTTGATACATTCAGTAAGTCAGATTTCCGTGCAGTAAAGGTTAAAGAGTGTGTTGCAGTACCGAAGTCAAAGAAACTGTTACAGTTTACGCTTGATGACGGAACAGGCACAGACAGAACCATTTTAAGCGGTATTCACGCTTATTATGAGCCTGAAGAACTGGTTGGAAAGACGCTTATCGCTATCACAAATCTTCCACCGAGAGCGATGATGGGCATTGACTCTTGCGGTATGCTCCTCAGTGCTATCCACGAAGAAGAAGGCGAAGAAAAGCTCCATCTTCTGATGGTTGATGACCATATTCCAGCAGGTGCAAAGCTCTATTAAGATGATGTAAAGATGTACCGTTTTACCGAATAGACGGGACGTACTTCATTTGATAAAAAACTAAAAAAACAGCGATTTACATCAAACTTACATCAATTGATGCAGAAATCGGTGCAAGCAAGAAAAAATCGCATAATTGGCAGAATGAATGGGCAGTCCTGAAATCGGGATTGCCCATTTTTAGAAGAAAGACGAAAAACTCTTGACCTGCACGCAGCGTATACGCTTATACTATCAACATAAATCATAAGGAGGTGCATCGGATGTTATTAAATGAAATTATAAATGAGGTTGGAATGACAAAGCGTGCAGTTAAGTATTATGAAGAAAAAGGATTGCTGTCAGTGGATAAAGATAACAATGGTTATCGTAACTATACTGCACAAGATGTTGAAACTTTAAAAAAGATTTCAGTATATAGAAAACTCGGTATTAGTATTAAAGACATACAGAGCCTTTTGGAAACTGGCGACAAAAGTATTCTTCTTCGTATTTATCAAGAAAAAGTGCAGGAAAAAGTTTTAAAAGACTCAGAACTTGAGCTTTGAAGCAATTTATAGATGATGGTGACGCAGACAAAGCAAATGAGGCACTTGATTATCAAACCGTTGAAAATGCAATTGAGTCTTTGCTACCGGGAAAAGAATGGGGAGATTATTTTAAAAGTCATTTCAAACCATTTCTTAATGTAAGGTTGAAGACTCTGGAACAGAAGCAGGCACTACATAATATATTAGAATATTGCGATGAAACGACATTGAAAGTTCCTTTTATTATGGGAATAGGTGCGAAGATGATAGGTGGGATTGCACAAGAAACCAGAACCGCAGATGAGATGATAGCCTATTATCGTGATATGAGTGAAAGTGAATATGAAAGACTAAAAGAAAAAGTATGGAAAGGTGCTAAAATGAAAAACGGTATAATGAAATACCATCCAGCATTTATTGCACAGAGAAAAATGCAGAAAGAGTTACAAAATAAAGGATATAACGATATATTCATTCCTAATTTAATGGTTCTGTCTCCAACGTATGCAGAATATAAGAAAGCGTTAGATAATGTGAACGATAGAATGTGTAGAGAACTTGGACTGTATTATGATAGCAATTATAACTTAGTTATTAAAAAGATAATTCTAAGTAAAAGTTAAACTACCCTTTGGGAGAGGAGAAATCCTTTTCTCAAAGGGCTTTTTCTATTTATACGGATATTCGCAAACTACAAGATAAAGCCAAAACTTCATATATACTGACAATATCAACAGAAGCCGGAGAGAGGAGCTGATCGTGGTGTAAGATAAAATTCCCATCCTGATAGGTAACTGCATAGATAAAGTTATCTATCAGGATTTTTTGAGTTATAATATCATTTTTTAACAACATGTATTTGACAGATTTCCTCGTAGAAAGTATCATAAATATATGCAACAACTGAATATCGTGGACTGTCCAGCTATATTTTTTTTACTTGAATAGTCTTGTGTACAAGAGCATATAATCAATAAATAAATGTCTAATAAATCTTCTGGTCAACAGGTACAATATTGGTATCATAGACTAGAAGAGAGGTGTATATACTTGTGTGTGGAAGAGTATATTCCGTTAAGAATTGCGGAACTATGCCGGAAGCGAGGATATACAAAATATAGGTTAGCTCAGCTTACAGGAATAACGCAGACGGCTCTGGGAAATATGCTGAATCAGAAGAGTATGCCGACGATGGCTAATCTGGAAAAAATATGTGATGCTTTTGAAATTACAATCGCACAATTTTTTTCAGATGATGAAAGCAGATTGGATCTGACAAAAGAGCAAAAAGAAATACTTGAGATTTGGGATGGCTTGGATGAGAAGGAAAGAGAAATTTTTATGACTTTTATCCGCAGCCTGAAGAAGTAATGGACAGTTCGACAAAGATGCGAGCTGTCTTTTTTATTTGAATCTATATAAAATATGCATTTTATACGCATGAAGAAATTGACAGAAAATTTCGGGGGGGGGGTATAATTACACTGTATACTTATGCCACTTTTGAAAACACAACATCAGATGCTGGTACAACCAAAGTAGACAACAAAAGACGAATTTGACGAGGTGCTGAATGGCTTATACGGTAAAACAATTATTAGAATCGAAACAATTTCCTGATATGAGATTAGTGACATGTAAAGAAAATCTGAATCAGGAAATTAAAGGTATACGAATTATCGAAATAGAAGATATGGAAAGATATCTGACTGGAGGAGAGCTTCTTCTTACAAATATGAAAGTGTATTTCGGAGAAACGGACAGAGAGTTTCGGAAACATTTGAATGAACTGGAGAAGAAACAGGTCAGTGGATTTATTATAAAGCAGCATCCGGACATGGTACAGAAAGTCAATTATTATGATATTTTATTAAAGTTTTGTTCGGAACGTAATATTCCAGTGATAGAAATTTCGGAAGATGAGTATTATTGGGGTATTATAAAATATGTTATTCTGCAGATCTATGATGAAAATATCGCACGGTTGATTTATTTCAAATTGACACACGACAATATTTCTAACATGTTATTGGATGGAGAGGATTTTGAAGATCCAACTAAAAATATTTTGTTTCTATTGTCTTCCATGATTGATAATCCGGTAGCGTTATATTATAGTAACTTAACTTGCTGTGCGTCCACAACGCAGGATCTGTCTGATTTTGTATTTGAGAAAAATGTTGAGAAATATAAACCGGATATTGTTACCAGATTTGAATACAAAAAACAGAGAAAAGAGCATACGCAATATATTACAAAAATACATGTGTTAGGCCGAACAGAAATTTATTTGGTAGTCACGGAAGTGAATATGCCATTAACAATACTGGACTATATGGCATTGGAAAATGCTGTTATTACTTTACAGTATAGTTTTATGGAAACATATGCTAAAAATGAGATAGAAAAAAAATATCAACGAGATATTGAATATAGCTTGCTTAATGGTTTATTAACGGGCGATGAATTGAGTAAAGCTGCAAGAATGCTAAAATTGAAAGATACAGCTCAATATTGTGTGGTAAGTTTTCATACGATTTCAAGCAATAGCGAAGATTATTATACAAAAGAAGAATTAGAAGAAATCGGAGTGATAGAAGGCGAGATTCAGAGATTACTTCCGGACGAACATATTTACCGGAATTTGAATCAGATTGTGTGTATTCATGAAATTAAGCCTGGGGAAACACAAGCAGGGTTCCGGGAAGAAATGGAAAAATTATATCAGACAGTACAGAAGCAGATTTTTCACAGAAATAAGACAACGGATTTTCAGATTGGCATTGGAAGTATTGTTAATGGATATGGAGATTTGAAAAAATCTTTTAATGATTCAAAGAAAGTCATAGACTATATGGATATGCTCAGATATCTCTATGGTGATAAGAATATATCGGTAGCCGATTTTTCTAAGCTCGGTTTTTTCCAGATTTTTGAAAAAATCAAAAATCGTGATGAACTGATGGAATATGTGCCAGAGTCACTTGTGAAATTATATTGGTATGATAAAGAACATGATGGAGAACTGATTGAAACGCTGCAGGCGTATCTGGACTGTGATAAGAGTGCGAATAAAGCAGCTGAAAAACTCTATGTAAATTATCGTACTCTTTCAGGGCGATTGAAAAAAATAAGAGATATTTCTGGCATTGATTTCAAGAATTCTGCTGAGATGCTGGCTGTTAGAAATGGAATCGTTTTATTCAAAATGGCAGAAACACTGTAATTTAAAGAGAAACTATATCTCTACGGTATGGTTTCTTTTTTTGCGAAAAACCGATAACTACAAACTTTTTGTAGCAAAACGTGAAAATATCTTCCTATTCTCTGTATTATTTTTGCAAAAAACAAGTGCTATACTTTAATCAGTACATAAAAGAATACCTTGATTATCTAAGTTGATATGAAGCAGGAATGAAACATGAAAAAGAAGCAGGTTGAGAAAGAACAGAATAATGAGAAACAGCTTCCCAGACAGGAAACGACACTGGGAGAAGATATCTTTCAGCTGTTATTGAAGATTGTTCTTATCATTTTGGCGGTCATCCTTGTTTTTACATTTATGTACGGGATGGCGAGAATCAATGACGTATCTATGAAACCAGCAATAAAAGATGGTGATCTGGTCATGTATTATCGACTGGACAAGCGTTTTGTGTCCGGTGATATTGCAGTATTTAAGAAAGATGGCAGAACAACCACAGGCAGGGTCGTAGCAGTCGCAGGTGATACCGTAGATATAACAAAAGACGGTTTGATGATTAACGGCGCTACGCAGATTTCACAGGATATTTATTTTGACACCACACAGTTTCAAAATGGAGTTGACTTTCCAATCACTGTTGGAGAAGGTCAGATATTTGTACTGGGTGATAACAGACCGGAAGCGTCAGACAGCAGAATCTATGGCTGTATTAATATTAAAGATGTCAAAGGAAAAGCGATTGCGGTTATTCGGACCAGAGGACTCTAATCCCCTCCTCCGTTAATCAAATAAAAACAAATAATATTTTATCTACAAGGGAGGAATCATTATGAGCATGAACAAAATGTTCAAAAAAGTGCTCGCAGTTGTTGCTGCTGGTGCCATGACGATGGGAATGGCAATGCCAACATTTGCGGCACCTGGGGTCAAGACAACAGAGGCTTGGATTACTAAGACCTACAATACTGAGGTCGGAAAGGCTGAGACATTTAGCTTTACTGCAGAGCAGGTTAAAACAGGAACTGGTATCATTACAACAGATGCTGTAGTAACGATGCCGACGATTTCGTTTACAGCTGATGAAACGGGAACAAAATCTAAGAGAGGTCAGATTACATTTCCAACATATCAAGAAGCCGGTAAGTATGAGTATACTGTAAAAGAGTCTGATACAGTAACTCCGGCAGTAACAAATGGTGATCATGAAAAAATGATCATGTCACAGGCTGAATACACGATGGACGTATATGTTACTGATGGAAAAAATGGTCCTGAAATCTCTAACATCGTTGTAAATAAGACTAAGAATGATGCAGGACAGACTGCAACTGGTAAAGTGGACATTAGCAATACAGATGATAATGATTTTAAATTCACTAACACCTATGTACAGGAAGCTGGTACAGGTACAGATCCTACAAATCCAGATCCGACTTATCCGGATAATGGATCTTTGAAGGTATCTAAAGCAGTTATTAATGCAAATGGTACAGCAACAACTCCTGACGATGAGTTCGTTTTCACAGCAACCTTTGCATTCCCGAAAGGAACAGATGCAAACACACTTGGCGGAATCAAAGATGCTAATGGAAAATCTGTTACGCTTGGTGAAGGCGGAACATACACATTCAAGCTGAAAGCAAATGCAAACATGAAATTCACTGGTGTTCCTGTAGGAACAACAATTAGCGTAAAAGAGTCTGCAGCTAAAAACTATAAAGGTAGTGCTGAAATCACTATCAATGGTACTAAGCTGACTCCTGTTGCTGCAACATCATACAACACAGAACTTACAGCGGTAAATAATAATGAAAAATTAGGTCAGAAACAGAATACCGTTGATGTAACCAATACATACAACGATGTACCTGTAACTGGTATCATCATGAACACTCTTCCATACGTTCTGATGATTGCACTTTGCGGTGTAGCACTGATCGCTTTTGTAGGATTCAAACGCAGAAGATTACAGAAATAATAAAATATAGCAACCAGGAAAGGGGATGTGTGCGGCGTTGCTCCGCCGCATCCCTTTTTGCTAATTTTGCGAGCAAATTGGTCAGATGAACCAGCTTTGATAAATATAAAAGAAACAGAAATGGTGAAAGGAACTTGTACATATGCTTCGGATGAAGAAAGTGCTGAAAGGAATTATCAGAGGATTAGACCATATTGTAAATTTTATAGCATTATCACTGATTCTTGCAGCTATGTTTCTCTCCGGTTATATGCTGTGGGATTCCCATCAGGTATATCAGACTGCAGATGCAAAAAATTATGAAGCATATATTCCTACTGAAAAGAGTACGAAATCTTTTGAAGAATTACAGAAAATCAATTCGGATGTGATTGGATGGATACGAGTGAATGACACAAATATCAATTATCCATTGGTGCAGACGGACAATGATGATACTTATATGAATACAGATGCGGAAGGAAACTATTCCTTAAGCGGAGCAATCTTTTTACATTGTGCAAATAAGCCGGATTTTTCGGATTTTGATAATATTATATATGGCCACCATATGGAAAAACACATGATGTTTGGAGATATCGGTGAATTTACAAAAGAACAGTATTTCAACGAACATCCATATGGAAATCTGTTCTTTGACGGAAAAGATCATGGAATCGAATTCTATGCATTGATGCAGGTAGATGCCTATAATGAAACGATTTTCAATGTGTGTCTGGACACACCAGAAGCGAAACAGGAGTATCTGCAGGAAATCGAGAACAATGTTTTATATAAAAGAGATATGAATATAACGGAAGATGATCATCTGGTTTTGCTGACCACCTGTACATCGGATATGACAAATGGAAGAAATATCCTGGTGGGACGCTTAACAGATCAGATATATCCGGAAAAAGAAAAAGCCAAAAACGTAGGTACAGGAATTGATGAACTGAAAAATGCAGTAGGAAAAGTGCCAGTTATTGTATGGTTTATCCTGATTGTCCTTGTACTGATTCTGATAGCAAGACAGATAGAAAAGAAAAGAAACAAGAAGAAAGAAGGAGAGGGAGAAGCATGAGAACAGCACGTTTAACAAAAATAGCCATGGTTATATTCCTGTCCATGATATTCTTTCTGGGTGTTCAAAAACCAGTACTGGCAGCTGGCAAAAACACAACAGTGAAAATACCAGTGGAACAGATATTTGAAGCGAACAATTCTGTAGATGCTGACAAAACAGGCTCTTATGTTTTAATAGCAGATCAGATACAAAATCCAATGCCGGAGGGAAGCAATGGAAGAACATTTACCTGGAATATGAGTGGCAATTCTTCTACAGAGCTGATTATGAATGTCGGACAGGCAGGAGAATATCATTACAAGCTGTACCAGGCAACAGAGAATAAAGAAAATTATACATATGATTCAAAAACCTATGATGTAACGATTGAAGGATTCTTTGATTCCAATAATGAACTGATGGCGGTAACAGTGGTCAAAAATGAAAATGGAGATAAAGTATCGAAGGTTTCATTCAAAAACTCGTATACCGGTCAAACTGGTAAAAATCAAAACCCGGTTCCATCTTCCCCAAGATCAAAGGATATTATTCATAATGGTTCGCCGGTAAAGACAGGTGATGATAGTCCGGTTGCAGGCTATTTGTTCTTATTCTTTGGCTCAGTTATCTGCCTTTGCGGATTACTCATGGAGAAGCAGAAGAACAGGAAGGAAGATGTGAAAAATGAGGCATAAGAATTGGAAAACATATTTGAAAATAGCATGTTCCTGGCTTCTAATCTTTTCTATTTGTTTTATGAATCTGGAAACCGTAAGTGCATCAGAAGATGAAACATCAGTGGTTACAGAGCAGGAAGAAACACAAGATACAGAAGCATTTACAAGTGAGACAGATGCACAACAGACAGAAACCGAGCAAACTTCGGAGCAATTTACATCAGAAACAGAAACTGAGGAACAGATTCCGGATAGCATAGAAGTGGAGAAGCTGGAGAAAGAAATACAGGAAGCAACTTCAAATGGTCAGGTACCGACCACAAAATTGGTGGAATATGTAGATGAATCCGGCAATGCGATTGAAGGAGCACCAGAGACCATTGAGCTTGGAAAAATATCAGATCATTCAGAGTTAAATATTTCTGACAAAGATTATGAATTTAAGAGTGCAAAAGTAAATGATGCAGACTGTTCCTTTATAGGAGTATATAAAGATACGGTTTATTGGAGTTCCGATAATATCAATGCCAATAAGTTTGCAGATGGACAAAAACTGACTATGACTTATGCATTGAAAGAAAAGGAAAAAGAGTCAGAAATATCGAAGACAGAAGACCTGGAGCAAGAAAAAGATACTACAGAAACTAAAGAATCTGAAACAGAAATATCAGAGAAGTCTTCAGAGCAGATTATTGACAATGAAAAATCTACAGAACAGGCAAGTGATGAGCAGCTTCCAGATACGATATCTGTACAGAGTTTGAATATCGCAATGCAGAGAAGTGTTACGAATGGTAATGAACAGACGACTAATCGTGTGGAATATGTTGATGCGAACGGAAAAGCAATTGACGGTGCTCCGACTACGATTGAGCTTGGAAATATCGAAGACCACAAAGAACTTACGATTAGTGGTTCCGGGAAAAACTATGAATTCAAGAGTGCAAGAGTAAATGGGAAAGATTGTGTCTATATCGGAAAATATAATGACACTGTATATTACAGCACTGATGGCGTGATTGCCATCAAATTGGATGATGGTCAGAAACTTACAATGACTTATCAGGAATATTACAATATTAAAGTCAATGAAGAAATCCCAGAAGGTGGAGTTGCTGGTACGATTACGACAAAAGCAGGAACGGTAAAGGTAAATACTGCTGACACGATACGTGTAAATGCTGGAGAAACGTGGAAGTTCACCGTGAAACCAGGAACAGCTAATAAAGTCAGATATAAAATTGGAAGCGTTACAGCAGCAGATGCGTCTACAAGTATTAAACAAGTATCCGGAGATGAATATGAAGCCAATTATGAAGCAAATTTTCAGAAAGACGATACAGTAACGATTTCATATGATAAAAATGGTGTATATCGTGTAATGATTAACACCGAAGACAATAATGGATTTGAATATATCAATATTGAGCATAGTAAAGAGAATGGATGGGACTATTTACCAGAACAACATAAACTTGTATGGACATATACGGAAGATAAAGTGAAGTATGATGGATCTATTGATCTTCCAAAATTCCATATAAAAAGAGGATATAGATTGGTTCATATGGTATTAAATGGAGAAACGGTAGCAGCTGCAGATAGTAACAAAGAAGTTCCGGATGGTGTGGGAGCGAATCAAGGTGTAAAAGGACATGCAGGTAAACTTATTGTAAATGCCCAAATAACTAATGAATATACTAAAAATAAAGGTGACGAAACAGATTGTAGCTTTGAATACAGTTTCAATGTGCAATGTACAGACGGAGGAGGGAGAGATTTTAATTTTAATTTAGCTCCGTATCGAACAGGGAAGCAGGTTTTAACCGTACGTTTAAAAACAGACAACCGTCGAAGTGGTGAAGGTATCGATGTTGTCATGTGGGATCCTGATCAGAATAAGCTGGTTCCAATGAGAGATAATGATACGGTAAATATGGATCCTGTGGGAGATGCATTAGCAGTATCTTTAAACAATAGACAAGTGAGAATCTTTTTTGCAAAGCCAAAACCAGGATATCGATTTGCAGGAGTGGGTGTAGACAGTGCACAGCCGTCAGGTGGAGTTAATACTGATGGCGGAAAATCTAGAGCTGCTGTAGGTGATCTAAATAATATGAATGCTACTTCTCTTGGAAAAAAAGGAGAATTTAAAGTTTATGATGAAATTTGGGAAGCAGCTAAAAATGCAGCAAGTAGTGCAGGGTATGAAAAATTTTTGGCATATGCAGGAGAGAAGACAACACATGATACCGATTGGGAATTGTATGCAGGCTATTTCATGTCTACGAAAGAAAGCGTCTATGTACATTACAATTCTGGTGCCGGCGAAGGTGTGCTTCCGGCAGATGCAGTTGTGAAAAATATTCCGTATAATGAGGAACTTGATATTATAAAAAACAAACCAATGCAGTCTTATGGAGAAAATCCAAACACCCATGAGGGGATAAGAGGTATGGGAAGCACCTTTCGAATAGGGGAGGAATGTCCAGAACCAACCTGTGAGGGATATGAATTCCTTGGCTGGAAGCTACGTCTGACTCCATGGTTTGGAAATCCAACATATAGTGAAAAGTTATATCAGCATAATGAAGTCTTTAACATTTCTGAGGAAAATTATGAATTTGCCGCAAACCGTGACCTTCCAGTGTCTGTATGGACTGGTGAGGTGGGATATCAATTTGTTGCACAGTGGAAAAAAATCGATACGAAAAAGGTAGAAGTGAATCATTGGCTTAAGGTACCGAATAGTACAAAAAAATTGGGAAAGACAACAGAAGGTACGATTTCATTTGCGGAAGATAATGAAACGGTTACTGCATTTGCAAAGCCGGAACCGGCAGGAACATTTCCGGGATACATTTTTGATAAGGAGGATAGTACATTAGAAAAGACCGTTACCAACGATGCGTCTACAGGCACGATTGAATTAAATTTGTATTATAAGCCAACCGTATTGAGAGTCAGAAAAATTGTATCCGGATATAATCTGGAACTGGATAAGGCATTCTCGTTTACGATTCAGGCAAATGCACCGGATGGAAAGGATACAAATGCTGCAACTCTTAGCAGTGACCAGGTTTACATCAAAAAAGGCGATGGAACAGAAGAAAATCTAGCTTTTACAAACAATCAGGCAACTTTTACATTAAAGAAAGGTGAATATGTGGATATCAGCTGTTTGCCGACAGGATGGACATATACCGTTACAGAGACAGAGCCGGGAACAAATTTCAAGGCTTCGTACAGCATAAATGGGGGAACGGTGACAGATGGAGCGGAAGCATTATTTACGATGGCAACTACAGGAAGTGAAGAGATTCAGTTTACCAATACATCGACCATTGCACCGCCAGTAACTGGAAGAGATATTCAGAATAGCAGTTGGATTATGATGCTAATTGTGGCTTTGCTTATTGGCATGAGCGGCGTGGTATTTTTCAGAAAAGTAAAAAGAAAATATCGTTAGGGCAAAGGGAAGGATTGTGCTTGTGAAGTGAAAAACCTGAAAGTATGATTCTTCCTTTTTCAATCAATGAGTTTATGTACGGAACAAAGAAAAGAGAGAGGTGAGCACCTATGCAGCTTACTAATACAACGGATTATGCAATCAGGATTGTCTGTTATTTGGCAATAAAAAAGCGCAGGGTTACAACGGCAAAATTAGCTTCTGAATTAAAGATTCCGGAGAGCTATATTCCAAAAATCACAAAGCAGTTAAAAAAAGAGAAGATTATTTCAGCTTCTGAAGGTACCAGTGGAGGATATGCCCTTGCCAAAAATCCAGAAAAAATTTCTTTATTTGATGTCATATCATGTATGGAATCAACAATGGCAATCAGTCGCTGTCTTGAAAAGGATGGATTTTGCTCCAGAAACTGTACGGATTGCTGTAAAGTACATCAAGTCTTATTGGACTTACAGAACACTTACAATAACCGATTAGAAAATGTGAAAATCTCTGATATTATCAGACCTGGGAAAGATGAATATTTTGGGCGATTTTATATCATTCTGAAAGTTAATTTAGCGGAAAACAGTTATGAATGTATCTATTCTCATAACAGGGGGATTTATGATGATGTAAAAACTGCAGGAACATATGATGATTTTCTGAAAGTATATTGTGAAAAATATGTATGTGAAAAAGATTGTGAAAAACTGCAGGAATTTTTGAAAAGCGATTCGTTGACAGAGCATTTGAAAAAGGGCTGTTCAGAAGAAGATATCGTTTATCAAAGAAGAAGCGAGAAAAACTCAGAGACTTATGTTTGGATGGAAGTAAAAAGATTTGTGGATGAAAATGAGAAAACTGCTGTTATTACATTCCATAATGCAAAAGTTATCCCTAACACAATTGTAAATATGGAACGGGAATTAAGACAAAAAGCACAGGATGAGACAAAACAGTATTGGAAAATGGTTTCGCTTCTGGCTGCAGTGTTGAATCACAATAATCTTATAGAAACAGAATATCAGGATGATATCTGTTTTTATACAAAACAAGTGTATCTTCAACTACAGAAAAACTATCCGGAGTATGGGATTACAGAGGAAGAAATAGAAAATGTCTCTCATCTGGCTCCAATTCATGACATTGGAAAAATCCGTGTGCCGATAGAGATATTGAACAAAAACGGTAAATTAACAGCTGATGAGATGGAAATTGTAAAGCAGCATCCTCTTACAGGGGCAGAGATGACATTGCGGTTTCCACAAGGAACTACGACAGAAAAACTTAATAAGTATAGCTATGAAATATGCAGATATCACCATGAAAGATATGATGGATCTGGTTACCCGGATGGACTAAAAGGTGATGAAATACCACTTTGTGCTCAGGTAGTAGGCCTTGTGGATGCTTATGATGCATTGGTCAGTGTACGCCCCTATAAAAGAAAATTAAAGCATGAAGAAGCCATAAGAATGATTGCCAACGGTGAATGTGGTGTATTTTCAAAAAAACTATTGCAGTGCTTTATAGCAGCGGCAATGCAGAAGGAATGGATAAAAAAGGCAGATAGTTGAGAAAAGGAAAATATGTTTTTAGGAGGAATTTGTGTGAAGAGGAAAAAGAGATGGCTAAGATGGATAGCCTGGACACTTTTATTGGTTTTGTGCATGAATAGCGCAGGAACGACAGTTTTGGCAGTTTCAGTGGAAGAAGAGAATATTCCAAATATAAATAGTACTCAAGAGGGTGAAATGCGCACAGAAGATTTTATTCCGGAGGAAAGTACATCATTGTCGGAAGAGACGTCGAAAGAAGAAAATACTTCGCCATCAGAAGAGACTCCTGGAGAGAAAATCACCCCGCCATTAGAAGAGACTCCTGGAGAGAAAATCACCCCGCCATTAGAAGAGATTCCGGAGGAAGAAATTACTCCATCCCAGGGAGAGCTTTCAGAAGAAGAAAAAGCCTTCGAGGAGCAGATTGCACAAGAGGAATCACCGAAACTTCAGGAGATTTCCGAAGGATTTGATATTGATTTCTATGTCATTATTGATGGAAACAAGGTAAAGCTTCAGCATAATGACATTACCGGCATTGCAACATGGAAAGACGGAAGAACTACCTACTATGGTGTTTCCATTGAGGACCTGCTCCTGATATATGAAGAATTTGGATTTGTGAAAAATGGTGAGAATCAGAATCCGGATGCAAATAATAAGTTTGTATCTGCATACCGGGGAAAAAGCAGGATAGAATACGGAAAAGTTTATACAGACACAGAATCCGGAAAGACATATGTTTCTTACAATTATGGACAGAATAAACAAGGGGAAGCGATAGATGTTTACTACCTTCCAAATGGAAAAGGCGTTGCATTAAATTTAATAGATTCTGTAAAAAAGGACAACTCGTTTTATTCCGTAGAGGTAAAGGGAGAAGGGCAGGATCGGATTCGTTATGCATTAACAGGAACTGTAGTGGAAGAAGCTGTGGCTGATTTTAATCCACAATTGTCGGACCAGACAGACCAGATCGAATGGACCTGTATGGGAACAGATGATAAGGTGATAGATGGTATACGGGAATCAGGGAACCAGACGAGGTTCACAATCGGAAAGATCACACAGTCTTATGTGATCCAGAGAGCGGATCAGACAGCCTTTGACATTCAGTTTTATATATATGCAGACAATGAGGTTCGAAAGCTGCCGGCTGATTCTCTGAAAAAGGTGTATAAATGGAACCGTCAGGGCAGATGCTATTTATCTGTCAGTGATCTTGCTGAGATTTATAGAGAGTTCGGCTTGAATGCAGAGGAAACACAGTCCGGAAATTATTTTCCATATACAGTCCGTGGTGAGAAGACATTAGCACAGGCGACAGTGGTAACTTATAAAGGACAGCAATATGTATCTTATAACCTGGACAAGCAGGAAGCAACTGTACCAACAGACGTTTATTATATGCCAAAAGGAGCATCTGATGGCGAAAAAATTCCGGATAATAATTCAGACCAGATGAAGCAGAATAAGAACAGTTTCTATTCGGTTACAGTGATCAATCCGGATGGAAATCGAACTGTGAGTTACTATAAGAAAGATTCTGCGGTCACAATTTCCGTTGATCCAGGAGATACGAAGGAAAGCGACTGGCTTTGTGCCAGTGAGGATGAAAATAAAACAATCCATCCGGTAAAACAGGGCGATAAACTAACCTTTTCTATTGGGAAGATAGAGCAACCATATACGGTTGCATGCAACACTTTTGCACCAGCAACCTTGAATATTAAATTCTATACTTTTGTAGATAATGAGAGATATAATGTTCTAAACGAAGAAATTCCTGTTATAAAAGATACTACAACAAAGCCGGGAACAGTTTATTATTATATTTCTAATGATGAGTTAAAAAAGCATTTTGAAAAATTTCATTACGATGGTTCTATTCAAAATGGAGCAAAAGAGCGTTTTTATTATTCCAAGAGAGATTACGATACAATCCATAATGCAGGGATATACACGAAAGAAGGTCATGAATGTATTTATATAGGAGAATCCGGAGAGCCGATGGATGTGTATTACCTGCCAGACGGACAGAATAGTCCCATAATGAGTGCAAAGACCTTACTAGAACACGACGATGATAGATATAATGGTTTTTACAGTGTGACAGTACAGGATGACGATGGACAGGTTTACAGCCAAACAGCTTTGCGTGATCTTCCAGCAATTGATTTTGTTGCAAGAAAGTCAACACTTACAAGAACAGTTAGTACAAGGCCGCGTGTAGAAGAACAAACGCAGAATATAAACTGGGAATGCAGAAAGGAAGATGGTACTCTTTCAGAAGTTACATGGAGCAAAAATGAAGCAGAGCATACCATGAGCTTTACTATTCAGCCAGATGATGCAGTACGTCCATATGTGATTGTTCCTGATAATACAGAAAAACCGGCAGCAATAAAAGAAGCAAATATCAGTTTTTATGTATTTATCGATGGACATTATAAGCTGATAAAGAACCTCAATGCTGAGCAGCATTACATAATCAAAGCAAACAGTGGCCGAGCCAGTCGTTATTATTTGCGAGCTAAACCAGATGATACGATTTCTAAAATTTACAGTGAGTTTGGTTTCACTCCGAGCAAGCTGGAGCCCGGCGCAGATCAGAAAGAGAAGATTCTGTTTGGTTATGCGACAGACAGCCGTGTGTTTGTACAGCACCCTTATAAGGACAACGATGGTACATGGTATATTCCTGTCCTGAAAAACGGGAAAGATGTATCTGTCTATTATTTCTCACAGCCAAACCCACTGAATCCAGACAGAATCGAAAATTATTTTGATCGTTTGACAGGACTTTCTTCTCAGGTTGGGCTGGCAGGAAGACATTTCAGTGTAGAGGGAAGTTTTCATCTGATTGAAGTGTTGGATCCACTGAACCTGACCAAAAGAGAGGCGATTAAGAGACAGTATGTAGGCCATGGGGAAGCATATACTGTGGAAGTACCAAAGAGGGCAAGTTTAGAAGGTGAATATTATGGCAAGGAGATTGTCTGGAGTTGTACATCTAATGACAGGGACGAAAATGAGGTTCTTCCGGAACCGTCCGGAGATGATAAGGTAAAATTTGAAATTCCGAATGTTAACTCATCTTATGAGGTGATCGCAGACAAACCGCTGGAGTCTGGGGTAGTCAGGGTTATCTATAATACAACTCGTTATATGAAGAAACTTCCTAAGGAAGCTAAGTTGACCCCTCAGGTTGAGAATAAGACAAGACATACAGATGATTATGAGAATGAAATAGAAGCTGGAAAACATAACGTTAAGTCACCATATCCTCTGGTTTATGATCATGAAGATAATGACAGCAAAGAGTTGGAACAGTATGAATTCGATCATTGGGATTACAGAAACAAAGACGGAAAGTGGCAGGAATGCGGTGCAGGGGATTCTATTTCTGATCTTATAAATAATAATGCAAGACAGCCAATCACCCTCTATGCAGCGTGGCGTAAGGTGAGTAACCAAAATCGAAAACAGGTACAGTTTTATATCTGTAAGTCAGCGATGCCGGAAGATGGTTCGGTAGCATTACCAACCACGAATGTAGACGATTATACAAGTGCGGTTGCCGTGGCAAACTGTAATGTGAAGGCAAGTATATTGCATGATGTTCCAGTTCTTGGAAATAAGAATCCATCTACGTGGGAACAGTATGCGGATGGAAATAAGAGAGTGCAAGAACTTTTGCAGGGAACTAAACCAGATGAGGGATATATTGGAAATGGAGACTATATCTACAAGATAGATAGAATTCCTTCCGATGAAGAGGTATTCCAGACAATTCGTGAAAGCGGACGTATGATTCGTATCGGAGACAGGGAGATTCCGCCATCGAAATTAGATACCGAATTCTTCACCATTTATTGGTATTCTTTCAAAAGTGAAATGTCCGATGGGTGGCATATTGACGGACGTATTGTAGCAAAAAATGGTTACCTGACAGTAAAGAAAGATTTTGTCGGAATGCCGGAAGCAATAGAGGAAGTCAAGAAAGATTATTATATCCAGGTAGATATGGATGAAAAGCTTTTAGATGGAAAACCTCAGCCACCTGCATTTCATGAGCATATGAAACTTGTGCTTCCTTCAGAAGATAGCCAGAAACCGGATGCAGAAGCTCCGCAAGCGGAGGATGCTCCAATAGAAGTTGTAGGTACATGGACAGATGATACACATACAAGCTGTACGTGGATCGTTAAGGCGGACTCATTCTGGAAATACACATTAAAAGAGTACAACTATAAGCCAAAAGATTCGAATGTGAAATTTTCAGGTTGGTACAATGTTCGCAATTCTCATGAACAAGGAGATAATGTAAATTCATGGGAAGCATATCCAGAAAGTGGAATTAAATTCACAGGACGTGGAATTGGACGCGGTGGTGAAACTCTTACTATTGAATTGGAGAATCGTTATCAGAAAGAGGGAATACTCACACTGAACAAATTTGATGAGTCTACCGGACAAGGAATGGAGAAGATCAATTTTGCTGTCAGTAAGAACGGTGTTGAGGAGGAAACGGTAACAACTGATAAATACGGAATCGCACAACTTCACATTCCGTTACAAGATGAAAACAAACAGAACAGAACAGCAACTGAGACGTATTTGTTGCGAGAGACAAACTTACCGACGGGATATGTAGACACAGGAGATATACAGATCACAGTTGAGATTGCCAATGGAGCATTCAAAATCACTGATGCAAAACTGGTGGATAGGGAGGCTAACGAAAATCAGGAGGCTGTTAAGGCACCAGTTGATGGTAAGATAGACGGAAAATCTGTTCTGCTTCAGCGAGGAGATACCAGCCTTAATATCCGAAATTTTGCTAAAACAGGCACTCTGCATATCAAAAAGACATGGGAAAATCCAAATGATGCACTGACGGAAAAACAGGTGAAAATCAGATTGTATCAGAATGGAATTTCTACAGGACAGGAATTCCTGCTGAATGAAGAGAACGGATGGGAACACACAGTCGACAATGTTCCACTATTCCAGGACAGAAATCCGGTGGAATATAAGGTGGAAGAAATTGAGATGGGAAAGACACATTATTCTTTGGAATACGGGGATGGTTTCCTATATTATGAAGTTATTTATCCAGAGATTCAGTATTTCGATTCAAATGGACAACAAATATTCCCGAAGGATGAGAATGAGTTCAAGGATGTTTCCAAGATGGAACTGGAAGTGCAGAATCTGCATTTCAATCTTGCTGAACGAAGTTTCTTAAAGACGGATGATCTTCCAAGAAACCGACTTGCTGGTGCAGGTTTTCTGTTCTACAAAGTACCGTATGATGATGTTACGAAAAAATATGCGGATGATACAGGATATACAGTAGATTATGACAATACACAGAGCAAGGACGATATCGTTCTGAAAAAGGATGGAAAAACGTGTACGACGTATCGTTCCTTAGAAACAGATGAAAATGGAATGCTTCAATTACCGGAGGACTTTGAGAACGGACGATACTGGATGGTAGAATCTGTTACTCCAAACAAAAAGGACAAAGCAGATAAAACCAAAACACAGTATCAGGATAACTTTAATTTATATATGGTCGATGTAGAATCCGATATTTTATTCCTATATGAGAAATCACCGATGACAAATACCTGGAGAGCTGTTTCGGACAGACATATCGTCAATCATCCGCAAAAAGGCGGGGTGACGGTTGAGATTACAAAGGAAGTCACTGGTCCACTTGGAAACCGCAAGAAGCCATTTGATATGGAATTTCTCTATTGGGAAGATGGTCAAAAGCTGCGTAGCAAGACAATTAGAACTTCTTTGAAACATGGAGATAAAGTTACATTAAAAAATGTAGATATATCTTCGGATATCATAATAACAGAAACTGTTGATACATCAAAATACGCTGTTTCGATTTCTAAAAAAGAAGAGAATGATAAGTATTCAAATCCAGTGCAGGCAACATCGAATGGAAATACAGCTGTCATGAAACAGCGGATTGAGGCTGCACGAGGAGACGTGATTGAGTTAAAAATCACAAACGAAAACACACAATTAATACCGGAAACAGGGGTTCGTCTGGAAACAAGCAGGCATGTATGGTTACTATTTGCCATAAGTATTATCATGATTCTGTTTTTCAGAAGAAGACGGAAAATAAGATAAACACTGCTATGGAACAAAACTTGCAAAAATACATCAGACATTTTACATGTTTGTTGCATTGGAATAAAAAAAATAAACCACTATAATAATGGTATGCTCCCCTGGTATGCTCCCCGTCAAGAGGACAATAAAAAATAATAAATTTTTGTATCGTCAGCCATGCTATGGCTGGCGATATTTTAGTTTGCGCGCCATGGGCGCGCTCTAACGGGTGAAAGTCCCGAACACGCCTAGGCGACAAGGAAGTGTATAGCTGAACAGCAAGGGTGTCTATCGTAAGGTAGAA
>NZ_QUHY01000110.1:0-668 GCF_003479865.1 Blautia sp. AM47-4
TCCTGCATGGCCGAGAAAATGAATTGCTCAAATTCTTCTTTGCGGATTTTCCCGCAGCCCGGACAGCCTTTGTTTTCCGTCCGTTTGGTACAGCGGAAATATCCGGTGCTGTTTGGTACATGGGTGGCTTTCAGAGCATACCCACAATGCCCGCATTTGATTTTTCCGGCCAGCCAAGTATTTTTCGGTTTCCGTCCCTGCTGGAAGGTGGTATTTGCCATAAGTTTTTTCCGGCATTTCAGCCATGTGTCAGAGGAAATGAGTGCTTCGTGGGGAGCGATAACAAGTATCTGGTCTTTTAAGCACCTGTCCTTGTCCTCCTTCACATCCCGCCCCTGATAGAGATAGCAGCCGTTTGTTCCGGCAAAGTCGGAAGCGTCATTGACAATCGCTGCGCCCTGGCTCTTGAAAAATTCGTACAGCTCCAAATCGGCCTGTGCGTAAACGGGGTTTCTTAAAAGCTGGGAAAGAAATGTACGGAACATGGATTTGCCATAAATTTTTATGTCATGTTCCTCGAAGTATCGGGTAATATCTCCGAAGGAGGTTTCCGGTTCAGCGTACATTTCAAACATCAGCCGAACATGGTCGGCGGCTACGGGGTCGGCAACCATTTTCTTTGTGCGGATACCCTCTACCACAGTAGGCTCTAACTGATAACCGTATGG
>NZ_QUHY01000111.1:0-667 GCF_003479865.1 Blautia sp. AM47-4
GATTCCGAAGATGAAAACAACCAGAAGCGGCTCCGTGACTTGGAAAACGGACAGTGCCTTATCAGTGATTTATACGGGCGTGTGGGAGTCATACAGTTCCATCCTATCTTTGAAGACCTGTTCCATGCCTTTGATACCAGACCGCCCGTAAGAAAAGAGGTGGAATGATGGTGATACATAGAACTTCCAACGGGCAGCAACTCCCTGTTCCCTATTCAGCCAAAAAGGGGTTATCTTGGAAAATAGCAGGAAAAGTGATTGGCAGGGTACTTCTGGCACTCCTGCTCATCCTCCTGCTGCTTGCAGTCTTCGGCACAGCCGCCCATGCTGCCGGACTGGTGGATGATACGGTGGACGCTGCCAACGAATACAGCAAATATCCTCTGGACAACTACCAGCTTGATTTTTATGTGGACAGCGGATGGGACTGGCTCCCGTGGAACTGGCTGGACGGTATCGGAAAACAGGTGATGTACGGGCTGTATGCCATCACAAATTTTATCTGGACAATCAGCCTGTACCTTTCCAACGCCACGGGGTATCTGATTCAGGAAGCCTACTCGCTGGACTTCATTTCCTCTACGGCGGATTCCATTGGGAAAAATATGCAGACCCTTGCAGGCGTTACCACAGGCGGCTTGTCCTCGGAGGGATTTTATATCGGGTT
>NZ_QUHY01000112.1:0-660 GCF_003479865.1 Blautia sp. AM47-4
ATTTAAAAAATTATATATTGCTTTTTCTTTTGCATAACCTTTTTTCTTATTAGTACTAAATTTTGTTTTAAAAATGTATTCATTATTAACTAAATATGCCACACTATCATAACCACTACCGATTATTTCAATACTATCTACTTTGAAATTATCAAAGTAATGCTCAATTAAATATTTCATTGCCTTAACATTTGTGGCATTATCATCATATCTATATTCCATTAAATAACAATCTTCTTTTTTGCCCTCGTGTAATTCATGTTCTGGCAAATCTTCAATAATTCTAAAACCAGATTTTTGGTATGCCCTTATTGCTCTTGGATTATTTTTATGAGGGTCTAAAATAACTGCATTAGCATTTCTTTCTTTTTTCAAAAATTCAAAAATCAATTTAATATATCTTGTACCAATTCCTTTACTCCAATAATTTGGCTCTCCTATAAATTGATCCATACCATAGACTATCTCATCAGTTTTTGGATAATGATAATCAGTATATAACTCATCATACATTTTATATATTTGTCCATATCCAATAGGAACATTGTTATATTCAATAATTACTCTAAAAACTTCATCTTCCCAAGGCTCTGTTATAATGTTTTTTTAATGATTCTAATGTATATTTTTTATCTCTACCACCATAAAATTCTAATACTC
>NZ_QUHY01000113.1:0-660 GCF_003479865.1 Blautia sp. AM47-4
AAAATAAAGAGTGGATGGCGAAGAAAGACGGGGAAGAAAGTTATGACGATTAAAGAGATAAGAGAACGCTCCGGACTTTCACAAGGAGCTTTCTGCAAACGGTATGGGATCCCGAAAGGGACCTTGTGTCACTGGGAGAGTGGAGAAAGAAAGCTGCCGTCGTATGTGCTGAATTTGTTGGAAAGAGTTGTTGAACAAGATAAAATAAGAGGGGAGAAACTATATGAATTTAAAAGATGAAAAAATTTTATCGGCGTGGGAAGAAAAACAATCAATAACAGGTGTGCATAAAATTACTGGGTATAATTGGCAACAAATAGCAAAGGTATTATCTACGTATGGAATTGTTGCAAATGATACTCATGAAATTATTTTGAATTTGTATGATCGAGGAAAAAATGCAAAAGAAATTTCTAAAATAACTGGTTATGCAGAAACGACAGTTCATGCCTATTTACCGAGGGTAAGACCTGCATATAATGAAAACATTTCTGAAAACGCAAAACGGATAAAGAAATATAGACAAAACAAATAATATACGTACAAAAGACCGTGTCAAAAATTGACGCGGTTTTTTATTTGACAGGATAGACACAATGTGCTAAGATCTGAATGTGTCATTTTTGTGTCATGGGCTTTCGCAAAAATGGCGTATTTGCG
>NZ_QUHY01000114.1:0-641 GCF_003479865.1 Blautia sp. AM47-4
AAATGCTTTTGGCTGTCTTGCCGCTGGCGAGCTTGTATTTCTTATACTGCCTCACGGCGAAGTGCTGGGGGCTGCGGCGTTCCAGCCCGTCAAACATATAGTCCACCGCATTTTTGAAGGTTCGTCATCCTCCCGGACTTCCATGCTGTTTATCATTTCCACCAGCGTATTCATGTTGCGTTCTTCCTCCGGCCCCTCAAACACGATGTAGGCCACAAGGGCGCAGTACAAGAGGGTTTCTGCTTTTGTCCAGAACTCGTCGCCCTCCTTGCCGTCGCCTTTGGTGTTGGCGATCAGAGCGGTAACGAATTTCAAAACATCGCTTTCCGTCTTGATATAGGCCAGCGGATTGTAGTGCATGGATTTTGAAAAGTCGATACTATTGAACACCCGCACCCTGTATTTCTCCCGTTGCAGAAACCGCCCGCACTGGTCGAGGGTGCCGCCCTTCGGGTCTACCACCACATACGAGGAATGGGCTTGAAGGAGCTGCGGGGTCAGCCAGAACCTTGTCTTGCCCGAGCCGGACGAGCCGATGACACAGGCGTTTAGGTTCCGGGCATTGGCGGGTATCTTCGGACGGGTGTTCATGGTAAGGAACTCCGTCCCGGTCAGAATGACATTGTTCTGAAATTTAGGGT
>NZ_QUHY01000115.1:0-558 GCF_003479865.1 Blautia sp. AM47-4
TCTGCAGAAGACATTCAGGATGCGCTCAAGGATCTTTTAGGCGGCACCATTAAGGAAATGATGGAAGCTGAAATGGATGATCATCTTGGTTACGAAAAATCCGAACGCTCAGATAATGATGATTATCGCAATGGTTATAAGCGGAAACAGGTCAACAGCCGGTATGGCTCGATGGAAATCGAAGTGCCACAGGATCGCAAATCAACGTTTGAACCACAGATTGTGAAAAAACGTCAGAAAGATATTTCCGATATTGATCAGAAGATCATTTCCATGTATGCCAAAGGAATGACTACCCGGCAGATTTCCGAAACCATCGAAGATATTTATGGCTTTGAAACTTCTGAAAGCTTTATTTCTGATGTGACTGATAAGATCCTGCCACAGATCGAAGACTGGCAGAACCGGCCACTGGACGAGGTCTATCCCATTCTCTACATTGATGCAATCCATTATTCTGTAAGGGATAATGGCGTGATCCGAAAGCTTGCTGCTTACGTGATTCTGGGAATCAACACGGAAGGAAAAAAAGAAGTTTTAACCATCAGTGTTGGCGAT
>NZ_QUHY01000116.1:0-538 GCF_003479865.1 Blautia sp. AM47-4
TGCTGGTGGCGATGCGCTTAGGGGACACACCCGTTCCCATCCCGAACACGATGGTTAAGACCTAAGCGGCCGATGGTACTGCACTGGAGACGGTGTGGGAGAGCAGGTGGCTGCCAGCTCCCTAATAAAAAGACAGGGGAAAATGTCTATGAAATAAAACAGCTGCCCACAGAAGCGCAGTAACCCATAACAGCAGGGAAGTGCTGATGAGAGCTGGTTTTACCAGTGATTAGAGTTTAAAAGAAGAAATGTGTTTCACAGAAAGCATCAAAACAACTTTTAAGTTCTAATGACTGATGAAACAAATCAGTCAGCAAGATGTACCTTGAAAACCGCATATACAATCTATATTGAAAACGTTAAAACGTTAGAGATAGGAAAAGACATCCGAGGCATCATATGTGAGAGCATGTGATGTTATCAAACCAGAGAGATAATCGAAAGATTATTGAATCAATTGCTTTTAAAGCAGAGAACACAAAAGCCTGTCATCAACGCTATGATGGCAGCGGACCAAGAATACAGGTCAAGCATTAAG
>NZ_QUHY01000117.1:0-524 GCF_003479865.1 Blautia sp. AM47-4
TTTTTCTGGGAAGCAATCGCCCCGGTGTAGACGGGATTCATCAAAAGGTCTTTGATAACGGAGAAGTCCCACATATACCGTCCTTTTTCTGGGTCTTTCTTTTCCCATTTGGTGCGGGTATTGCGAAGCCCCCGTTCCCGGTTCCACCATGTGGGGCAGGGGATTTTTTCTTCCTCCAGCCGTCTGCGGATATAGTTCGGACCATGTCCGTTCAGGGCATATCCGAAAATCAGCCGCACAATCGGGGCGGTTTCCTCGTCAATGAGCAGATGGTTTTTGTCCTCCGGGTCTTTCCGATACCCAAACGGGGCAAGACACCCGGTAAACTGTCCTTTCTGCGCTTTCAGAAGATAAGAGGAATGGACTTTCTTGGAAATATCCTTGCTGTACATCTCGTTCAGGATATTCTTGAACGGGGCAATATCGTTGTTATCCCGCAGGGTGTCGATACCGTCATTCATGGCGATATAGCGGACACCGTTTCTTGGGAAAAAGTCCTCAATCAAATGCCCGGTTTGCAGATA
>NZ_QUHY01000118.1:0-518 GCF_003479865.1 Blautia sp. AM47-4
CTCTTTTATATACTTTTGAACTGCTTCATCTGTTATATTGCCAATCGTTTCAACATAATATCCTCTAGCCCAAAACGCTTTATCCCATTTACTTTGCAACTCAGGATGCCTGTCATAAATCATTAATGTGCTTTTTCCTTTCAGATACCCCATAAAATCTGATACTCTGAGTTTTGGTGGAATTGCTACGCTTAAATGTACATGATCTATACATACCGCTCCTGCAATTATCTCTACATTTTTATACTGGCATAAAGTTGCTATTATCTCTCGGACATCTCTGCGTATTCTCCCATACAATACCTTCTTTCGGTATTTAGGAATAAACACAATGTGATACTGGCATTTCCAACGAGTATGTGATAAACTTTTATTGTCCATTTGGACCGCCTCCTTTGATTTTGAGTTTGGCTTGCGACACCATTCTCATTCTATCACAGGAGGCTTTATTTTGTTATCCTCACCACTTCCGACTACTCTATTCTCCCCAGCATAGCTGGGGGATTAGACTTTTCATT
>NZ_QUHY01000012.1:0-105190 GCF_003479865.1 Blautia sp. AM47-4
TTTTACCCAGTTGTAAAAAGTTCCTGGCTTGATATCATGTTCCACACACCATTGATGATCTGTCAATCCACTTTGACGGCATTCCATGATGAGACGGTATTGTTCTTCGGCAGGTATTCTTTTGCTTCTCATGAGCACACCTCCATAACTTTAATAGAGTAAAATGCTCGCATCTATCATTTCTAGCAAGAAAAGATGAAGTAAAATGCTTGCATTCTCTATTGATTATTATGGGATATTTTTTAGGGCAACACAATCCGTCGAATTATTTTGCACTTACAGTTCTTCTGAATTGCCTAGATGTTTATGATATTTTAATTGTATTTTTCCAACTTCTACATACTGTTTGTTTTCTGGCTCACTACGATCTATCTTACTTTCAATCTCAAAAAGTATTTTTTCCGCTTTCTCATATTCTTTACGATGCATATATTTTGAAAATTCTATTTTTAATTCTAATATTTCATATTCTTCTACCTGAATTCCTGTCTCAATTCTTTTTCCATTTCTATCCATTTTTTCCATAATTTGCCAAAGCTTTTCACTTCGCGGCTGCTGATTTCCGTTTTCTATCCGCGCCAGTGTCTCCTGTGTGCAAATATCCTCACTTAACGATTCTTGTGTGAGTTTGGATGCTCTTCTCGTTCTTCGAATTAATTCGGCATCCACCTCAAAATTCCGAATTACATGTTCAAACAAACGATAATTCTCAAACGACACATTATAATCATGTTCTACCTCTAATATGCATTTTTGTTCCTGACGTAATATTTCAATAAAATCCGCATTTGACTGTTCTTTCTCTAAAATTCGTATATACTGACTTAAAATTTCCGGCATATAAAGTAGCTTTCCTTCGTCTCTTAACGCTTCCAGCGCTTCTTCTGTTCTCATTTTTATATATGTAGTATTTTCACCCTCTTCTATCACTTTACTTATTAAAAGTGCTGCGTACGGAATTATTTTTACTCGTTCTGTCTTTTCAAAATTTTTTCGGAAAATTTCTTCTACTAACGCTTTAATTTCATCTTTGGCTCGTTTTTGTTCTGTTTCTTGACAGACTTCCCACCTAAAAAGAAGTAATTTATATTCCTCAGCACTTAAAACTCCCGTCTTTCTTTGGTTTTCTGCCTCCGGCATTGTTTGTAGAATTGCCGTTTCCAGATGCTCACAAACCAGTTCTACCGATTCTCCGCGCAGCCACGCAATCTGCGCACGTTCCTGTTCTATGAATTGTCGATGCAATGGTTCTTTTGCCCGTTTGTTCTTTTCATATTCATCCAGATATTGTTCTGCTTCTTCCCATTTTCTTTGACATATTTTTTGTTGAACTTCCTGTCGTAATTCATAAATTTTATAAACATCCATCGGCAATATATAAGTAAGTCGCTCTACTGATTTTCCTAATCGCCCCATAATTCGATCAATCAGGAAAAAATCTATTTCCTGCTGATCCGCTTCAATTCTTGCATATTTCGACAAAGAAGAAATTCCCATGCATAATTGTTTTTGGCGTATTCCTTCTTTTTCTCGTAGTTTCCACAGTAGCTGTCCAATTCCTTGCATTTGTTTCATTTTTTCTCAATAAGTCCTCTTTTATATGTTATATTTTTTGACTTTTATTATATCTCGTTCTTCTACATATTTACTAATCAATTCTTTGCTAACTTGAACTAAATCTGGCGTACGTACTCCTTCTCTCTTAACGTCCACAACAACTGCCCGATTTTTTTGTCTATTTCATAATTTTCTCGTAATACTTTTGGTTACATTTTGATTTATTTTGACAAAACTACAAATATTATCATTCCTTCTATTATAAATTCTCATTTCTTGCAACAACAAGAGAAATTATATACATATTTGTGTGCTTTTCTTTGTACAAAACAACGTATTTCATTTTTTTTCAATAAAAGTGTAATTTTTCATTCTTTTAAACGTATAAGATTATCTTAGGCGTAAAAAAGGCCCCAGCGTAAACCGAAGCCTTCCTTTGCTCTGCAACTATGCCCTCTTTTTTTCCGAATCATCACACCAATTTCATAATTTCCCTTTTCCCATTTATTTTTCATCTCTTCTATGTTTTTTGTCCTCACTTTCACTGAGACTTTTCTATGTTCTAGCAAAACCTTTGCTTTTAATACCCTTCTCGGCTCTCAGATTCCTCATACACTTCCACCGTACCGGAATGATTTCCCATCATAGGACGGTAAATGTACTGCCGCACGTTGATGTCTACCTTCGCTGCCTTATCATCTGCGGAAATGTAAATTCCAGCCTCTGTGTTGTCATCGTCTACCGTGTAGGTATCTCCTGTTCCAAAATAGGAAAGATCGCCGTCCTCTTTCTGCTTCTGTGTTTCTTCTGGCAATTTATCTCTTGTTGTTGTGTTCACGTACCTTTTAGTAAGTTCATATTACGCCTAAATTATCTGAAAATCTATGATTTTATTTAAAATTCTTCTTACATTTTTCTTTATATAAAAGACTTCTTTCCATACGCCAAGGCAGGTTGGATTTTCATGCATCTTCTCTCTTACTTTTTCTTCTAACTACCACTCCCAATACTATGATCGCTGCTAAAACTCCCCCCTCCGTCATCAACATACGATACATCATTTTATGCTGATATTTCCCCGGCTGTGCCGCTACATCAAGAACCGAGCTAGTTCCTCCGAGGGAATTTTCCAGCTCTATGTAAGTGGAATCTGCAACAGCGGCTACAACCGACGGATAGCTGTATGCCGGAAATGCCGTCTGCTTCACAAACATATCATTCGTATTATTTTCCGCCCGTGAACTGTCGGTAAGACAGCCTGCCGCATCTTCGCGTCCCGGGATCAGATATTCTACACTTTTTTCATTCATTGCAATCCAGATCGGAAAACGGATGGGATCTGCTCCACCGACCAGATGAAACTGATAATCTTCCCACGCAACGTCTGGATTTGCAGCAAGCGAAGTCTTTAACTGCTCGATATAGGTAGGTGTATTGTCATTTTCATACCCTCGAGTGCCGCTGATGTGCCACGCATCGCCCGGCTTTCCATCCTCTCCATCAGCTCTCACTGCGCACGCCTCATACAAATGACCATAAGCTTTGATCGGAACAATCCAGATATAATCACTCTCTTCCAGTGCCGTTTCGACTTCCGAAACAGAAAGCAGCTCGGAAGTAAAAAGCGGCGTGTCAATATACTCTTTCAGCGCATTGTCGAAATCAATATCATCGACCGTCACCCCTTCTGAAAACGGGTCGTAAACAGGCCCGCCATTCGTAGAAGACACAATTTCATCTGCAAGCGCCACAATTTTTTCATAGTCTCCGGAATCCGGCAATGTTTCGAATGTTGATGCAGAAACACTCATTGCTGATACTGCAACAGCACCAACCAGTCCCCAAAATATTCCCAATTTTCTTTTCATGCAACGCCCTCCTTTCCCTTTTCATCTCTTCCCTTTTTTCTTTATTATATCTGATCCCGCTTTTCCCAGACAATGCAGCACTTTTCCTATATTTTCCTTTTCTTTTTTGTTACTATTTTAATTGCAACTTGTTATCTTCTTCAAATGATTACCAGTTCCAACACGCAAAAACAGAGGCTCACCTCCTCATTGGAAATGGCCTCTGCTTTTTTTCATTTTTCTTCTTACATCGGAACTTTTTCCACCAGATCTTCTACCTTGCATACTAACACCCGTGCAATCTTCAACAACGTTTCTGTCTGCGCCTTGTTAATGTCTTTTCTTCGCTGTTCGTACTGCTGAATAGTACGAACTGAAACACCTGATTGCTGTGCCAGTTCACTCTGACTTAAATTTGCAAAGGTACGCAATTCTTTCAGGTTCGTCTCCGGTTTTGCTTCACGATATAATTCATTCATTTTGTCCACAAACTGGCGTATATCCATTTCATGGTATGGTGTGTAAAGCATTCGTACTTCAGTTACAGGGATGGCCTGATTTATTTCCGCAAAGGATAAACTAGTACTCCACTGATAATAGGCCAGTGCCCAGCCGATCCAGTATTCAGGGCTTCGATTGTAGGAATATGAAGGTGTTTGTTTCGGATGTGGTTTTCCAGTTTCCCTTAATACTTCATATGCAATCTCAACTCCCGATCTTCCAGCCACTATAGAGCAGTCACCTCTTTCAAACCGCGATGCTGTATTACTCATGCAAAACCACTGCCATGCCGTTTCCAATGGATATTTTAAATTATTCACCATATAATCCAGCATGCAGGCAAGATTTTTTTGAGCAACAGAAAGATATAATTTATCGTAAGCATAGATCATCTGGTTTCATCTCCTCATCCAAACTTTTTTCAAAACAAAGCAAAAAGAACTTTTGACATTTTCACAAAAGCGTGATACTATGATATTGAAAAAGAGTGCTACCGGTAGACGGTTAGTCCGATATAGTTTGCAAAAATAACCGCAACGTTTGTCAGACTGTATGGCGGTTATTTTTGTGTCTTATTGTTATCCTTGCCAAGCGTATATCCGATACTAAAGCAGGTTAAGCCGAAGCTCATTACTGCAAGAAAGTCCATAATACTCATTGGCTTAGCCCTCCTTTCAAAAGATTCTCTTTCGAGTTTCTATGTAATCAGAGGGTCACAGGTCTACACTTCGTTTCGGTCGTTGCTAAACGAGTGCCACCGGCACTCAGCAACCCTCTGTCGAAGGACTAACCGCCTACCGTTTTGATAGCACCCATATTTTTATTATATCCTCTTCACAATCAGCTTTCAACAACAAATTTACTCTCTTCGGTTATATTATAGTGTTTCTTTTTGGTTGTATTTTACGTTCGACACTTATTTTAAAACTTTCTCTTTCCACCACCATACGATCCCCACAACAATTCCTCCCGCCAGCACAAAAATCATCTGCCTTCCTGAAAGCTCCCATCCAAATAACTCAACCCTTGCTTTCTTCGGCTGATACGAATACCCCATCAAAATTCTGTTATCATCCCCCGTCCCCACTGTAGCATGGCAATATGTGGTTCCCATAAATTTCATTGCAGAATTTGATGTTCCCAACTGGCTTCCGGAATAGCTGGCGCCGTTTAGCTGTTGATTATTTGCGACAAGATTTCCACTGACTTCCCAGTCGTTCATTTTGCTGTTTTTGTACCATAAGGTTCCGCCAAATTTATACGGTCTTATCGCCTCTCCCAGCAAAAACGAAAAGCTGTCGTTTCCACATGGCTTTTTATCCTCTGTGAATTCATACGTTGGATAAACATAAATCGTCGAACCATTTTTGAAGGCTGATGCAGAAAATTCAATCCCTTCGAAATCTTCCTCTCTTCCATTCATCGCCTGTTTTCCTACATCGATTTTCATATACTCAAATTTTCCATCCCCATTTTTTAAATCATCGACGATAAACTGCTTCACATGCTCATCCAGCTTTTGTATCTCATTCTCTGGCATCCCTGTTTCCTGCAAATAAGCATCGTAATCAGAAGGAACCTTTTCCTCTGCCTTCACATAAGATACCCCCGCATACAATGACAGTCCGCAGCAAAGTAAAACCAGAAATAACGTCCGCATTTTTCTCATACAACGCTCCTCCTTCCTGTTGTCATATTCGATAAACCCGTTCAAATATTCTCTCTTTATCATTATATTATCATAAGATTCAGAATCTTTATATGACGTTTTCCTTAACTTTTTAAAACGCAAAAAATCCCTCCCCACACATCACGCATGGAAAGGGATTTCTCTATTTACTCTATTTTTCTTTTAATCCATCAGCAGATCTCCGCACCCGCCGGCATTGCTTTTTCCGGGGTCATGAGGCATACGTTGCCTTCGGCGTCTTCTGCACAGAGCAGCATTCCTTCGGACATCATTCCTGCCAGTTTGGCCGGTTTCAGGTTGGTGAGAACCATAACCTTCATTCCGATGGTGTCTTCCGGTTTGTAATATGCTTTGATTCCGGAGACGATCTGTCTTACCTGGCTTCCTACTTTGACCTGGAAGCAGAGGAGTTTTTTGGATTTCTTGACTGGCTCGCAGGAGATGATTTCACCTACCTGGAACTGCATTTTTCCGAAGTCTTCGAAAGTGATTTCTTCCTTCGGCTCAAGGTCAATCACTGCTTCCTCTTCTTTTTCCTCTTCCTGGGATGCAGCAGCCATAGCAGCTTTCTGTTTTGCCTGGATCACTTCTACTTTTTCCATTACCTCTTTGACATCGAGTCTCTGGAACAGGATCTGCGGCTGATCGGTTACTTTATTGCCCGATACGTACAGTCCGAACTGATTGAGCTCTTCGTAGCTGCGTTTCTCTGCGTTCAGCTGAGCCAGGATCTTCTCAGTAGTCTCCGGCATGAAGGACTCGAGCAGGCATGCGCCGATGGTGATGCTCTCTACCAGGTTGTACAGAACTTCTTCCAGACGGTCTTTCTTTGCCTCATCCTTTGCCAGTGCCCACGGCATCGTCTCGTCGATGTATTTGTTGCAGCGTTTGAACAGACCAAAGATCTCAGTCATTGCATCTGCCACACGCAGCTCTTCCATCTTTGCAGCAACTTTTGCTTTTGTTGCGGTAACGACTGCTTTCAGATCATCATCCACCTCTTCTGCTGCGCCGGTCTTTGTCACAACGCCGCCGAAGTATTTGTTGCTCATGGAGATGGTACGGTTTACCAGGTTTCCAAGAGTATTGGCAAGGTCGGAATTCATACGCTCAACCAGCAGCTCCCAGGTAATGACACCGTCGTTCTCAAACGGCATCTCGTGCAGAACGAAGTAGCGGACAGCGTCTACGCCGAACAGGTCTACCAGATCGTCTGCGTAAATCACGTTTCCTTTGGATTTACTCATCTTGCCGTCGCCCTGCAGCAGCCACGGATGACCAAATACCTGTTTCGGCAGCGGCAGATCAAGTGCCATCAGGAAGATCGGCCAGTAAATGGTATGGAAACGGATGATGTCTTTTCCGATCAGATGCAGGTCTGCCGGCCACAGCTTGTTGAACTGCTCGGAACTGTTTCCGTCACAGTCATAACCGATTCCAGTGATGTAGTTGGTCAGTGCATCCAGCCATACATAGGTAACGTGCTTCGGGTCGAAGGATACCGGGATTCCCCAGGTGAAGGAGGTTCTGGATACACAGAGATCCTGCAGTCCCGGAAGAAGGAAGTTGTTCATCATCTCGTTCTTTCTGGAAACCGGCTGGATGAATTCCGGATGAGTGTTGATATAATCGATCAGTCTCGGTGCATATTTGCTCATCTTGAAGAAATATGCTTCTTCTTTTGCCGGCGTAACCGGGCGTCCGCAATCCGGGCATTTTCCGTCTACGAGCTGGGACTCGGTGAAGAAGGATTCACACGGTGTACAGTAAAGACCTTCGTAATATCCTTTGTAGATATCTCCCTGATCGTACAGTTTTTTGAAGATTTTCTGTACCTGTGCCTCGTGATCGGCGTCGGTGGTACGGATGAATTTGTCGTAGGACGTATTCATCAGATCCCAGATTCTCTTGATCTCGGTGGATACGTTGTCTACGAATTCTTTTGGCGTGATACCTGCCTCTTCTGCTTTCAGCTCGATCTTCTGGCCATGCTCATCGGTTCCGGTCTGGAAGAATACATCGTAGCCCTGCTGACGTTTGAAGCGGGCGATGCTGTCCGCGAGTACGATCTCGTAGGTGTTTCCGATGTGCGGCTTGCCGGATGTGTAGGCAATCGCCGTGGTGATATAATATTTTGGTCTGATTTTTTCCATTGCTTTCATTTCTCCTTTCAAATAAAAAAACTGCCTTATTCCGCTCTCTTGTAGTCGGAAGAAGACAGGTTTGTTTACCCGTGATACCACTTCTTTTCGTCCCTGCCTCACGGCAGAAACCTCTGCAGGTACATGTGCTATACCTCTCCGCTGTAACAGGCGGAACCTGTCGCAGCCTTACCGTTTCAGATTGTTGTTCTCACGGTTCGGTGCGCCTCTCGGAAGCCATGTTCGATCTGCCGCTCCTCCTCCCCTCTCAGCCTGCAAAACCGGAATAGTTTTCGGGGGTGTTCTCTGTAAATTCGCACATGCAGATGTACTCTCTTCGTCACTGTGTTTTGTTTTTATGCACTGGTTTTATGCTAACACATTTACATCAATTTGTAACCGCAAAAAAGCCCGCCGTACGGGGATTTTTTCATATTCTCCCCATTCGGCGGACCTTTCATTCATCGTAACAATTATCTGTGGTTTGCTTTGATCACAGACATTGCTGCTTCATCTGCTACAACTGTCAGATCGTTGTGAAGCTGCAGGATGGAAGCCGGAACCTGCGGAGTAACCGGTCCGTACAGAACTTTGTCGAGGATCTCTGCTTTTCCTTCGCCGCTGACGATCAGCAGAACTTTTCTCGCCTGCATGATGTTCTTGATTCCCATGGTGTATGCCTGGGTCGGAACATCCTCTACTTTTTCAAAGAAACGTTTATTTGCCTGAATGGTGCTCTCGGTCAGGTCAACGCAGTGTGTCTCTTTCTCGAATGCTGCGCCCGGCTCGTTGAATCCGATGTGGCCGTTGTTTCCAAGTCCAAGAAGCTGCAGGTCAATGCCGCCGACGCTGCGGATGATTTCGTTGTATGCTGCACATGCTTTTTCGCTGTCCGGCTCCAGTCCGTTCGGAACGAAGGTGCGCTCTTTGTTGATGTTGACATGATTGAACAGGTTGGTGTTCATGAAGTAACGATAGCTCTGATCATTCTCCGGAGAGAGTCCTTTGTACTCGTCCAGGTTTACGCTGGTGACATTTGCGAAATCAAGGTCGCCTTTGTTGTACCACTCAACGAGCTGTTTGTAAGCGCCGACCGGGGTAGATCCGGTTGCAAGGCCGAGCACTGCGTGTGGTTTCATGATCACCTGCGCGGAGATGATGTTTGCTGCTTTTCTGCTCATATCATTGTAATCTTTTGCTTCAATTAATAACATTTGTTTTTCCTCCAAATTTCTTCTATATAATAAATTACATAATAACCTGTTTCAGGTTCAGTTCGTCGTCCACCAGAAGTACATGCGCTTTTTTGCCCGGTGCAATGGATCCTACTTCATCGTAGATACCGATGCTCTGTGCCGGATTTCTTGTTGCCGCAAAAATGGCATCTGCCAGCGGAATATCAAACGAAACTGCTTTTCTCATGCAGTCGTACAGGTTCGTAGCGGAACCCGCGATGGTCTCACCGTCGGTCAGGGTTGCTTTTCCGTCTTTCATCCAGACAGCCTGTCCCCCGAGGGAATACGTTCCGTTCGGCATTCCCGTTGCCATCATGGAATCGCTGATGAGAACCATGCGCTCACTTCCCATCATGGAGAAGGTCGCGCGGACAACCGCACCGTGAATGTGATAGCCGTCACAGATCAGCTCCATGCGGCACTCCGGATCGTCGAATGCGGCGCCGATGACACCAGGGTTACGGTGTGCGAACGGCGGCATGGCGTTGTACAGATGGGTGACATGGTGTGCTCCTGCTTTCATGGCAGCCAGCGCGGTGTCATAATCTGCTGTTGTATGGCCGATGGAAACCATGACTTCATCGGAAACCTCTTTGATAAATTCCAGTGAGCCAGGCATATTCGGGGCCAGGGTTACGAGACGGATTTTTCCGCCGCTCGCCGCATTGCATGCGCGGAAGAACTCAGCGTTCGGAGCCACGATGTTCTCCTCTGCCTGTGCGCCTTTTTTGATCGGATCGATGAACGGTCCTTCCATGTTGACGCCGGCGATCACTTCTGCTTCCGGCTCATCTTTGATTGCTTCGATGGTTCCGAAGATTTTCAGCAGATCGTCTTTTGGCAGTGTCATGGATGTCGGGCAGTAAGAGGTAATGCCGTGCGCTTTCTCGTAGCGCAGGATCTCTTTTAAACCTTCCACGTCTCCGTCTGAAAAATCATGTCCGGCAGCGCCGTGGCTGTGTACGTCAACCAGTCCCGGCAGAACCATCATGCCTTTCGCATCGATCACTTCCTGATCGATCACTTCTTCTTTTGTGGAAACGAAACGTTTTCCTTCTATATAAAGATCTTTTTCCGCAAACGTTCCGTCTTCCTGAAATACACGTCCGTTTTTGATAATCATTGTCTTGCCTTCTTTCTTTGATCTGTTCTGATTATAATTTATGTTGATTTTATTTTCAACTATTTTTATATTTTAGAAATTACTTTCACGTCATTAAAGTTCTTTCCATTTTTCCGCCCGCTTTCCCGTGCAATTCACACACAATTGAAAGTTGATTCACCACTCTGCCTGTGATACAATAAAACAAGAACTGATCTGAATTTTTTTCAGATATTTACAGATACCAGGAGGACTTACGTTCCATGGAACACTTTGAAAAATCGATTATTCCTGTCATTGAGTCTGTCTATCCCTCGTTCACTCCCCTGGAACGGACGGTAGCAGATTTTTTTATTCATAATACCGACGAGTCGGATCTGTCCGCGCGCCACGTTTCGGAACTACTCTATGTTTCGGAGGCTTCGCTCTCCCGCTTTGCGAAAAAATGCGGCTACACGGGCTACCGCGAATTTGTCTACCGTTACCAGGAAGGCCTGAACGCCGCACTGCCTGGCACGGACGATCACATCAAACAGGTGCTGAATACGTATCAGGAGCTGCTGAATAAAAGCTACTCGCTCGCCGACCGCGCGCAGATTGACCGCATCTGCCATATTCTCACTTCGAAGCGTCGGGTGTATGTCTACGGTCTTGGAAGCTCCGGACTTTCCGCCCAGGAAATGAAGCTGCGTTTTATGCTTGCAGGCGTGGATATTGAAGCAATTACCGACATTCACATCATGAAAATGAATGCCGTTCTGCTCAATGAGAGCTGCGCTGCAATCGGCATTACCGTCAGCGGACAGACACCGGAGGTGCTGCGTGCACTCGGAGCCGCAAAGGAAAAGGGAGCCTCTACCATTCTCTTTACCTCCCGCAGTTCGAGCGATTACGATGCCTTCTGCGATGAGGTGCTGCTGCTGGCAGTCAAGGAGCATCTGAAAAACGGCGGCGCAATCTCTCCGCAGTTCCCGATTCTCGTTATGATCGACGTTCTGTACTCGCATTTTCTCACGACCGACAGCGAGCGCAAGGAGGCTTTATATGAATACGCCGTTACCAAACTCCATGAAACGTGATCCCGGCCGCGGCAGCGCGTATCTTTCTTTTCTGAGGAAACGCTGCCGCGATTTCTTTTTCTTCTGCCTGCTCCTCGGCGTTTACGTCGCCTTCATCACCCTCACAGGCATCGGCTGTCCGATCCGGTTTTCCACCGGCATTTCCTGCCCGGGCTGCGGAATGAGCCGCGCGGTACTGTTAATGCTCTCCGGTCATTTTCAGGCGGCGTTTCGGATGCATCCGCTTGTCTATGCCGTACTGCCCGCAGGTGTCTGGCTCTTCTTCGGGCCGGAACAGACGGCGGGACTTCGGCGTTTTAAAAAGGGGATCATTACGGTGCTTGTCGTGCTGCTTCTCGCCGTTTATGCCTGGCGCATTTATTACCACGACCCGCTCCTTTCTATTGACCCCTCTCTCGGGCGCGTGCTACAATGGTTCTATCTTAATTAAAGGGGGTATTTACAAATGAATGTAAAAGACAACCGCAGTTTCTGGGTCTATCTTCTGCTTTCGATTGTCACCTGCGGACTCTACTCGATCTACTTCTGGTATGTTTATGTGGAAGACCTGAACACCATCTTTTACGGTGACGGCGAAGACAGCCCGAACTACATTATTGTGCTGCTTCTGTCCTGGGTTACCTGTGGAATTTACGGCGTTTACTGGCGTTACAAGCAGGCGAACCGCATGTACCGCGAATCCTACGACCGCTATGGGGTGATGATTGAGGAAAATGGTTCTGCCATTCTTCTGTGGACGCTGCTTGGCTACCTGACCGGCGGCATCGGCCAGCTCGTTGCCGACTATTTCATGATCCAGAACCTGAATAAGACGGCACTCGTTTATAATTCACGTGCATATTAAGCAGGGGAGGCGTTTTTTATGGCAACATCTATGGTAAAGGGAAATCCGGTAAAGCTGATGCTCTCGTTTGCCTTTCCGCTTCTCATCGGAAATCTGCTGCAGCAGACGTATAACATCATTGATGCGGCGATTGTCGGCCAGGCACTTGGCCCGGAGGCACTCGCCAGCGTCGGTGCAAGCAGCAGTGTACAGTTTCTGGTGCTCGGCTTCTGTATGGGAAGCTGCACGGGATTCAGTGTCCCGGTTGCCAAGTATTTCGGCGCCGGAAAGCTTGATAAAATGCGCGATTATATTTTTAATGGTGCTGCACTTGCTGTCCTGATTGCGGCCATTCTGACCACACTCTGCAGTTTACTCTGTGCACCGATTCTGCACCTGCTGTCGGTTCCGTCCGATATTTTCGCGGATGCTTACGCATATCAGCTTGTGATTTTCCTCGGAATTCCGTTTTCGATTCTGTACAATTATCTTTCCAGCATCCTGCGCGCCGTCGGGGACAGCCGCACACCGTTTCTGTTTCTGGCATTTTCGGCAATTCTGAATATTTTCCTCGACCTGTTCTGTATTATCATTCTGCATCTGGGGTGCGCAGGCGCGGCGATTGCGACGATTTCCGCCCAGGCGATCAGCGGACTTTTATGTCTGTTTTTTATTTCCCGTAAGGTAAAGCTCCTGCTTCCGACAAAGGAAAACCGCACTCTGCGAAAGGATGCCGCGCAGGAACTCCTCGCAATGGGCATTCCGACGGGACTGCAGTTTTCGATCACGGCGATCGGCAGTATGGTAATGCAGTCAGCGAATAATGGACTTGGCAGTGTTTATGTTTCGGCGTTCACAGCTGCTATGAAAATCAAACAGTTTATGATGTGCCCGTTTGATGCGATCAGTACCGCGGCTTCCGTCTTCTGCAGTCAGAATCTCGGAGCCGGCCAGTCAAAGCGAATCCATCAGGGACTCCGCCAGGGTGTGCTTGTCGGTGTCGGCTATGGTGCGTTTGCGGGTGTCATCATGATTCTGTTCGGACGGCCGCTGACAAAGCTCTTTATTGTCAGCTCTGCTTTTGAAGCAATCAACGCTTCGGCAAAATATCTGCGCTGCCTCGGATTTTTCTACTGGATGCTTGGTATTTTGAATGTCTGCCGTATGGTAACGCAGGGACTTGGCTACTCGGGAAGAGCCGTTTTCTCCGGCGTAATGGAGATGCTGGCACGGACGATTGTCTGCCTGGGATTTGTCGGTGCGTTTGGCTTCACCGCAATCTGCTTTGCGGATCAGGCTGCGTGGCTCGCCGCCTGCTGCTATATCGCACCGACATGTCTGTACTGCGTGAAGAAATCCACGAAAATGATTGCGGATCGCGGTGCGAAATAATAACGTTATTTTCTGTCTTACAGCGGCTTCCAGATACTTCTCAGGTTATCGCGGCAATCACCAGAAACTTGTTCCATCACAGATTTTGGTTCATTGCCCGCAAAATCAAAAAAAAGATACTGTTCTGCATGGAATCATCTTCCCCGCAAAACAGTATCTTTTTTCTTGTTTTTTCAGCGTTACCGCTCGATTCCATCTCTTGCCGCAAGACCCTTGTCAAACGGATGCTTGATTTTTTTCAGCTCCGAAACATAGTCCGCCCGCTCAATCAGCGCCTCCGATGGTCCCTGCCCTGTCAGAATCACTTCCAGCTTCTCCGGCTTGTGATCCAGAAAATCCAGAAGGAGCTGCTCATCAAACAGTTTGCTTCCAATCGTATAAACCAGCTCGTCCAGAAACAGTACATCGTATTCTTCCTGAACTGCTTTTTCTGTCACTTTCTGAAACTGCTCTTCATAATACCGTTTCTGCTCTGCCTTCTCCTCCGGTGTCATCAGAAACGAAAACTTTATCTTGTCCTGCCCCGGCACAAACGTCACATTCGGCGACAGCAAGAGCACCTTCCGCTCGCTCGTGCTGTTATCTTTCATAAACTGATAAATCAAAACACGGTATCCATACCCTGCCGCACGCGTGCAGAGTCCCATACCACAAGTCGTCTTTCCTTTTCCATCCCCACAGTAGATGTGGACACAGCCTGTCTGTTTTTCCATGGTGAAAACCTCGCTTTTTCTTTCTATGTTCATTTGTAAACAACAGGTAATTCGAAACAAGTTCGCAATCCCAAGTAAAAATTGTAAACAACGGAAAAAGGAGGGCAGATTTTATTCCGCCCCCCAAAAAGGTTTCCTGATTATTTACCAAAATATCTAGCCAGCAGACCAGCGAATGCTTTTCCGTGTCTAGCTTCGTCTCTTGCCATCTCATGCACGGTGTCATGGATTGCATCGAGATTCAGGCTTTGGCACGTTTTGCAAGATCTGTTTTGCCAGCGGTTGCTCCGTTCTCTGCCTCTACACGCATCTGCAGGTTTTTCTTGGTGCTGTCGGTTACGACTTCGCCGAGAAGCTCTGCGAATTTTGCTGCGTGCTCTGCTTCTTCGTAAGCTGCTTTTTCATAGTACAGACCTACTTCCGGATATCCCTCGCGGAATGCTACTCTGGACATTGCCAGGTACATACCAACCTCAGAGCACTCGCCCTCGAAATTGGCTCTCAGGTCTTTTTTGATATCTTCCGGAACATCGGATGCTACACCAACTACGTGCTCTGCTGCCCAGGTCAGATCCTCGCCCTGCTCGATAAATTTCTCTTTCGGTGCTTTACAGATCGGACAGACTTCCGGTGCTTCTGCTCCTTCATAAACATATCCACATACGCTGCATACAAATTTTTTCATAGTCTTTCTTTCCTTTCTTTTTGTTGTGTATTTAATTTTATCATTTCCAATTTTGTGGTTTATAACAGTTTTTTATTTTTGATATTAGTAACTGTTACTGATATTACTTTAACATAAGCTTCCCTTTTTGTCAATGCCTATTTTTAATTTTTTCTTTCTTCCTGGGGATGCTATACGTTCCCCGGGTGATTTCTGCAGTTCTCGCAGATGCCGTAAAAATTCACAGAGTAATCTTCGATCGTACCTCTGAAATTTTCCGCTGCTACGTTCTTGATTTCGCTGATGTCACGCATTGTAAGGTCTGTCACGCAGTGACATTTTCTGCAAATGAAATGGTGATGCGTGGAAGTATCTCCATCGAACCGGTCCGGGCCATCTCCTGTTGTAAGACGCTTGATCTCTCCTAATTCAGAAAGAAGAGACAGGTTCCGGTATACTGTGCCAAGACTGATATTGGGAAATTCTTTCCGTACATCGGTATAGAGCATATCTGCGGTCGGGTGATCCTTTCGCCCCTGAAGGCAGACTTTGATGCTTTCTCTTTGTCTGCTATACTTGAGTGTTGACATAGTTTTTTTCCTTTCGTATCTTTCGATAACAGTAATTGTTATTATATTTATACTATAAGGCTGCTTCTCGCAAAAGTCAAGAAAAAGATCACTACCCTGTCTACACAGATTTCCGTCTGTCCCAAGATCAAAAATTCCCCAAAAACGAGGAGTGCCCAGGAACCTCTCGGTGCCTGGGCTATTATTATGAAAAAATCTTAATTGTGTAGTGATTGCATACACGCTGTTCCTTTGGAACTGAGATAACTATACCAATTAATTATGAACAGATTATGAACGTGCAGTGAATCTTCTGTGAATCTGTACATTTTTTAGAATTATTTTATACTTTCTTTGTGTATTTATCACATATTTTATTTCTAATTCTGTCCCTTACTCTCTACTCTGTCTAGAAATCGTTTTTCTCCGTTAATTTTTCTATTCGTATTGCCCATCCCCGATTTTCCCTGTCATTTCTCTCTCATTTATGTTAAGATTGATGTACAGCCAATGCGGCAGAATGGAGGATTTTTTATGAGTACCGGAAATCAGGAATATATACGAGACATGAACCGCGCCCTGGTTCTCGAGGCAATCGCCAACCATCCGCCGCTTTCCCGCGCAGATCTGGCGAAAATGCTGCATCTGACAAAAGCAACCGTATCCACCATCGTCCAGGAACTGCTCGACCGCCAGCTCGTCATAGAACTCGGCAGCGCCGAAAAAACTTCCATGGGTCGAAAACCGATTCTGCTTACTTTTAATAATCGCTGCGGTTCCATCATCGCCGTCGATCTCGGCGTAAAAAAGATCACCATTCTCACCGGAGATCTGAAGGGAAAATCATGTACTGTAAAAGAATACCCGATTGATCCATCCCTCTCACTGGAGGAATACCTGATTTCCCTCCTCCACAAAACCAAATCCGACCTCCACAAGACTCCGTGCGGCCTCGTCGGAATCTCCATCGGAATCTACGGCGTCGTCTGCGACGACCTCGTTTTATTCACACCCTACTACGATCTGAAACACTCCAACCTGAAAAACTACCTCGAAGAAGAATTTCAGGTTCCTGTCATCGTAGAAAATGAAGCCAACCTCTCCGTCATCGGCGAAGCCGCCTGCGCAGAGCACTTTAAAAATATGATCTTCCTGAACATCCACGAAGGCGTCGGCATGGGAATCCTCATTGACGGCGAACTCTACACCGGCCAGAACGGCTACGCCGGCGAATTCGGCCACACCATCCTCTTCCCCGATGGCCGGCCCTGCCCCTGCGGCAACCACGGCTGCCTCGAACAGTACATCTCCGAAGCCTCCGTCCTAAACGATTTTGCCGCCGCCGAAGGCTTAGAAAACGTCTCCGTCGAACGCTTCATCCAGTATTACCAGGAAGGCAACCCCAACGCCCTCAAAGTAATGCAGGATTTCACCCACTACATCGGAATCAGCCTGAACACGGTTCTCCACACCTTCAACCCGGACGTCATCGTCATCAACAGCTCCTTCACCAACTACATCCCAGGTCTGATCGACGAAATCACCTCCGGAATCCAGAACCGCCTCCGCTGGTACCTCCACGTCCTCCCGGCTCACCTGCAGGATGTCTCCGTCCTCATGGGCGGAATCAGCCTCTGCTCCCGGAACTTCCTCGGAATTTCCACCTTTAAGCTGCTGGACCTGTAACTCAGAAATAAGTCCCTGTTCAGAGCCCCATCTCGATTCCGCTGCGCTGCATCTTGATGTGGCTTCTCGCCATATGAAATTTCAGAAAAAAGTGCTCATTCATGCAAGCATGATTCGCAATTTGTTCTGAAATTTCGCATGGCTCTGAATAGTCACAATTTGTTCATGATTTTTTTACAACATGAACACGCTTTCAACATAATTTACCCGTATACTAAAAGCATAAATAATGAATGCCAACATTATTTACACAATTTTCTTTTTCATATTGCCGATTAGAAAATCGGCTCTCCTTCCTTTAAAAATAAAAATGAAAGAAAGCACTGTTTCGCCAACGGTGCTTTTTTTCATGCCTTTTTCTCATTTTCTCCCATCTTCCTCACAACAATCTCACGCCGATCCGCCCATCCGGGCGGATCCAGACCTCCCCTCCCGCCCCCACTACCAGCCTCGCCGCCGCCCGTCCGTCCTTGCGTGATGCGGCATGGCAGCATTGGAAAAGCGGGCAGGAAAAACCAGAAAAAATGGAGGCCTTTCGAGAGACTGAAATCTGGTGCTCAACACCAGATTTCAAGGCATTCTGAGCTGGGAAAGCATCAGGCTTTCCTGGCGAATAATGCCGGTGTCTGTCGAAAGACCTCCATTTTTTCTACGTTTTTCCCCCGCTTTTCCACCGCTGCCATGCGCATCACGCAAGGGCGGACGGGCGACGGCGAGGCGTCCCCTCTATTTACACAATTCATCCGTCAACCGCGCAAACTCCTGTAAATTCAATGCCTCCCCACGAATCGTAAGCGGCCAGCCGCAGGCTGTGATTGCAGCCTCAATCTCCTCTTTCGAAAAATGCAGCAGCTCCGAATTTTTCAGTCCGTTCGCCAGAGTCTTCCGTCTCTGATTAAACGACGCCCGAATAATGGAGAACATCAACTTCTCATCCTTCGTCTCCACCGGCATCACCTCATGACGCGTCAGCCGGATCACCGCACTTCCAACCTTCGGCCGCGGCATAAAACAGTTCGGCGGCACATTCGCCACAATATACGGCTCCGCATAATACTGCACCGCCAGCGACAGCGCCCCGTAATCCTTCGATCCCGGCCCCGTCTGCATCCGGTCCGCAACCTCCTTCTGAACCATAACCGTAATCGAATCCACCGGCACATGATTCTCAAATAATCCCATAATAATCGGCGTCGTAATATAATACGGAAGATTCGCCACAACCTTGATCGGCCGTCCGTTGTTCTTCTCCTTCGCCAGCGCCGCCAGATCCACCTTCAAAACATCATTGTTGATAACCTCAACATTATCATAATCCGACAGCGTATCCTCCAGAATCGGGATCAGATTCTTGTCAATTTCCACCGCACACACACTCCGCGCAGCATACGCAAGATACTGCGTCAGCGTACCGATACCAGGTCCGATTTCCACAACAAAATCGTCCGGTCCGATACCTGCAGCGGCTACAATCTTATCCAGCACATGTGGATCGATCAGAAAATTCTGACCATACTTTTTCTGAAATACAAAGCCGTACTTCTGCAGTACGGCTATTGTATTCTGCGGCTCCCCGAGCCACGGTTTTACTTTCTCCATAAATTCTCCATGTATTTAGAACTCAAAGTCTTTCTCGTAAAGAATCACGCGGTCGTCCGCATCGGTATGCTTTCTGGACATGCGTCTTCCGAATTTACGGGTTCCCTTTTCTGCATGGGCGATGGCACGATCCACCATATCTTTGACCTGTGAAATCGTCATCGGCTCGCCCTCCTTCTGATTGTTGCCAATCTGTGTATACAGAGCAAGCACACCCATCTCGTCCATCTTGTATCCATTCTCACGCGCATACGTGCGGGCAAACGTAACCAGCTCGTCGTTCGTGAAAACAGGAATCGAAATGACCGTCTCAAACTTCTTCGCAAAATCAGGGTAATTCCGCAGAAGACCTCTCATGCTGACCTTCTCATCCTCGATGATCAGAACCAGACTGTCGGTACGGAAATCCATTGCCTGCGACAGCTTCTCGATCGTCTCCGGGTACATCAGACCGGCACGCTCGATCAGGAGGAAACCTCCCGCCAGCTTTGAAACAATCTGCGCACAGTCCTTTTTGTTCAGAACAGATGCATCCAGACGGGCCATCTTCGTTGCCGGAAGTTTTAAGTCAGCACAGATTGCACGGACGAGATCCTCCGACAGCTTCGTTTTTCCAGTACCGTATCCGCCCATAATGGCAATGTTTCCATGACGGGAAGTACGGTCGCCTGCGTAATGATAAACACCATGCATTGCATCCAGAATCTGGATATCCATGCCTGGAACTTTCGCAAAGTAAGTAAACAGCGCTTTCTGCTCGTCACTCAGCTTATCCGGCTGGGTGTCGTTCAGGATGCGGAGTCTTGCCTCCTCCGGCGTCTCCTCGCGGAGCACCTCTTCAATCGATTTCGCAACAGTTCCTTCCGGAATGTTGTCGCGGATCAGCTGAACGGTGGCATCCGTTGTTTTTTCGATGCTCATGTTGATCGTCGCATCGGATACGCGCTCACGCTTTGGCTCGGTCGGAACTTCGATTTCGATTTCCTCCGGGGTAATCTCGATCGGCTGGGTTCCTGCCGGCTCAAACGGATCGGCTGGCTCAGTCTCGGCCGGAGTTTCCGGCTCTGTTTCGCTTTCCGGCTCGTCAGCAGGTTCTGCTTCCGCAGTTTCCGGCTCATCCGGCAGTTCGATTTCCGATGCTTTTTCAGCTTCCTGCACTTCTGCGTTCAGCGCTGCCTGAAGCTCACTAAAATCGATGGTCGGCCGTGTCTCCTCTGCCGGTTTCAGATCCGCGATGACAACCGTTGCATCCATGGACGGTGTCTCCGCCGGTTCTACGGTTTCCTCAATTTCGGCTTCCGCCTGAGCCTTCTCGGCTGCTTCTGTTTCAGCTTCCACTGCTGGTTCTGTAACTTCTGCTTCTTCGATTTCAGCCTCGGCTGCCGGTTCTATAATCTCTTCGATCTCAGCTTCATCCATCGGCTCTGTAGCTTCTTCGGTTTCAGCCTCATCCGCCGGTTCTGTGATCTCTTCGGTTTCCGCTTCATCTGCCGGTTCTGCATCTTCTTCCGGCTCAGCTTCCGCCTGCGGCTCCTCTGCCGTTTCCCGTGCCTCTGTCTCGGACTCCGGATCCATCGGCTGCTCTGCGGTTTCGGCTTCTGCTGCCGGTTCCACTGGCTCTTCTGCTTCTTCCTCCGCAACTTCCTCCGACAGGTTTGCTGCGGTCTCCTGGAACAGTGCTTCGAGGTCCGGCTCTTCGTATTTCTTCTCCGGCTTCGGTGCTTTCGGCATTACCGGCTCGGCTTTTTCCTTCGGTTTTGGCTGCGGTCTTGTCTTGATTGTCGTGTTGGCATCCGGGGATACCTCTACGTTTACATCAAGCTGCTCCGGCTCCAGATCTTTTACTTCGTACTGTACCGGCTCTTCGCTTGTCTCTTCCTCGACTGCCGTCTCTTCCTGTTTCTTTCCGCGGAAGGAGAAGACATCGCGGATGCTCTTTGCAAGCTCTGCGTGAAGATCGATCGTATTTCCAAGGTACGTCGGCGTGCTGTCTGCATACGCCTGCTCTTCCGGAATCTCCTCGATCGGCTCCTCTGTCTGCTGCAGTGCTTCGTACTCCTGCACCTGCTCTGCATCTGCCTCGGCCTGCTGTGTTTTCTCATATGCTTCGTACGGCGAACCGGCTTCTTTTTCTTCTTCACCGGCCACATACTGGCTCATCACACCGCCGTTTACCGGTTTTACTTCCGGCGTCTCTGCCGGCTCTTTCGTCGCAGCCATTTCACCGGCTCCGCTCTCTCCGGCTAACCGCACTTCAAGTGCTTCCGGATCCTCGGACGGCTCTTCATTCTTTTTGTAGTCAAAACGATGCTCGTATTTGATCTGCTGGGACGGTGACAGCGGCTCGTACTTCATTTTCAGATCCATTGCCTTTGTCACATATTTGCCCTCGCTGAACCACAGGATCAGCTCATCACAGGCATCGATGCATTTCTGCGTCTCTCCGGCTTTGCTGTAAAGGTTTGCCAGTTCATATGCCCATCTCTCGGTAAATTCCCGCTCTTTGTATTCCTCCAGAAGGGAAATCTGCTCCTCAAGCGGCGCTTTCTGTCCTCTTAAAATCTTGTATTTCAGCAGATACCGGGAATTATCGTGACGTGCGACTGCTTCAAACTCGTTGTAAAAGTCAATCGCCTCATCAAAGTCTTTCATTTTTACGGAGACCTCTACCAGGCGGTACAGAATGCCCTTTCCGATGGAGGAACGGTCATACGCCATCAGCAGAATCTTCTTCGCCTCCGGATATCGTTTGTTCGCCTCATAGACATCCGCTACCATGCCGAGCGTACGCAGACTCTTGACACGCCGCCAGTCAACGGCTTCTACAACTGCAAGTGCCCCCTCATAGTCCTCTTTTTTTACCAGACTGTTCAGCTCTTCCAGCCGGCTTTGATATTCAGCTTTATCCAATCTTTTCACCTCAATACATTTCAGATTGTTTTAGTTCATAGACACGAACAGTGTACCACACTCCCCGTAGAATGTCAAAAGAATGCCTGTTTTGCAGGCATTTTTCGGGATGCAGATCCTTCCAGCGGTCATCAAAAAAAGAACACCCGCCCCTCCGGTTTTTCCCGGAAAAGCAGGTGTCCCCTAACTACTTATATTTGATTCCGATTACTTTCTGACAGTAATCTTGTCCAGATGCCAGATATCATCTACATACTGCTGGATAGTACGGTCGGATGTGAATTTGCCGCTGTGTGCGGTATTCAGGATCGCGCTTCTTGCCCATGCAGAAGTATTTCTGTATTTATCCTCAACACGCTCCTGTGCTGCCGCATAGGACTTGAAGTCTGCCAGGGTAAAGTACATATCCGGGCGCGGAGCATTCTTCGGTGTGAGCAGGGAGTCATACAGATCACGGAACATCATGGTGTCGCCGTTTGAGTATCTTCCGCTGATCAGATCCATCACTACGTTGTGGATGTCCTGATCGTGGATGAAGTAGCTCATCGGATCGTAGGTGTAGTTGTTCTCATATTCGATAACCTGATCTGCGGAAAGTCCGAAGATGAAGGCGTTCTCTTTTCCAACTTCCTCAACGATCTCTACGTTTGCACCGTCCATGGTTCCAAGAGTCAGGGCACCGTTCAGCATGAACTTCATGTTACCGGTACCGGAAGCCTCTTTACTTGCGGTGGAAATCTGCTCGGAAACATCAGCAGCGGCAAAGATCAGCTCTGCGTTGCTGACACGATAATCCTCGATAAATACGACTTTGATCTTTCCTTTGATGGTCGGATCGTTGTTTACCACATCACCAACGGAATTGATCAGTTTGATGATCGCTTTTGCACGCTCATAACCTGCGGATGCTTTTGCTCCGAAGATGAAGGTTCTCGGGTAGAACGGCATATCCGGGTTCTTTTTCAGGCGGTCATACAGATACATGATGTGCAGAATGTTCATAAACTGACGTTTGTACTCATGCAGACGTTTTACCTGAACATCGAAAATGGAGTTCGGGTCTACATCGATACCGTTATGCTCTTTGATGTATTTTGCCAGGCGGACTTTATTTTTATATTTGATTTCCATAAATTCCTTCTGTGCCTGGGTGTCATCTGCCAGCTTAGCGATCTTTTCGATCTTCGGCAGATCGGTGATCCAGCCGTCTCCGGCGTACTCGGTTACCCAGTCAGCCAGGAGCGGGTTTCCGTGAAGCAGGAAACGACGCTGTGTGATACCATTCGTCTTATTGTTGAACTTCTCCGGAGTCATCTCGTAGAAGTCTTTTAAGGTCTGTTTTTTCAGAATCTCGGTATGAAGCTGTGCAACACCGTTGACAGAATAGCCGCCTACGATAGCCAGACGGGCCATATGAACCTGTCCGTCGTAGATCACTGCCATCTGGCGGACTTTCTCTTCATCACCCGGGTACTGCTCTCTTACCTGGATCAGGAAGCGGCGGTTGATCTCCTCTACGATCTGATAGATACGCGGAAGAAGTCTGGAGAACAGGTCAACCGGCCATTTCTCGAGTGCCTCTGCCATGATGGTGTGGTTGGTGTATGCGCAGGTCTTTGTGGTGATCTCCCATGCCTCATCCCAGCCAAGGCCTTCCACGTCCATGAGGATTCGCATCAGCTCCGGAACGGCTACGGTCGGGTGAGTATCGTTCAGCTGGAAGGTAACCTTCTCATACAGCTTTGTGATATCATCGTGATGTTTTTTATATTTTGCAACTGCTCTCTGTACGCTTGCAGAAATAAAGAAATACTGCTGTTTCAGACGCAGCTCTTTTCCTTCGTAATGGTTGTCGTTCGGATACAGAACCTCTACGATGGTTTTTGCAAGGTTTTCCTGCTCAACCGCTTTGTGGTAATCACCTTTGTCGAAGGAATCCAGGGAGAAGTCCTGAATAGCCTCTGCATCCCAGATGGTCAGCGTGTTTACAACATCGTTGTCGTATCCTACGATTGGCATATCGTAAGGAATTGCGTTTACAGACTGGTAATCTTTCTGTACGAAGTTTACGCGTCCGGTAGCCTCATCATACTCCTGTGCTACGTATCCGCCAAATTTTACTTCTTTTGCGTATTCCGGGCGTTTCAGCTCGAATGGATAGCCGTGTTTCAGCCAGTTGTCCGGTACTTCTACCTGATAACCGTCGCGGATCTGCTGTTTGAACATACCGTATTTATAACGGATACCGCAGCCGTATGCCGGATATCCCAGTGTAGCCAGGGAATCCAGGAAGCATGCTGCCAGACGGCCAAGACCGCCGTTTCCAAGCGCAGGATCTCTCTCCTGGTCCTCCAGAAGGTTCAGGTTCAGTCCCATCTCATCAAGAGCTTCCTGTACCTGTTTGTATGCAGTCAGGTTAATCAGGTTATTTCCCAGCGCACGTCCCATCAGGAACTCCATGGACATATAGTACAGAATCTTCGGATCCTGCTCATCCATTGCTTTCTGGGTTTTCAGCCAGTTGTCAATAATAACGTCTTTTACTGCGTAGCAGACTGCCTGATAAATTTCCTGCTGGGAAGCCTCTTCCAGATTTTTTCTGTACAGCATTTTTACGTTTTCTTTGACACTGTTCTTAAAAGTTTCTTTGTTGAACTCGGCGTTTAACATCTGCGTCCTCCTCAATAGCAGTCTGCGAGCGGAGAGCTTGTCTGCATCCCCGCTCGCAGGCTGATTTTTATATTAACGATCGTCGTGGAAACGCATCCAGAAGTATTCTTAGATACGCTCTACTGCCATGGTAACCTTTTCGGAGTTGATATTCCACTCCTTCTCATAGCCCTTTGTCTCTCCAGTCACGATTTCTTCTGCCAGAACTTCAGATTTAATTTCATCACCATGGTTTTTCATGATGCTTACAATCTTGTCGTTGTCTTTTGCATATACTCTGATCTTGTCCATAACCTCAAAGCCGGCCTCTTTACGCATGGTCTGGATTTTACTTACCAGCTCACGAACAAAACCTTCCTCGATCAGTTCCGGAGTCAGATTGGTATCCAGAACAACGGTGATTGTATGGTCGGATTCGGATACATAGCCTTCCATCTGTGCCATGTCAATTAACAAATCCTCCTCTAATAATACAATTTCCTGTCCATCGATGTCAAGTTTAAGTTCGCCGGTGCTCTTGAGCTCTGCCATAGCCTTGTTTCCATCCAGCTCAGACAGGGTTGTTTTGATCTTGTTCAGGAGTTTTCCGTATTTTGGTCCTACGGTACGCATCTGCGGTTTGAAGCTGTAGCTGATGAAATCTGCGATGTCATCTTTAAATACAACTTCTTTGACATTCAGCTCGTCCTCGATGATCTCTTTGTAGAATTCGGAAAGCTGGAACTCGCTCTTCACGTACATGGTTCCGATCGGCTGACGGTTTTTGATATTGGCAGTATTTCTTGCGGCACGTCCCATAACGACGATCTCCAGCAGGTCTGCCATATCCTCTTCCATCTTCGGATCGATCCAGTTCTCATGTACCTCCGGGAAGTCGCACAGATGGATACTTTCCGGTGCACTTGCATCGATGCTCTTTACGAGGTTCTGATAAATATCCTCTGTCATGAACGGAATCATCGGAGCTGCTGCTTTTGCAACGGTCACCAGTGCGGTGTACAGAGTCATGTAAGCATTGATCTTATCCTGCTCCATGCCTTTTGCCCAGAAACGCTCACGGGAGCGGCGTACATACCAGTTACTCATATCATCACGAAGGACTGCAGTGCTTTTGCTGCCTCCGGGATACGGTAATTTGCCAGGTTGTCGTCTACTGCTTTTACAGTGGATTCCAGACGGGACAGCAGCCATTTATCCATAACAGCCAGTTTGTCATATTCCAGACTGTATTTTGTTGCATCGAAGTTGTCGATGTTTGCATACAGGACAAAGAACGCGTAGGTGTTCCACAGGGTTCCCATGAACTTTCTCTGTCCTTCCACGACCGTCTTGCCTGCGAAACGGCTCGGCAGCCACGGAGCACTGCTGGTGTAGAAGTACCAGCGGATCGCATCGGCACCGTAGGTCTGCAGTGCGTCAAACGGATCTACCGCATTTCCTTTGGATTTACTCATCTTCTGTCCGTTCTCATCCTGTACCAGACCAAGAACGATAACGTTCTCGTACGGTGCTTTGTTGAACAGCAGAGTGGAAATTGCAAGCAGGGAGTAGAACCATCCACGTGTCTGGTCTACAGCCTCGGAAATAAACTGTGCCGGGAACTGTTTCTCGAAGATTTCTTTGTTCTCGAATGGATAGTGATGCTGTGCGAACGGCATGGATCCGGAATCGAACCAGCAGTCGATAACCTCCGGTACACGGTGCATCTCTTTACCGCATTTCGGGCACTTAATGGTCACTGCGTCGATGTATGGGCGGTGAAGCTCGATGTCATCCGGGCAGTTGTCGGCTTTTTCTTTCAGTTCTTCGATACTGCCGATGCAGTCCTGATGGCCACATTCACACTGCCATACCGGAAGCGGAGTTCCCCAGTAACGGTTTCTGGAAAGTCCCCAGTCCTGAACATTCTCCAGCCAGTCGCCGAAGCGTCCTTTTCCGATGCTCTCCGGAATCCAGTTGATGGTGTTGTTGTTGCGGATCAGATCCTCTTTTACTGCAGTCATGCGGATGAACCAGGTCTCACGTGCATAGTAGATCAGCGGAGTATCGCATCTCCAGCAGTGCGGGTAGCTGTGCTCGAACAGCGGCGCATCAAACAGAAGATCCTTGTCCTCGAGTGCCTGCAGAACGGCCATATCTGCTTTCTTGCAGAAAGTGCCTGCCCACGGAGTTTCCTCGGTCATCTCACCTTTTTCGTTTACTAACTGTACGAATGGAAGATCGTATCTGTGACCGACCTTGGAGTCGTCCTCACCAAATGCAGGGGCGATATGAACAACACCGGTACCATCGGTCAGTGTTACGTAGGTATCGCAGACTACATAGTATGCTTTTTTGTTTCCGATTCTCTTCTCAGCGTACGGGAACAGCGGCTCGTACTCTTTGAACTCGAGATCTTTACCCTGATAATGCTCCAGGATTTCAGCGCCCTCACCGAGAACGGTGTCTACCAGAGCAGCTGCCATATAATAGGTATATCCTTTGCTTGTTACTTTTACATAATCCTCATCCGGGTTGACGCAGAGTGCAACGTTGGACGGAAGGGTCCACGGTGTGGTGGTCCATGCCAGGATGTAAGCGTCCTCGCCTTTTACTTTAAAGCGGACAACGGCTGAACGTTCTTTGACATCTTTGTATCCCTGCGCTACTTCATGGGAAGAAAGCGGGGTACCGCAGCGCGGGCAGTAAGGAACGATTTTGTGTCCTTCGTACAGAAGACCTTTCTTCCAGATCTCTTTTAATGCCCACCACTCGGACTCGATGTAATCGTTATGATACGTAACGTATGGGTTTTTCATATCAGCCCAGAAGCCAACGGTATGGGAGAAGTCTTCCCACATTCCCTCGTATTTCCATACGCTCTCTTTACACTGCTCGATGAATGGCTCTACGCCGTATTTTTCGATCTGATCTTTTCCGTCCAGACCGAGTTTTTTCTCAACTTCCAGCTCTACCGGCAGTCCGTGGGTATCCCAGCCTGCTTTTCTCGGCACCTGATAACCCTTCATGGTACGGTATCTCGGGATCATATCCTTGATAACACGGGTCTCTACGTGGCCGATGTGCGGTTTTCCGTTTGCGGTCGGCGGTCCGTCATAGAACACGTAGGACGGATTTCCTTCACGCACTTTCATACTTTTTTCGAAGATCTGATTGTCTTCCCAGAACTTCTCAACCTGTTTTTCTCTCTCGACAAAGTTCATGTCGGTTGAAACTTTCTTGTACATGCTTGTACCTCCTGAAACTTAAGTTTCTCGTTTGATTTGCTCGCGTAAAATAAGAAAAAGCTCCCGCCCTGTAATAGGACGAAAGCTGTACTTATCGTAACCACCTGTTACATACTATCATATGCATTTCCTGTAACGGGGAACAACCGGCAACTTCTTACCACTGCTCTCCGGTTTTCTATATTTTATGCGCCGGGTACGCAGATTCAGAACTGCAACTTGGAAGTGATGTTCACCTGCCGCTACTTGTACCGGACTCCCACCATCCCCGGCTCGCTTTCCACAGACCGTTCACGCGCAGACTACTGTCTTCGTCATCGTTTTTCATGCCTTATTATAACTAGGGGCTGTAAGCGTTGTCAAGAGTGGAAAGCATATTTTATCGGTTCTTTTCCGCGATTTTACGGGATTTTCGGGGGTGTGCGTTGCTATTTGGATGGGGGAATGGTAAAATCGGGGTATAATCAAAAAACGGAAAGGAAGTGAAATCATGGGAAGATTTGTGAATCCGGACAACAGTGCATTTCAGGTTGCTCTCAATTCTGAAATCTATGTGGACAAAACAGGACTTTTATCGTATACCAACAAAGTTCTGGACACCATACAGGGCTATATCTGCAACAGCCGCCCGCGGCGGTTTGGAAAATCATTTGCTGCAAATATGCTGGCGGCCTATTACAGCAAAGGCTGTGATTCCAGAAAGATGTTTTCTGGCCTTGCGATCAGCCAGACGGCAGACTTTGAGAAGCATCTGAACCAGTACGATGTGATTCATCTGGATATCCAGTGGTTTCTTTCGAATGTCAGCGATCCGGAACAGATTGTGGCCTACATTACAGAATGTACACTGGCCGAGCTGCGTACCATCTATGCAGATCAGCTTCCGCCGGAAGTTTCCACCGTTCCCGACGCTCTGTCCCGGATCAAAGAGGCGACCGGACAGAAATTTGTGATTATTATTGATGAATGGGATGTCCTGATTCGTGATGAGGCCTCCAACCAGAAAATTCAGGATGATTACATTAATTTTCTTCGTGGAATGTTCAAAGGGACGGAACCGACGAAATATATCCAGCTTGCGTTTCTCACGGGTATTCTTCCGATCAAAAAATTGAAAACGCAGTCTGCCTTAAATAATTTTCATCAGTATTCCATGCTGAATCCAGGCCCGCTGGCTTCCTATATTGGATTCACAGAAGATGAAGTTTCCGCTCTCTGTCAGAAATACGGACAAAATTTTGAGGAAGTCAGACGATGGTACGACGGCTATCTGCTTGGAAATTACCATGTATACAATCCAAACGCGGTGACAAGTCTGCTTCTGGATGGGACATTCCAAAGCTATTGGTCGGAGACGAGCACATACGATTCGATGGTTCCTTTTATCAATATGGATTTTGACGGATTGAAAACAGCAATTCTGGAGATGCTTTCCGGCGCCGCAGTTCCTGTCATGGTTACCTCTTTTAAAAATGACATGGTCAGCTTTGTAAATAAAGATGATGTTCTGACGCTGCTGATTCATTTGGGCTATCTTGCCTACAATCAGCAGACACAGATGGCATATATTCCCAACGAAGAAATCCGCAGGGAGTTTCTGACTGCGGTGACTTCCAATCATTGGAATGAACTTTTCGCTTTCCAGCAGGAATCTGCGGATCTTTTAGATGCTACGCTCGATATGGATGAAAATGCTGTCGCTGCCGGAATTGAAAAGGTCCATGAGGAATATACTTCCGTGATTCAGTATCATAATGAAAATTCGCTCAGTTGTGTCCTCACGATTGCTTATTTAAGTACGATGCAATATTACTTCAAACCCATTCGTGAACTTCCGACCGGGCGCGGTTTTTCCGATTTTGTCTTTCTGCCAAAGCCGGAATACCGATACGATTTTCCGGCGCTTGTAGTAGAACTGAAATGGAACAAGAATGCGAAAACGGCACTGGATCAGATTAAAAGACAGCATTACCCGGCTTCCATTGCATCTTATACAGGGGATATTCTGCTGGTTGGTGTTAATTATGATAAGAAGACGAAGGTGCATGAGTGTCGGATTGAAAAATATTTGAAATCAGGAGAAAAATGATGAAAGTTGTGATTGCAATTGATTCTTTTAAAGGAAGCCTTTCCTCTCTGCAGGCTGGAACAGCGGCCGCCACCGGGATTTATCGTGTCGATCCGAAGGTGGAGACGGTTGTGCGCCCGCTTGCCGATGGCGGTGAAGGTACCGTTCAGGCACTGACCGAAGGTCTTGGCGGACGGCTTGTCTCCGTTTCGGTGACCGGTCCTGCCGGAAAGCAGGTTATCTGCCCGTATGGCATCATCGACCGAACGCAGACCGCCATTATCGAGATGTCGGGGGCTGCCGGTATTACACAGGTACACGGCGATGAGAAAAATCCGCTGTACGCCACAACGTACGGTGTCGGTGAGGTTATCTGCGATGCCATCCGCAATGGCTGCCACCGCTTTATCATTGGAATCGGCGGAAGTGCCACAAATGACGGCGGTATTGGTATGCTACAGGCACTCGGTTTCGGACTGCTCGATGCAGAAGGAAAACAGGTTCCTTTTGGTGCTGTCGGACTGGAATCTCTTACCGCGATTACGGCAGATCACGTTCTGCCGGAACTTTCGGAATGCACCTTCCATATTGCCTGCGATGTAACGAATCCGCTCTGCGGTTCCAACGGCTGCAGCGCCGTTTTCGGACCGCAGAAGGGCGCGGATGCTGTCATGATCAAACGTATGGACACATCGCTTGCCTCCTACGCCGCACTCTGCCGGAAAACATTCCCGAACGTTGACGCGGAATTTCCCGGAACGGGTGCTGCGGGCGGACTTGGATTTGCTTTTCAGACGTTTCTTTCTGCTTCACTGGAACCCGGCATTCAGATCATACTGGATGAAACCCGACTTCGTGATGATGTGAGAGACGCTGATCTTGTCATCACCGGTGAGGGACAGCTCGATGGGCAAACCGTGATGGGAAAAGCGCCGATTGGAGTTGCAAAACTGTCAAAAGAATACGGCAAACCTGTCCTTGCGTTCTCAGGCTGTGTTACAAAAGATGCATCTGCATGCAACGCCGCCGGAATTGATGCCTTTTTCCCGATTCTGCGGAGCGTCGTTTCACTCGAAGAAGCTATGGATGTGAAAAATGCGGCAGAAAATATGACCGATACGGTAGAACAGGCTTTTCGGCTATTTTTGCTTCAGTAAAGCGGATATTCGCAATCCGCTTCGCTACTTGCTTGAGTCGGTTAAAATACAAGACCGTTTTCTCCTGCTTTAATTTTTGCAGGAAGGACAGAAAACACGTCGTGCTCTCATCGTCTTAATTCCAGCAGATATTCTGTCGTTCCTGCTTCCAGCTGTTTCGTTCCTGTCCACCGAAATCCGTGGCGGTTGTAAAACGCAATGGCACGCGTATTTTTCTCCAATGCCCATAGATGGTCTGCGTCAAACTTTTCAATTGCAAAGGTAATCAGCCCGTGGCCGACTCCGTTGTTCTGCAGACATGGATCTACGTATAGTTTACAGATTTCGGTTCCGTTGATTTCTGTAAAACCTCTTATAATTCCATCATCGTAGACATAGATGCGGTTTAAGATTTCTTCTTTCTTAAAGTACTGGTCGATCATCGGGACTACCTGCATTTCACCGAAGGAATAGGCCTCCTCGTGAAAAATCGGGAAATAATTGATTCGGTTGTTGAACACGAAAATTTCCGCAATTCTGGACAGGTCTTTCAGTTCTGCTTTTCTGATTTTCATATTTTCTCTCATTTTAATTTCCAATCAACACTTTCTTCCCCCGAAACGCAAATCCATAATACCTGATCCGCTCCTTTGCGATTCCTCTGGCAAGCAATTCTGTGTCATACTGTTTTTCCTGAATCTGACGAAGTGCATGCTCCACCGTCTCTTCCAGCGACTTTTCTTTTGATGTGTTCTGAACCTTAAATTCCATTACGATCGCATCCAGGTTTTCTTTCAATGGCTCCATTACTACGTCATACCTTCCGAATCCACTTTCTCTGTTGGAAGTGATTCTGTATTTTCCGGCCAGATCAACAATCAGCCCAAGGACAAATCCATGGTAAAATCTTTCTGGTTCGAGTTCCTCTGATGGTTTTCCGCCCGTGTCGAAACTGCTGAATGTCTGAAGTGCTACCTGATTCATAAACTGGTTCATATAATCCAGATCTCCGGCAAGCAGAGCATCTTTAAAATTGCCATATGCAGAATCTTCTTCTGTAAACCAGTCCTCTATCATTTGTTCAAACATCAGCATTGTCTCATGATTTGTCACTTTCAAATCATACTGGCGCTTTCCTGTTCGGTTATCCATTTCGTACCGATCCACTTTCAGATATCCGCTCGCAAGCATAAGACTCCAGATGGCTCCCCGCTTTCTGCCAAGCTGTTCAAAAATAACCTGCTCATCCAATTCTGTGCAGATCACTCTGCCGTTTAATAAATCTTCCATTTCCGTCTTGATCTTTGCAGGACTTCGACGGATCAGATTGGAGATCAGCATATTTCCGCTGGTGTCTGCCCAGTACGTTCCATATTCTCCCGTGTCCAGATATTTTGTAATGGACCACGGATTGTAAATATCCTTCCGTTTTCCAAAGGAAAATCCATCATACCAATAGCGGACGGTTCCTTTTTCATCGGACAGCCCATTTTCCTCCAGCGCATGAAAGACTTCTTCTTCTGTAAAGCCAAACGAGCCGCTGTACTTTTCCGATGTTGTTGTTACAACTTCAAGATTATTCAGATCGGAAAAGATAGATTCTTTACTGACTCTTGTTATTCCTGTCAGCAGTCCCCGTTCCATATAGGGATTCGTTTTGAATGTGGAATTGAACAGGCTTCTGATAAACGCAGTAAGATTCTCCCAATACCCATGAATATACGATTCCTGCAAAGGAGTATCATACTCATCCAGAAGAATAATCACCTTTTTTCCGTAATAGCGGCTCAGATAATCGGACAGATAATTGACAGCTACTGCTGCCGCATCATCCGACATATTTTCTTCAACGGAATCAAAATAGGCGCGGTCTTTTTCATTTAATACTTTGCTGGATTTGACAAATTCAAAAGTACTATATAATTTTACCAGCTTACGAATTACCGCTCTTCTTGCAGTCTCATATGTGGTTGCCTTGATATCTGCAAAGCTGAGGGAAATCACCGGATACGTTCCCTGCAGCTTACGAAATCTTTCCTCTTTCCAGATGACAAGGTCTTCAAAATATTTGCTGCATTCGGAATGATTTACGGAAAAGAAATATTCGACCATACTCATATTCAGGGTCTTGCCGAATCTTCTTGGGCGTGTGATCAGAGTAACACTGTCCTGATTGTCCCACCATTCCCTGATAAAATCCGTCTTATCGATATAAAAACAGTTATTCTTTCTAATGGATATAAAATCCTGATTTCCAATGGAAATTACTGATTTCATGGGTCTGCTCCTTCCTAAATCCTTTACCACCGACAGGCTTGCAAAAATTTATTTCTGTTTCTATTTTATCATATTTCTCTGGCAGAACAAAGATCATTCCCTGTCCGAAGCAATTATTTTCCATTGGATATTATGTTTTGACAGATGTCACGAACTATGCTTTCTCTGTCCTGATCCGCCGTTATTCTGGTTTCATACAGAACGGATGTATAATCTTTTTCGTTCCACCATCTCTGCATATCTTCTGCACTGAAATCATTGCAGTTCGGCTTTGTTTTGTGGCGCTTCACGGTCTCCTCGAAGGGGATGTCGAAGTAATATGCGTATATATTTTTTCCATATAAAGCTACTGCCAGCTCAAATAATGCACGATACCATTCCGCATTCAGTATTCCTTCCAGAATAACAATCTCGCTGTGTTTTCTTCCATATCGCAGAAGTTCTTCCAGAAGAGGCAGCGCCTTTGTATTTTCTCCGTCTTTGACTTTGAGCATATCTCTTCGGATAACATCCTGCGAGATCAGCATTGTATTCTTTCCGAACACTTGCTGTAATTCCTTTGCAATAGTTGTTTTTCCACTGCCGGAATTTCCTCTTAAAATGATTAATTTATTCGTCCGTAAGCAATCGCCCATTGTCATTCCATTCTCCATACATAATTCCCGCTTTCGTATTATCTAAAAGTTTCTGCAAACGGCTCTGAAATATTTCTTTTTCCTCAAACATTGTAATTTTATACACTTTTCGCTATCTGCAGCGCCAGAAACAGCTTGTCCAGATCGTGGTTAGCGGCAGATAATCCATCCGTTTCATAGTTTCCTTCGATCAGCACATCTCCCGCAACAAGAAAATCATACAGTTCAAATCCATAAAAATCACTGATCGCCTGAACGCCTGCGAGTTCCATTTCCACGGCAATGCATCCTTCTTCTTTTCGTTTTCTTACAAGATTTACCGTTTCCCGAAGCATACTGTCTGTCGTCCATACGCGCCCCTGAACGTATGGCAGTTTCCTTTCTTTGAAAAATTCCGCCAGTTTGTCCGTGTTTTTTATTTTTATGTAGTCCTGCGGTTCTGCAAAATAATAGGACAGTCCTTCTCCCCGGTATGCCTCCGTTGGGAGAATAAACTTTCCATCGGTTGCTTCTTTGTCCAGACTGCCGCACGAGCCAAACATGATAAAGACGGATGCTCCTGTTAAATGATTGACTTCGGCAATCGTTCCTGCTGCAAGAGCGGAACCAATTGGTGTCAGGTAGAAAGCAATCGTTTCTTCCTCATATGGCAGAGTCCAAACCGGTATATTTCCATTGCATGCTCTTACTTCTGCAATCTGTCGGCATGGGAATTTTTCAAGCATGTATTCATATATTACTTTTGAAAAAATTACCATACATTTTTTTACCAGATGCTGCTTCTCCCCATAAAAATTCTCCAGCTTTACAATCGGCTCGCTGTTGATATCATAAGAATCAATAATCATTCTGTTTCCTCCATAAATTTTATTTATCTTTACCAAAAAGTCCCATATCCACCACCCTTACTGCGCAGACATGAGACTTCCGTTTTTATTTTTGCATTACTTCAATAACACATTCATGTTTCTTCGTTTTTTTATTATAATTGATACCGGCAAGCATTCGAACCACAGAATCTTTCAGGCCATCCATATCCATTTGAATATAAATTTTTAAGGCCTCATACGTTTCCGTCTGGTTCCAATAGGTTCCGAATTTGTGGCGCAGCATGGCTTCTACCACAGATTTCGGGCTATACATGGAATAAATTTCATCTCCAGTCTGCCGATGCGCAATCAACTGATAACCATCGTACCACGTTTTTGCTTCTTCAAAACTCATCTCATATTTTTCACAGAGGGCAGATATCTCCTGCTCTGTGAAGCCAAAATATTCCGCCAGATCACCGGGATCTGTCATGGAATACTCGGTAAATATATTTAGTGCAGAATGAGAACCATTTTTGTTTGTGAATTTTTCTTTTTTCAGACTTTTTAGCAATACCTTTCGATTATATACATGCGTATTCCACAGTATTTCCATGCTTCTGAATTATTTTCATTAAATCATCAGCCTGCATCCAAACGGTTGCTGTATTATCATTTGGATGAACACCAATTTTATTTCCGACAAATTCCACGTCCATGAAGACTTGAACTCTGTGTTCGGCATCGTTTAGAATACCAAGCGGCGTAACGGCACCGGGTATCAGTTTCATAATATCAAATAATTCCTCCGCAGCTGCAAAAGAAAGTGCACGCAGACCACGTTGCCTGCGAAACGCTTTCAAATCTACTCGCTTGTTCCCTTTCATCGTTATCAAATAATAATTACGTTTTTTATCGTCGCGAACAAATAAATTTTTAGCGCCCCACTCTGGATACGGCAAATCAACAGCATCTGCTTCTTCCATATTGAAAACTGCCTTATGTTCCGTAATTTCATACGCTATATTTTGCCTTTTTAAATAATGATATATCTCTATCTTATCCATACTCTCTTATCTCTGTAAACTGAAATTGAAATATGCCCTTATTTTTCATACTTTTCAATCCGGCATTCATGTTCTTTTGTTTTTTCATTGTAGTTAATTCCCACCAGCAAAAGCTCCCCTGCATAGCATGCAACAGACTCCGGATATTTTCTGTCTCTGATCTGATCTAATGCTGCTCTGACGCTTTTGTCCCATTTCAGTTCCACAACAAGCGCCGGGTAATAATTCTGAAACTCCGGCTTTGGAATAAACACAAAGTCTGCAAATCCACGACCCGCGGGAAATTCGCGGATTGGTTTGAAATAGTATTGCATGGAACTCAAATAGGCAATGGACAGAACACTGCTGAGTGAGTTTTCATTGTTATACTGAATCACAGAAGTATATTCCCTGTGAATTTTTTCAATTTCTTTTGCTACTGCGTTTCCATTCATCTGAATTGTATCTTTCAGAAGCTGCTCTGATTCTTTTTGAAATACAATCAACTCATTCCATTTTTTCCTTTTCGTTGCCAGAATCAATTCCTGACGGATTTCCTCATTCGGAATAAAAGCAGTTCTAAATGTCCGGTCATAGGCCAGATATCCAAGGTGAATCAGATACGTCAGCACATCGTCTTTATTGGCGAAGCTAACGGTATCGTTCTGAAAAGAGGTAACATCAACCGGAACATGATCTCCTGAAAGCATTTCGATTACGGCACTTTTCAGGCCATCAAAATCCATATTGATCAGCGGAACAATCGCCTCATAGGATGCGGTTCCGGACCAGTAGCTCTGGAATTCGCCTTCGAGCATCAGGTTCACAACGGCATTTGGATTGTATACATGATATTTCCCAATCTGATAACCGTCGTACCATCGTTTGACTTCTTCAAACTTCTGACCATATACTTCACATAGTTTTTGAACTTCTGTTTCTGTAAAACCTACATATGGTGCAATCGGCCCGGCATGCAGCATCGAATAATCTTTGAAATTGTTCAGCGCCGACTGTGTCTTTTCTTTTTTTACAGGCAAAATACCTGTCAGATATGCCAGTTGAATATATTTTGTCGGCTCCGTCCCTTTGAACATCGCCCGCAGAAAATTGATATATTCTTCCTGTGTTTTGAGATCCGCCGCCTCGTCACGAATCAGAACATCCCATTCGTCTATAATCACAATAAATTTTGTCCCGGATGCCGCGTTGATCCGTGACAGCGCCTCCGGCAGTGACCGGATTTCTTCTGGAAGTATATGGGGATAATATTCTTTTAACTCCGAAATCGTTTTTTCTGAGATATAAGAAACAATCCGCTCCGGTCCGCCTGCCGGTTCCATACACCATTGGATATCCCAGTGGAGCACATCATACTGATTCAGATGTTTTTCAAAATCCTTTGCCCTGCTGATTTCCAGCCCGGAAAACATTTCTTTCGAACTGCAGCCCTTGCTGTAATACGCGGTGAGCATGTTTGCCGTAATTGATTTTCCAAACCGCCGCGGGCGGCTGTTGCAGATATATCCCTGCAGAGTGTTCATGACTTTATTCGTATAAGTCAGCAGTCCTGTTTTATCAACATAAATCTCAGAATTTAATGCAACCGCAAATGCTTCATTTCCCGGATTCAGATAACTTCCCATGCAAATCCCTCCCGTCAACATTTTATATGACTCATTATACTTGATCCCTCTGACTATCACAAGGACAGGATTTTCCCACGCAGCTTCCGGTTTTTCACTTTCGTCCTCCTGTGAGAATCCCATACAATTCCGGTCTTCTGTTTTTCAGTCCGCATTTTTCCCGCTTTCTGCATTTCCTGCATTTCGTTGATACTAAAATCAGACATGTTATTATCCTTCATCCTCGTAAATAATGATTTGAAAATATTGTAACTATTCAGAGCCATGCGAAATGGAAGAAAAATCGCGAATCATGTTTACATGAATGAGCTATTTTTCTGGAATTTCATATGGCGAGATGGGGCTCTGAATAGTTACAAAATATTATACCCTATAAATGCTTCAATGGTAAACTTTCATTTTGCCGCATAAAAAATACGCGCCGCATTTCTCATCAAAATCATGAGTATGCGGCACGCAGTTTTTATTTTGCTTTTTTCTTCTCTCTTTTCACAAAAAGACAGACACATACAACAACAAAAACAGCCGTTGCTGCGATCAGTACCGGCCATACCGGCAGTGGACAGACGCTTGCGCTGATCAGTTTCAGTCCCTGGTAAAGTGTGTATACACCGAAAATTGAAAAGATGACAAACGCCAGTGTATTCAGCAGCCCATCCGGTGTCTTGCTCTTTAAGAGGTAGCCGACCAGCATTCCGAGAATATCCGCTGCGAACAGTCCGAGAGAACATCCGATCCATACAACGAATGCGGATCCCATACCTTCATTTGCACCAAAGGTGATTGCGGTAAGCTGTGTTTTGTCTCCGAGCTCTGCTACGAAGAACGTACAGAAAACGGCGAGCGGTGCGAACCGAATTTTGGATTTGCCGCCTTCTTCCTCTTCCTCGTCATCATCACCGGAAATGGTGGATGCTGCGAAGTAAAGAAATGCGAGTGCTGCAATCGTCTTAATCAGCCAGTCCGGAATGAATTCGCTGACGAGGCCGCCTGCGAGAACCGCCATTCCATTCAGTACCAGAATCGCGGCTGCGGTTCCCAGGATAATGTCTTTCAGCTTGTACTTCGAAGTAAGCGCAATCAGCATGAGCTGCGTCTTATCGCCCATCTCTGCGATGAACTCGGTAAGAAACACCTTTAGAAATAACACCATTTTCCATTCCCCTTATCTTATAATGATATAAATGGCATATGCGGCATAAAATGCGACCATACAGAAACCTTCGACTCTTCCGATTTTCTTTTTGGTTCCTGCAAAAATCCATACACATACCGTGAATACGATCAATACACACAAATCAATTATATTTTCCGTAATGATGGCCATCGGGCTGATTGCGGATGCAATGCCAAGTACCATAAGAATGTTGAAGATATTAGAACCGATCGCATTGCCAAGTGCCATATCAACTTCATTCTTTCTCGCAGCAACGATAGAAGTTACGAGTTCCGGAAGGGAAGTTCCGATGGAAACAATGGTCAGTCCGATCAGAGTCTGGCTCATTCCGAGATCGCCCGCAATTCTCGCTGCGGCATCTACGGTCACATCTCCGCCGACTGCAATGGCGACTGCTCCGCCGACGATGAACACGATACCCTTCGGAACGGAAAGCAGCTTGATGTCCTCGTCGGAACCGCCTTCAATTTCGACTTTTTTTCCTTCGCGGTTTGCCTTTAATGCAATCTGAACCATGTAGACAATGTAACCTGCAAAGAATCCAATTAAGATCACGCCGTCCAGGTGACCGAGCATCATACCGGATTTATCGCCGAGTCCGCTGATTCCTAAAACCATTAAAAGTCCGGCGCAGATCAGGGACAGCGGGATGTCTCTTTTGATGGTTTCCTTTGCGACTTCTACGGTAGTCAGTACGGCACAGACACCGATGACAACCATCAGGTTAAAGATATTGGAACCGATGACATTACTGACTGCGAGCTCGTTGTTGCCGGTAAGTGAAGCCGATACACTGACCGCGGTCTCCGGAAGTGATGTTCCCATGGCAACAATGGTCAGTCCGATGATGATCGACGGAACGTGCAGTCTCTTTGCTGCGCTTGAGCTTCCTTCTACGAAAAAGTCCGCACCTTTGATCAGCAGGACAAAACCGATGACGAGACAGACAAGCACAAGAGCAAACGGGGCGTTGTTGATGAAATTTTCCATGTTTTCCTCCTTTGTTTTCCAAGCATATATTCCAAAATAGTATCGTTAACAGAAGCAGGTTTTACTCATTATCCGCAAAAAAAGACTCATGTATATCAAGGAACATCCGATATGCGATACACCGGTGATTCATCGATATACATGAGTCTCATTATTTAAGATTTGCCAGATTATACTCTTTTCTTATAATCAGAATGTTGACAAATCACACATTCGTGCTAACTACTCCCTCATGGAATATTACATTACTTGATAAATACTATCAAATGTCTTCGGGGTTGTCAACAAAATTTGACTTTTTTATCCGAAAGATTTCAGCCCCGCTTACGAATGCATACCAGTCATGGGTGCAGAATACTTTACAAAATATAACAAACCGAATATCCTAAAACGAGAAAAACTTCATTTTCATGATAGTCCATTTTTAGACTGATCTATCTTTTCTATGGTACTCACCTCTCTATTCGTCCTGTGTTTCCATCTCTTCGAGTTCCAGTTCCGTTTCCATCATGCGTTCCAGCAGGGATTCCTGTGTCTGATTTTCTTCGTCTATTTTCGTCTGAAGCTCCATCAGCCGTTCGTAATCTGCGGAAAGTTCCGGGTCCATCATTTCCAGTTGAAGTTCTGACATTCTGCTCTCACTCTCCGCAAGCTGCTCCTCGTATTTTTCGAGCTGCCGTTTTAAGCGGGACAGAATTTTTCCCGGATTATAATATTTCTTTTTGTCAAACACATCATCCAGTGTCGGAACGTCGGCTGATTTCCGTACAATTCCTCCCGCATTTCCCGTTTCTCTGCCCGGTGTCTGCCGTTTGATTTCTTCGAGATACTGTGCATAATTCATTCCGTAAAATTGTACGTCGCTCTCGCCGAACTCCAGAATGCCGGTTGCCACCTGGTTGATGAAATAACGGTCGTGCGATACGAACAGAACGGTTCCCTCGTAGCTGGTCAGCATTTTTTCCAGCGCTTCTTTTCCCGCCAGATCCATGTGATTCGTCGGCTCGTCCAGGATCAGGAAATTCGGTTTCGTATAGAAAATCCGGCAGAGCTCCAGCCGCACTTTTTCACCGCCGGAGAGCTGCCCCATTTTCTTTTCGACATCCTCACCGGAAAACAGAAAGGCTCCCAGTGCGCTTCGGACATCGTTGCGAAGCAGGTTCGGATAAAGACTCCAGAAATAGTCGAGCACCGTCTGCTCCGGGTCGAATTTCTGGTTGACTGCTTGGTGCTGATCGAAGTAGGCAAAATCCACGCGGTTTCCAAACTGATAGCTTCCGCCTAATGCCTTGATTTCGCCCACAACGGTTTTCAGAAGCGTCGACTTTCCTTTTCCGTTTTCTCCGATGATCACAATCCGTTCTGCTTTTTTGATGACGGCCGAAACCTCGCTCAGGACGGTATCGTATCCGATTTTCAGTTTCTTCATCGTGAGCACATCCGTATAGCTTTCGCGTACCGGATGGAATAAGGCGTGGAATGTCCTCGTGTCAAACCGCCGCGGTTTCTCAATTTTTACCATGTGCTCGATCGCCATTCGTTTCGAACGGGTGGCCGCAACTTTTGTCGGTGTGTTTTTCCATTTTTCAATCCACGCCGTCAGACGCTCGATTTCCTTCTGCTGCGCTTCATAGTCTTTTTCCTGTTTGATCTGTGCTTCTTCTTTTTGTTTCACAAATGCCGAATAATTTCCCGGATACCGTTTGATGTCACCGTATTCGATTTCATACGTCACATCAATCACGCGGTCCAGAAACATGCGGTCATGTGATACAATGATAACGGCATTTTCGTAGCTTTTCAGATAATTTTCCAACCACTCCACTGCAGCGATGTCGAGGTGGTTGGTCGGCTCGTCCAGAAGCAGGATGTCCGGGCGCTGTAAGAGGAGCTGAATTAGGGCAATTTTTGTCTGCTGTCCGCCCGAAAATTCACCGATCGGTTTTTCCAGATCTTCGAGCGCAAAACCAAATTTCTGAAACATCGTTTCCATATCCCGTTTCCAGCTGTATCCGTGGAGACTCTCCATTCTCCGCTCCAAATAGTCGTATTCTCCCAGCAGTTTTTTGTGATCTTCTGCCTCGGCGAGCAGCTTTTCGATTTCCTTTTTTCGCGCTTCACACGCAAAGACTTCCGCGAAAGCCTTCTCCAACTCCACTCTTACCGGCACATCTCCATCGGTAAAATTAATCTGGCGCAAAAAACCGATGTTCTGTTTTCCGCTCATCGTAATTCCGCAGCTCTCGTCGCTGTCCAGATTACTCATCTCAATATCCCCGGCAATCAGCCGCAGAAGCGTCGTTTTTCCGCATCCGTTTCTGCCGACAATTGCAATTTTTTCTATGTCGTGAATTTCGAAATTCACACTGTTTAAAATCGTGTCTGCGCCAAACTGGACTCTGGCATTTCTGATCTGATATCTCATGTTTTATACCTTTTCTGTTGTTTCAACTCACAGTCGGTATTTTCACGGAGTCTGACATGTCGAAAATAGTTCGACTGTGACTTACCTCATGTCAATGGAGGATACCGATTTCTCTCCGCCCGCCACTGCTGTTATGTTTCTTTTAACAATTCATCCCACCGCTTTAGAAGCGGGGGGCTTCTTGTCTACTGATGTTAAAATTCTGCTTCCATTATACCGTCTCCGTCCTTCGTTCTCAATGCCAAAAATTTTTCGAATCAAATTTGGTACGCCTGCGGCATAAAAATATCTCTGTTTTACTGATTTGTTCCAGTAACAGAGATATTTAACTTCCTATCACAAATACAAATCTTCCACTGTCAACAGAACCGCATTTTCTCTTTCCGCCCGTTCTTTTACGGGTTCTGTAAATCCTGACTTACTGAAAAACATAATGTTAAAAATTCAAACTTGGAACTGTTGTAAAATTTTTCTAACTGCTTTAATTCTTCCAGTCTTCCAATCATAAGCATCCTTCCTCCCACTTACTCTGAAAACCTTTTGTTAAAAATACTACTCACGAGTAGTATACTCATGAGTAGTATATAATATTCTTCTCCTATTTTCAATACTGCTACTGGCTTTGTAAGTGCATTGAAAAATTCATTCTTTCCTGCTAACGAAAAATATGATATGTCTGCGAATGGAGTGTCTTTCCCGTCTTCGTTGTAATTTCTTCGCACGCAACCTTTTCAAAGCAAAATTTCTCAACCAAATGTGTGCTTGGCGCATTCCTGATATCCACTTCGTAAATATAATACTGATATTTCCCTGTAGAATTTAAATCATCAATTAATCCCCGCAAAGCCTCATAGCCATATCCTTTTCCATGGGCGGACTCTTTCAGCCAAATTCCAACTTCCGGCGTTTTTTCTTTTATATCGAACACTTCCATGCTTCCAACAAATTCGCCGTCCCGTGTAAGAATCACCAGCTCCAGCATGTCTCCCTGTTCCATCGCTTTCACAAAGCCAGAAAGGATTTCATCTGCCGCATTGATATCAGAAAAACTGTCTGGATATTGATATTTTGTGATTTCATCTGTAAATTCTGTATAGTATGCTTCTAAAAAACTGTCACGATATGGCTGAATGATAAGCCTTTCTGTTGTCAGCATAAAATCACGACAGTCTGTTGTCATTTCAGGCACCTCTGATAAAAGATTAGAATCTTGGATTTTAGCCATGCTTTCTTTCTGCTTGTCCTGCATTTCTTTCACAGCCTTTCTTTCAGATTGCAAAATGCATCCGCTGTCAATTCATAGTCAACGGATGATTCCAACTCACCTATCTGGTTTTTCCACGAATCGTGATGAACTGCCGTTTTGCGGAATCCAAGTTTTTCATAGACGTGCTGTGCTCTTGTGTTTTTGAGGTTGGTATCGAGAAAAATGGCATTTGCTCCCATGCGGAACAGTTCTTCGATGAGCATGCTCAATACAACTCTTCCAATGCCTTTTTCCTGATAATCGGATTCACAGATTTTAATTCCAATCTCGTATCGATGATTTTCGAATACATAGAAACTCATTTCCCCGATTCGCACATCATTATATTCTATGATCAGTCTTCGTCTGGTTTCATCGCTGTCGTCGGCAATCTGTTTTTCTATTTCCGCTGCGCTTGTACCAAGTCCATTGGGGAATCCGGCATGAGCCATGACGGTTCCATCGTTCCACCAGGCGGCTAACTGTTCACAGTCTTTCTTTTCGGCATTTCTGATGCATAGATGATTGTATTTTATGTTCATTTCTTTTTTCTCCATAACACGAATATCCGAAAAAATATCGTTTTCAAAAAGGATTTCAAATCCATCTGCCGGCTGAAATCTGCCATTCAGGATTTCTTTTCCATGGAAGGATATTTTTCTTGCTTTGTTCGCCGCATCTTTCACCTCGATCTCACAATACGAAAGCAAATATGCGCAGATTGCCGTTGCATGAGAAACCACGAGTGCTGTTTCTCCTTCTTCCATCTGTCCGACGATAGAATCGATCGCGGTTTTCATCCGCACCTTCACTTGATTTAACGATTCCCCGCCCGGATTGCGAAAATCGTGATCTTCATACTGTTTCAGCCAGAAATCCTCCCTGGCATCCCCGATCGTTCTTTCATGCAGCTCCTTCACAATGACCGGGTGATCTGCGATGAATTCAGCCGTTTCCATTGCTCTCCGATAAGGTGAAGAAAAGCATCTGTCCACATTTGAAAATATATTTCTTTTTGATACAGCAAGCGCTTTTCCCTCTTCCGATAGAGGAATCTGCTCATTCGGCATATCCCCTTTTTCCGGGATGGAATGCCTCATTAAAAATATTTTTTTCACTTCACTCTCCCCTGCTGTTATTCCTAAAGTTTTTTAATCAAAAACATCTCCATCGGCTTTTTTCCATATCCTTTTTCTGATGTTCCCCAGCGATAAAAAGCATGGTGCAAAACGGAGTATTATCCCAGAAAAGATTATATTGCAGCAATCAAATGTTTCCAGCGGACCTGCTCTTGTGGATATTCTTGATAAACTGATACGAATGGATGTTGTTGCAAAAGAAGCTCCTATTAACGATGAAAATGATGTGTCGCACGGACGGAAGCTTCCCACAGTTCCACCAGCGTTTCCATCCGCGGCATTCCCTCCTGTACTTCATATATTGTTATCTTACTCATCTTCCTTCCACAGCTTTCCTTCTTTATAATGTTTCCTGCAAAGCGCCACATAACTCTCGTTCGATCCAAGGAAAATCTGCGCGCCTTCCCGAACGATTTTTCCGTCTGCGTATCTCGTATTGCACTGCGCCCGTCTTCCGCACCAGCAGACCGTTGGGACTTCCTCGATGATGTCAGCGATTTCCATCAATCTTCTCGAACCCGGAAACAGATGTGTCTGGAAGTCCGCACGCAGACCGTAGCAGAGAACCGGAATCCCATAAAAATCCACGATGTCCGAAAGCGTATCAACTTCCTCCGGAGAAAGAAACTGCGCCTCGTCGATCAGAACCGCATCCACTTTCTTTCCGTGATACCGGTATTCCCCGCTGTCTGTACTCCAGGTCTCTGAAATTTCTTTTAAAAATTCATCCACATATTCCGCCGGTGCCTCCAGCCCGATGCGGGACTTGATTTCATGTTCTCCGTCGCGGTTGTCCGTCCGCGGTTTCAGCAGAACAGCATACTGTCCGCGCTCCTCATAATTATAGCGAACCATCAAAATATTAGCAGATTTCGAACTGCCCATCGCGCCGTAGCGGAAATATAATTTTGCCATTGTTTTTCGTCCTTTTGTCTTTTCTTATTCTTTCAGTTCTTTCCGTAAAAACGGCTCCTCATCAAGCCAAGTCTCTTAAAAATCATCGCCTTCTATTCCTTCCTCATTTTTCTTCGAATCACCCACCGAACCGCCAGCGTCACCGCAATCAGAACCGCCGCAATTACGCCATCCCGCAGAATCCCTGTATACCACGGTGCAGACCACGTCTCATACAAACCGGGGTGTGCTGTGTAGTCATAATACGTATAAACGCTCTTTCCAAGAAACACGCCAACGACACACCACAGAAAAATTCCGGAAATTTTATGGATTGTTTTCATTGCTCTGCCCCCATTTCTTCTCTATAACAGAAAACTACCGACAAACCTGCTTTTATCGATAGTTCTCTTACCTCTCAAGCACTCAATTTAAGCTTTCCACTCTACACCTGTGCTTTTTCTCCGTCTTTTCATACCCAATTCCCACAGCCAGTATTTTTCCTGTATACTTTTTCTGTTCTGCAAGCCGCGGCACAAATTTTAATGCATACTTCCTGTCTTTGATCTGCTGAATTGCTTCTTCCGGAGTGTGGTCTACTTTTAGTTCAAGAATAATTCCATCTGCGGTCAGATCATATGGATAGAAAATAAAATCCACATACCCAACTCCCGCCTTATCCTCACGCTCTACCCGGTAACTGTCACGCGCAGCCAGGTATACCAGATTGACAATGGCTGACAATTCTGTCTCATGGTTGTACGACAGCAGCGGAACTTCCGTATCGTGCACCAGTTCCAGAATTTTTTCCATCGTATGCGTATCTCCCGCCAGAGTCGCTTTCAGCATTTTCTCGGACTCTTTCGCCAGGCGATATACATATCCCAGAGATTCATTCTTCATCAGCAGCTCATCAAACTTCTCCATCAATTCCCTGTTCGGAATAGACACTTTTCCATTCAAATAGCTTAAAAATCCATACACCACCATCGCAGAGTAAATTTCATCTCTCGTAGACAGGTTCATGGAAGTGGCCGCATATTCCTGTATTTTTGCCGAAACTGACTCTCCTGCTGCCATCAGTACAAGGTCATCCCTGACGTCGGATACATTATTTCGAATGTAATAATAAATTTCATCATATGGACCTGAGCTGGTCCAGTAATTTGCCAGATTGTTAAACTGCAGTGCAAAAACAACGGAGCGTGGATTGTATACCCGCTCTCCCGCTTTTGTATAATAACCGTTATACCAGTCTCGCAGACCTTTTCGCGTCACATTTTTTATTTTTCTCTGTTTTTCGCATTCTCTACAGTACCTTTCATACAAATCATCCACTTCGTCATCTGTAAATCCAAAGTATGTTCCGAACATTGGTGAATTTACCATCGTGAACTCCGCAAACATATTCAGTTCCGATCCGCTGGAATATTTCGCAATCGGCAAAATTCCCGTCATATACGATAAAATCACATAGGGACGGTCCTTCAGCAGATTACTTAAAAATGCCACATACTTTGCTTTATCCGCTTCTGTTATAAATTCCCTGTGAAAAATAAAATCCCATTCGTCCAGAACAAAAATAAATTTTTCGCCATGATACTGTTGAAAGATCTCTTCCAGAATATCTCCAATCGCATCTGTTTCACTGGTTTTTGCATCCGGATACGCTTCCCGCAGATCACTGATCAGAAGTTCTTCCACACGCTCGATATACTGTCGGTAAGATTCACAGTTTCTCGGCATTTTACTGAAATCAATCCGAATGACGTTATACTTGTTTTTGTATTTCTGGCAGTCATCCGCTTCTGAAATTTTAAGCCGGTCAAAAAGTTCACCTGAATCAATACCCTTCTGAAAAAACGAGCTGATCATATTGGCCGCAATTGTTTTTCCAAATCTGCGCGGCCTTGTGACGCAAAGATGGCGATTCCCTGCAGCCACATAGGGAAACAGTTCCTGCAGCAGCATTGTTTTATCCACAAAATACGGGCTGCGGCTCTCACTCTGATACAGGGTATACGGTGTCTGACTGTTTAAATAAGCTCCCATTCTGCGCCTCCTCTTTTCATACGTTCCATTATTTTTTATTATAACCGATCCCGCTCTGTTTTCCAATTAAAAAGGCAGAAGAAATGAAACCTTTTATCCCGTTTCCATTTCCTCTGCCTTTCTTACATTTCTTTCCTCTTCTGATTCCTCTTCTTCCGCAGGTTCTCTTTCTTCTGCCGGATTTCCCCCGCCTCCTGTTCGCTGCTGATGCGGATGGTTTTCACGACGAAGAGTTTTCCTTCATCCGAATGTTTCATGCGGGCTTTGCCTTTCAAATATCCGTGCTCCGGGCACCAGGCTACGCAGTAGTAGTTTTTCCCGCCGGCCGAAAACCAGCGTAAGCGTTTTCTTGCCGTTTTCCCGCAGATGCAGCAGTGCGTGCTGCAGACCTCGCGGTCGTGCATGGCTTCTTCTTTTGTGTCGAATTCGCGGGAGATGAATTTCGTGTAGCCATTATAGACGGCGTGGATCTCCTCTTTTTTCGATTTCGGGTTCTGATATACGTCGATCGAGTCGTACGCCAGCACAACATCCATATCGATGCGCGCAAAAATGTCGGCCGTATATTTTGCATCCGAAAGCGCCTGATGAAAATGCTCGTCCTCGGGAGATGGAGGAAGTCGGCGGCGTACTCGAGCGCCCGGCGGCTCTTCATCGTTTCGTACTGGATCGCGAACAGTTTCTGTACATCGTAAAAATGAATCGGCCCGCGGATCAGCGACAGGAGGTTATAAAATTTCATGTTCCGCTGGAGCTCCGTCAGGTCTCCCGGTCCCCAGGTGCCGAACATGCACGCACCGCCGGAGAATGCAAAAAATTCCTGCACGGCCTGCGCAAATGGGATTCCGTTCTGCAGATCCTCTTCTGTCAGTCCGACGACCTCGCGCGTCCGGTGATGGAGATGCTGGTAGACCACCGGTTTTACAATCCGGTGAAACGTTCCCACCACATTCCGCTCACCATCCATCTTCACCGCGCCGATCTCAATAATCTCAAATGGCAGCTTCGGGTTCTCTTTTCCTTTTCCATAGGGACACTGGTTCCATTCCAGGTCAAAAATCACATAGTCCATTGTATTGTCAATCCTTCATTCTGTGTCGTCTGTCCCTATTATAAATGATTTTGATATAATGAGCAACTATCTGGCAATTCCATTCTCTGCCCATTCTGGCAATTTTCTTCCTGTGCATTACATTTCCCATTCATTTCATCCTGTTCTCTTTCAAACTTAACGCTTCTTTTATTGAAATCCCAGGGTAAATCCGATATAATATTTTTAACTCCGGCCTTCGTTTTTACTCAAAAAAATCACCTGAAAAAGCCGGAAATATTACGAATTTAGATGAGCATCCGATATGAAAACAAAATTAACGCAAAAACAGATTCGATTTCAGGCGCTTCTGCTGTTTTTTATTACATTTTTTCTTGTCGAGCTCTGCGCCGGTTTTCTGTATCAGAATCAGTTAAAGGAAGCAAAGCTGAAAGCTGACTATACCGCACAGACGACCATCGGCCGCGTGAAATCGCAGTTAAACCATTATCTTGCCGAATCCAATCTGATGAAACACATGATTGAAGCCGGTTATACCGTCAATGACGAAGAGTTTTCCGTCCTCTCCTCGCTGATGCAGGACGACCAGAATGTCATCAAAGCACATGAGCTTGCAAAGGACGGCATTGTCACACTGATTTATCCGATGCGTGGAAACGAAGCCGCTCTCGGACTCAATACGCTCGAAAATCCTGCCAGACGGCAGGAGGCCACTCTTGCCAAAGAGAGCGGTGAGTACACCATCGCAGGACCATTTGAACTGCAGCAGGGCGGCATCGGCGCACTGCTTTTTGACCCGATCTACACAACCGATGACAGTGGAAACAAGACCTTCTGGGGCTTTTCGCTTCTCGTTCTCGACTGGGAATCCTTTCTGGATGAAATCGAACTGAATACGCTGGAAGAAGCCGGCTATACCTACGAAATCTGGAAAATTTCTCCGGCCACCGGCGAACACGTTTCCATCGCACACTCCGGTAATTCCCGGCGTTCCGATGCCATGGAAGTTCTCTGCACCGTGCCGAACGACACCTGGCATTTTGAAATTGTACCGAAAAACGGCTGGCTCAGTCTGCTGCAGGTTTTTGTTTTCTTTGCACTCGGGCTCATCCTTTCCCTGCTTGCCTCTATTGGTTTTCTGCAGTTCCAGATGCGCCGCTATAAAGACGAGATTCACGCAGCAGAACTGGAAAAAGCCGTACAGGAAGCACAGTCTGCCAACGAAGCAAAAACACGTTTTCTGTTCAACATGAGCCACGACATCCGAACCCCGATGAATGCCATCATCGGTTTCTCGGATCTGCTGGAAAAGCACATCGACGAGAAGGACCGCGCGGTCGACTACATTGCAAAAATCAAGTCCTCCAGCAGTTTTCTGCTCTCCCTGATCAACTACGTGCTTGAGATGGCGCGCATTGAGAGCGGTAAAGCCTCGCTGAAAATCGAGCTCGGCAGCTACAGCGAGCTGATCAATTCCCTGAATGCAGTGTTTGAGCCTTCGTTAAAAAGCAAAAATCTTTCCTATCTCTGTTACAACACGGTGGAACACGATGCCATCCTCTGCGACCGGACAAAAATACGGGAGATTCTGCTGAATATCATCAGCAACTCCATCAAGTATACGCCGGAGGGCGGAAAAATTTCCGTAAAAATCGAAGAGACACCGGCACCAAGGAAGGGCTTTGCCTCCTACCGCATCACCGTGAAGGACAACGGCATCGGCATGAGCAAAGAGTATCTGCCGCATATTTTTGAAGAATTTACAAGAGAACATTCCTCCACCGAAAGCCACATCACCGGAACCGGCCTCGGCCTTCCGATCGTAAAATCCCTCGTGAATCTGATGGGCGGAACGATCGATGTGGAAAGCGAACTCGGTGCCGGAACAATAACTACGATCTGCCTCACGTTTGAACTTCCGACCGAAGAACAGCTTGCGGCTCACCAGCATAAAGACGAGATTCTCGAGCAGTCCCTGCAGACGCTTTCCGAAAAACGCGTGCTGCTTGCCGAGGATAATGACCTGAATGCAGAAATTGTACTCACCGTTCTGGAAGAAAACGGCATTCACGCCGAGCACGTAAAAGACGGCGCCCTCTGCTTAAAAGCAGTCCAGAACGCACCAGAAGATTATTACAATGTTATTCTGATGGATATTCAGATGCCGAACATGAACGGCTATCAGGCCGCAGAAGCGATCCGTGCACTCCCGGGAAAACGCGGGGAAATCCCGATTGTCGCCATGACGGCAAACGCGTTTGAAGAGGACCGCCGAAAAGCACTGGAATCCGGCATGAACGCCCATATCGCGAAACCCGTTGACGTTTCGGTTCTTCTCGAAACACTTTCCAGGTTTTCATGACCTTTACAGATCCCGATGCGCCGTAGCGGACGCTTTTATTTCTCGTTTTTCAGCAGATCCAGGTTTTTGGAGATCAGCTCGCATCTCTGTTTTACGCAGTCCGGGGATCTGTGCGGATCCTGCGGTGTGTTGAACAGATAGTCCTCGAGTTTGTCGATTGTGGTAGTTGCTACATGCATTCTTGTATCGCAGGATGCATAGTAGATGTAAACCTCTCCGTTCTCACGCGCAATCGCGCCGTTTGTAAATACAACGTTGGAAACGTCTCCGACTCTCTCTTTTCCAAGCGGAACCAGGAATACACCGGACGGCTCTGCAATGACTTTGGACGGATCGTTCAGATCGGTACCGAAGACATACAGAACGTAGCGAAGGCCTGCTGCTGTATTTCTTACACCGTGTGCAATGTTGATCCAGCATTTCTTACCTCGGATCGGCACTGCTCCAGCACCGTTTTTGGACTCGGTCAGGGTATGATAAATACGTTTGCTGATGATCTTCTCCTCGTCGATGACAGCGTGTGTGATATCATCGCAGAGTCCGAAGCCGATTCCTCCGCCGCTTCCGGTCTCAATGAAACCATCCATCGGACGGGTGTAGAAGGCATATTTTCCGTCTACGAACTCCGGATGCAGAACAACGTTTCTCTGCTGCGGAGAACGTAAGGTTTTCAGGTTGTCCAGACGCTCCCAGGTCTTCAGGTCTTTCGTTCTTACGATACCAGCCTCAGCAACAGCCGCGGACAGATCCGGATCGTTTTTGTCCTTGCTCTCAGAGCAGAACACTCCGTAAATCCAGCCGTCCTCGTGCTGGGTCAGACGCATGTCATAAACGTTGGTTTCCTCTGCGCAGGTATCCGGCAGCACAACCGGGTAATCCCAGAAATGGAATCCGTCGATACCAGTATCACTCTCTGCAACAGCAAAGAAAGATTTTCTGTCATTGCCCTCCACGCGGACAACGAGATAATACTTTCCATTCAGATAAATCGCGCCGGAGTTCATCACAGCGTTGATGCCGAGACGCTCCATAAAGTACGGATTCGTCTCCTCATCCAGATCATATCTCCAGTGAACAGGAGCGAACTCTCTTGTCAGCACCGGATACTCATAGCGGTCATAAATACCGTTGTAAAAATCTGCTTTTGTGTTCTTTCTTGCCACAAGGCGGTCTACCTTGGCTTTTTCCACATAATACTGTTTATTCAGCATCTTTTAACCTCCCAATTACTTCCATACACATACGTCCATTGTGATACGGGCATTTCCACGGTTCTACAATCGGCTCATGAATCGGGCTTCCGTCTGCATTCACGCACCAGAACCACTCAGACCCCTCTCGTTTGTCGATCACATATTCCTTGATGTAGCCCCAGATGTCTTTTGCCGCATCGAGATACTTTGTTTCCTCCGGTTTTTTCTGCCATGCATTTAAAAATCCAACGACTGCTTCTGCCTGTACCCACCAGACTCTTGTGGTATCATCCACACCGCGCTCGCACTCATTCATCAGCGAATGATTTTTGTATGCCGTGTTGTAGATATTTTCCGCAATCTCTCCGGTGATCGGCAGCAGTTTTTCCCGGTAAGCCGGATCGCCGAGCACTTCTGTACCCCGGTCGATCAGCCAGGAAGTCTCGATATCATGGCCATAAGAATACAGATCAATCAGCGTATTCCATGTCCGGTCGAAGAATACTTCCTGACGGCCTTTTTCTTTGTTATATACTTTATCCGCGAAGAGATCCATCATAAAGCGGAGACGGTCACCGGTAAACGGATCCTTTGTCACGCGGTACAGCTCGGTATATGCTTCGAAAACATGCAGCAGCGTATTCATGGTCTTCTCTGCCATGACGCCGTTCTCCGAGAGCTTTTCATTGCTCTCCGGCTTGAAATCGCGGGTAAATGCCTCGAGATAACCGTACTCGTCGGTGCAGTGTGTCTCGATGATCTGCTGCAGCGATTTTGCCAGCTCCAGCGCCTCGGTGTCGCCCGTCGCATCAAAATACGTAGACAGCGCATAAATTGCAAATGCCTGATTGTACGTATGCTTTGTCGTATCGAGCGGTTTTCCGTCGTAGGTGACAGACCAGAACACGCCACCGTACTCGCGGTCCACACACGCCTGTTTCATAAAGCGGTACGCATGCTCCGCATCGGCGCGCAGCTTCTCGTCCTTTAAGGTCAGGTACGCATTCGAGAAAAACCAGAGAATTCTGCTGTTTAAGATGCAGCCCTTCTCATACGTTTTCTGCACGTTCAGATCAAAGTCCTGATAGCCGTAAAATCCGCCGTATTCCTCATCTCTTAAGCCCTCCCAGAACGGAACGATCCGTCCAGTAAGCTCCTGCTTTACTTCCTTTGCCAAAGACTGCATCTTTTCTTTCCTTCTTTCTTATCTTCTTCCAATTTCGGTGTCAGACTCGCGTACGACACTGTTTTTCTTGATATAATCTACAATCAGATCTACGGTTGTGAATGCCAGTCCTACATACGTATCGGCTGCGCCGTAGTAGATCGCGATCTTTCCGGTCTCTGCATCGTGAATGGTTGCGCACGGGAAGGTTACGTTCGGAACGAAGCCTCTCTCCTCATACCACTCTTCCGGTGTCAGAAGGAAGTTCTGGCAGCGGTATTTTACGATGGACGGATTCTCTTTGTCGAGGATTGCGCCGCCGATGCTGTATACATAGCCATTGCAGGTGCCGCTTACACCGTGGTAGAACAGCAGCCATCCTTCGTTGGTCTCAATCGGAGCTGCGCCGCCGCCGATCTTTAAGGACTCCCACCACTCCGGGCTCTTGCTCATGACGTGGCGGTGTTTGCCCCAGTACAGCATATCCGGGCTCTCGGACAGGAAGATGTCACCGAACGGTGTGTGGCCGCTGTCGCTTGGACGGGACAGCATCACGAAGTTGCCGTTGATTTTTCTCGGGAAGAGAACGGCATTTCTGTTGAATGGAAGGAATGGATTCTCCACACGTACGAAGGTTTCAAAATCTTTTGTTTTTGCCATTCCGATGGCTGCACCGTAGAAGTCCTGGCACCAGATGATGTAGTAGGTATCTTCTACTTTTACAAGACGCGGGTCATATGCGTAAACCGGCATGAACGGTTTGCCTTCTTCGTCAACGAACTGGATTTTGTTCTCATCGAAATTCCAGTGGATCGCATCTTTGCTTCTTCCAAGGTAGATGTACGGGATTCCGTTTGTCTGCTCACCACGGAATACTCCGATGAACTCGTCGCCGTACGGCATAACGGCGCTGTTGAAGATTCTTGCTACTTCCTTCACCGGATTTCTTCCGATGATCGGATTCTCGCTGTATCTCCATACCGGTGCACCGGAAAACTCAGCCGGGCCTTCCTGCCATGGCATATTTTTGACAGCATCTCCAATAATTTTAACTTCGCTCATTTTTTGAAACCTCCATGAAAAATATTGTTTGTTTATGAGTTGTACTTTGTTTTTTTAAGTTTCTGTTAGTGGACAGAATCTTGTTTTTTCATTCTTTTTTCTCCGAACCGCCGTGTTTTATCACCCTCACGCCCAGTCCTTTAGCTTAATTTTAACATAGATGATTAATTTTTCAACTGGAAATTACTTAAAAAATAAGTTCCGTTAGATACTGTCAATTTTTAAGTGACTTTGTTGTGTAATATGTACAAAAACGGGGCATTTCAAAATGCCCCGTTTCTTAATTTATAATTCAGTTATAAAAATCAAAGCTTTACGCTCTCTTTCGGCACCAGCTGTCCGGAGACAATTTCCATATTTTTGCCGGATGCCGCGCCGCGGATCTGCTTCAGCGCTTTTTCGAGCGCTACTTTTACCATCGCCTTCGTATTGATCTCATACGAAGTGATCTTGAGATCCGGGAAACCCGGATACAGGTAATTATCGAAGCCGACAACGGAAACGTCCTCCGGCACGGAGATGCCGCGTTTTTCCAGCTCGAGCATCAGAAGGCCGGCGGTCAGGTCGCAGTTGCAGACGAACGCTTCCGGCATCTGTTCCGGGAGATGAATTTCGATCTGGCCCTGCTCATCACGGTCCTCCAGAATCCATTCCGCCGGTGTCACATCGCGGTGTTCCAGAACAGCCTTGGAAAAACCGCAGTACCGATCCATGATACTGCTGGAAAAATGAATCGAACCGACAAAAGCCAGCTTGGTCAGGCCATGCTCATACAGGTATTCCGTCATCAGATACATTCCGTGAAAGTTATCTGCGATCACGGCATCTTTTGCCAGCTCATTGTCGTAGAAATCCAGAAATACGATCGGAAGATCCACGTTTTTCTTCAGATAGTGGATGTAATCGCGGCTCGTGTCTCCCATAAGGATCAGTGCATCGACGGTCTGCTCCTTGGCGATGCACGGCACGATCATCTCATCTTCCATCTCCTGTTTCAGGATCTCCACGGTCACCATACAGCTCTTTTCCGTCGCCGCCAGTGCCATCTCCTGATACATTTTCCAGTAAAATGTCGTATACTCTGCCAGATACCGTTCCGGAATCACCACTCCGATGCAGCGCAGGCTTTTTCCCTGTGTATTTCTCGCTCCGCTTCCCGGCTGGCGGTACCCCATTTCCTTTGCAATTTCCAGAATCCGGGCACGCATCTCATCGCTGACCCCTTTCTGTCCTGTAATCGCGTTATGCACGGTGACGGCGCTGACGCCCGCCACCTTTGCAATATCTGCCAATCTTACTTTTGCCATATCCGTTGCTCCTTAGTCTACTGCAACAAAGTGATACAGTCTGCTGACGAAATCACCCCAGAAATCTTTCATCCGGAAACCGGCATTCATCAGCATCTCGCCGCTGTAAACCTCATCGGTTCCCTCCAGACGATATTTTTTCGCCGGATCAAAGCCGCGCAGGCGAACCTTGCGGGACGGCATATTTGCCTGTGCCAGCACCTGTACGTAGGTCACAAGCACTTCGCTTTTATCCTCCGATGCTACTGCCCAGCAGTCGGATCTGTGGTTTTCACGGCTGGAAAGAATACGGTAATACTCTCCCTCGCGGATCAGTTCATGATATTTGTGATACATTGCGGTCTGCTCCGGAATCAGCTTTCTCTCTTCTTCCGGCAGTTTTGTGATATCAAGCTCATAGCCGAACGTTCCGGCCAGTGCCACATGGCCTCTCGTTGTAAACGGAGTTACACGGCCAACCGTATGGTTCGGGCATACGCTGACGTGTGCACCCATTGAGCAGAGCGGGTAAATGAGGGCTGTTCCCTCCTGGATTTCCAGACGCTCAATCGCATCGGTGTCGTCGGAGCACCAGATCTGCGGGCTGTAGTAAAGCATTCCAGGATCGAAACGTGCACCGCCGCCGGAGCAGTTCTCCAGAAGCAGATCCGGGAACTCCTGTACCAGACGCTCCTGCATCGCATACATACCGAGCACGTAGCGGTGGAACAGCTCCTGCTGGGAATCTTTGTCCAGGTAGGTGCTTCCCAGGTCGCTTAACTGACGGTTCATATCCCATTTCACGTATTTGATGTTTGCACTGCGCAGGATTTTTGCCACACATTCATACGCATAATCCTGCACTTCCGGGCGGGAGAGATCCAGCACGTACTGGCAGCGGATCTCAGTCGCTTCTCTTCCCGGAATCTGAATCGCCCATTCCGGGTGCTCTCTGTAGAGATCAGAGTCCGGGGAGATCATCTCCGGCTCGAACCAGATACCGAATTCAAGACCGATTTCATTCACTTTGTCAACCAGATTTTTCAGGCCGCCTTTGATCTTCTCTTCGTTGACAACCCAGTCACCGAGGGAAGAATCGTCTTTATTTCGTTTTCCGAACCAGCCGTCATCCATAACAAGCATCTCGATGCCGTCTTTTTTTGCCTCTCTTGCGATATCGAGGAGTTTATCGGTATCAAAATCAAAGTAAGTTGCTTCCCAGTTGTTAATCAGAATCGGGCGTTTTTTGTGGTTGTACGGGCTGCGGATCATATGTCTGCGATAAAATGCATGGTAGGAACGCGTCATTTTGCCAAGTCCCTCGGCAGAGTAGACCATAACAACCTCCGGCGCCTGGAATTCATCGCCGGCTTTTAAATTCCAGCAGAACTCCTCCTGGTTGATACCCATGACCATACGAACGGTATCAAACTGGCATCTTTCCACCTGTCCGATAAAGTTGCCGGAATATACGAAGTGCATTGCGTAAACCTCGCCGCGCTCCTGATCCGTTCCCGGTGTCACCAGGGCCACAAACGGGTGCTCCTGATGGCTGGACTCTCCTTTTCCGGAGGAAACGAGCTGTTTTCCGTAACGGAGCGCACCCTGCTGGATGTGGCGTTCTCTTCCCCAGGATCCATGAAGAGAAAGCATCTCAAAGTCTTCGTTGTCCATATCGAGGCAGGCACTGTAGATTTTCTCTACCTTCAGCGCTTCACTGCCTTCATTTTTCACGCGGACACTTCGGGTGATAACGTTTTCTTTTGTAAAAACAGAGTAGGAAAGGACAACAACAAGATCAAGAACAGGATCTTTGCAGGTGATTTCCAGAGTTTCTACTTCGTCCTCGGTTCCAAAAGAAGCCGGAAGACCGGTCAGCGGGCGTTTTCCTTTGAAAATTTCATAGGAATCAAAGAAAATCTCACATCCCATACGGCCCTGTGCATTTCTTATATTCAGACAGCTCTCACGGTAATCGCCGACTCCTCCGGTCGGGTATTCCATTGGAAAACGGTCGAGGAACGAAGATTTCTCTCTCTTATTGACGGACGGGGTGAACGGCGGCTCATCCATGCGGAGCGGATACAGATCCGGCTCTCCGTGCAGAAGGGGTCCGTAGTAAACATGTCCGACGTAGCCTTCCGGGCTCAGGCCGATCACATACGTCGTATTCTCTGTATTTAACTGAAAAAGCTTTTTCTCATCATAATATAAAATCGCCATTTTCTTCTCCTTATTTCAGGTAAGCTTGATCCGCCGGGCCGATTTTTGTACAAAAAGACCTCACCCGCCGGGCTGAGGCCTTTTTTTGTTTCTATATCACACAGCGTTTAAGCAGTTACCATTGCATTTTTTAATTTTTCCAGTTTCTCGGCTGCATCTTCAAGGGATGTGCCTTTTACGCCGAAATAGAATTTGATCTTCGGCTCAGTACCGGATGGGCGCACACAGCACCATGCGTTGTTTTCCAGCTCATAGTAAAGAACGTTGGAGGACGGAAGTCCGGTCGCGCTCTTCTCGCCACTTACGAGATCCACTCGTACGTCTGCTTTGTAATCGCGTACGGCAAGAACCTGGAAACCGCCCAGCTCTTTTGGCGGGTTCTCACGGAAGTTGGTCATCATGGTCTGGATCTCTTTTGCACCGTCGATACCTTTTAAGGTCATCGTTGCAAGACCCTCTTTGTAATAGCCGTACTCTTCGTACATATCCACCATGGCATCCCACAGTGTCTTGCCCTGCTGTTTGTAGTATGCAGCAACCTCGCACAGCATCATAACTGCCACGCAGGCATCTTTGTCTCTTGCATATGTTCCAGCCAGGCAGCCGTAGCTCTCCTCCAGGCCGAAGACATAGTTGTGTGCACCGCTCTGCTCAAAGAACTTGATCTGCTCGCCGATGTATTTGAAGCCGGTCAGAACTTCGATCAGTGCCACGTTGTAGGCTTTTGCGATTGCTTTTGCCATATCTGTGGTAACGATCGTCTCAACGAGAGCCGGGTTCTCCGGCATGGTTCCGTTCTTGGTGCGCTCGCGCAGGATGTACTCTGCGATCAGCATACCGGACATGTTTCCGGTGAAGCTTACGTACTCGCCGGTCTTGCTGTCTTTTGCATAAACGCCGAGACGATCTGCATCAGGGTCGGTTGCAAGGATGATGTCAGCGTCTACTTCTTTTGCCAGTTTCAGCGCCAGTGTCCATGCTTTCTCGTCTTCCGGGTTCGGGTAAGCCACCGTCGGGAAGTTTCCGTCCGGCATTTTCTGCTCTTTTACAACGTAAACCTGATTAAAGCCAAGCTCGCGCAGAACGCGGCGTACCGGCACATTTCCGGTTCCGTGAAGCGGTGTGTAGACGATCTTCATATCTTTTGCCGCATCTTTGATGATTTCCGGATGAATGCTCTGCTCTTTTAATTTTGCGACGTAACGGTCATCAAAATCGGTTCCGATGACCTGGAACAGGCCTTCTGCTCTTGCATCATCTTCTTCCATCGTTTTAACGGCAGAAAACTCGGTTACTTTTGCTACCTCTGCGAGAATGTTTTTGTCGTGCGGCGGTGTAATCTGTGCGCCGTCCTCCCAGTATACTTTGTATCCGTTGTACTCTCTCGGGTTGTGGCTTGCGGTAATGACGATACCGGAAATACAGCCGAATTCACGGACAGCAAAAGAAAGCTCCGGTGTCGGACGCAGGGACTCGAACAGATACGTTTTGATTCCGTTTGCATTCAGGCAGAGTGCTGCTTCGCGTGCGAATTCCGGAGACATTCTTCTGGAATCGTGTGCGATGGCTACGCCTTTTTCCTGTCCGTTCTGGGAAATGATGTAGTTGGCAAGGCCCTGGGTTGCCTGGCGTACGGTGTAGATGTTCATGCGGTTGGTACCCGCTCCGATGACACCGCGGAGTCCGCCGGTACCGAACTCAAGCTGACGGTAGAAACGGTCTTCGATTTCTGCCTCATTTCCTTCGAGTGCTTTCAGCTCTTCTCTGGATGCCTCATCAAAATATGGATCATTGCACCATTTTTCATATACTTCTCTGTAACTCATGTTTGTTATCCTCCCTGTCTGTTGTACTTTATTTAACTTAAGACAGCAGACTTTTTTCTGGATTTAAGCTCGTTTCATTACAGCTTAAAGTTACCATTTATTTAGTCTGCCGTCAACTTAATTTTTAATTTACAATTATTCAGAGCCATGTAAAAACTCAGAGGCGGCTGTGGATCCTGCTTGCAGGAATGAACAGCTGCTTCTGAATTTTTATAGGACGAGAAACCGCAGCGAGATGCAGCGCAAGCGGAATCTTCCAAGCAGCTGTACGCGAATCATAAAACATCGTCTCCTTCTAAGAACTCAAGCTCTTTTTCGGTCTGAATTGCCGGCAGTGCACTGTATTTCAGATTCTTTGCCCAGCCTTTTTTCTCCTCGGAGAAGCGCTCGCTGATTCTCTTGTAGACGAGTTCGCATCCTCTCTGGCTGCCGCCCTGCAGCAGAATCACATACTGGGACGGGCTGTATTTTGCAAAGAAATCGGAATGACGCAGGCTGCGTTTCATTACCTCAAGCAGCTTTTCGGACATACGGTCAAGGCGCGGACCGCCTTTTGCCGGGTAACCTTTTCCGTCTGTAATGGTGCACAGCATCAGCCACGGCATCTGTCCGTTCAGCTCGGACATACGGTAAACAAGTCGGTAGCAGTCACGGAATCCGGCGAGGGAACAGAAGAATGCTCCGCCCTTTTCTCCCGGGCTCTCCTGAAGATCTGCCTGTACCTCTTCGATCACGCGGTGTCTGCTGCCCATGCGGCTTCCCAGATAGCGGTACTGCTCCACCAGTTTCTCGCTCGGTGTAACGCCAAGCTCTTCAAAGTAATGTTTCGAGGTCTGCTCGTACAGTTTCATGGCCTCTTTGTATCTCTCCAGGCCGATCAGCGCCTGCATCTGGACTGCCTGCCACTCGTCGAACGGATACAGTTCGGAAGCAACAGAAGTCAGTTTCTGCAGCTCATCGAACTCCTCGTTTTTCAGAAGATACTCACTTACTTCTTTCAGTGCATCGGAATATACTTTTTTCAGCTGCGCGCGCTCCGCCTGTACCCACTCTTCCTCGCCGAAATCTGCAAGGAACTCTCCGGTGTACAGCTCCAGTGCTTCGATCATCTGATCCATGCGCGCTTTCTCGTCTGTCTCTTTTCCTGCTTCCAGGATCTTATTTTTGATATCAATCGCATCTACCTCGACCGGCATCGGGCTGGTCCAGTGGTAAACGCCTTTCTGTGTATAAATGTACTCAAACTGCGGAAGTCCTGCCTCGACAAGGCTTCTTTTCAGGCGATGTACGCCGACACGCAGGCTGTTTGCCGCGTCCGCCACATCTTCTCTTCCGTATGTGCTCTCCAACAGTCTTCCTCTGGAAATTCCATTGTCCTTGTTATAGAGGAAAATCTGCAGAAGTCTCATCGATTTTGTTGCCATTGTTTTCCGGAAGGAAATCGGCTGGTCGCCGTACTCCAGGAAAAAACTTCCCATCATGTGTACTTTTAAAAGCGGTAACTGTTCTGTTTGGTTTTTCATTTCTTCGTTCATACTAACTCCTGTATTGCCTGTTGTGCTCTAATCTCTGTTGTCGGTTGCGCTGCGCTCCGCAATCGGCTGCGGTAACGGGCCGGCGGTTCCCTGTTCGTTCATTTCAAAAACAATTACGGACGCCGGATTTCTGTTTTCTATTTTACATCATTTTAATCAAAAATCCTACTATAAAATGTATAAAATATTAACTTTAACACCGAAAAATTCCTGCTTTTTCTTCCTTTGTCTTGTTATCTTTTTGTCAATCCCATCTCATCCGTAAATTGCCCGCATGATTTTAGCCATCAGCCGCCCTGCAGGCGCCGAGATCACCAGTATTACAGCAAGAGATACCATGCCGCACCCGAGCAGTGCGCGGTTCACAAGTCCCCGTGCTGAGCAGAGTCCGAGGCAGAATCCCTTCTTCCAGGGCCAGAACAGCTTTTCCGGTTTCCGGTTGAAAAAATCGAGCACCAGATGGGACAGAAAGCCCACGGCAAAATAAGCGGACACATCCGGGTAGATGATGTCCACGCACGCCGTCAGCAATGCCAGCGCCGCAAATGAATGCATGAAGGAGCGGTGCGGCTGCTGTTTCCCATAGGCGCAGATCAGCAAAAATGCTGCCGTTCCGGCGAGGAGACGCAGCACGCTGCTGTCGCTTGTGAGGCGGCGGTAAATTCCAAGATTCAGTTTATACTCCGCAAGAATTGTGAGCACCGCAACTGCAACTGTTGCCGTAGTGATCTTATCGGCATCGCGGTGCGCCTGTGAAGTGCCGACATCAATGTCACTGATCAAACCGCCGATCGCGGCAGCCCCGGCACCGGCCACAAGCGCGGGAACCGTCTGCGGCTGTAAAACAGCAAGTGCCGCTGCTGTTCCAATAAAAAAATGTGTTCTTCCAAGCATTTGTCTGTTTTTTCCTTTTGTAAAATTTCCTTTATCATAGCACATTCCCTCCCTTTTATGCAACCATTTGTTCGATTCTTTTACGACCGTATGGTCCTATCAGGATCAAAAAAGAACCTCCTGCGACCATTCATCGCCGCAGGAGGTTCTCCTCTGTTTCTGTCTTTATTCCATACTATTTTCAGGTTATCTTATTTTACGTTTTTCCCTTCATTGTATGAATTTTCATTTGACATTTATTACTCATTTGAGTTATGTTCTTATGCTTCATATACCAGTTCACCGGCAAGATACGTCCGGCACACCGGAATGTCTTTGATCGTGCTCTCATCCACCTCAAACGGATTCTGACCCAGTACGACGAAGTCTGCCATCATGCCTTCTGCGATCTGGCCTTTCACGTTCTCCTCGAAACTTGCCTCGGCGCTGCGGATCGTGTAACTGTCGAGTGCTTCCTGTACGGTGAATTTCTGATCCGGCAGGTACGGGCCGACATGGTCGCGCAGCGTTGTTCTTGTGACAGCGCACTGCATGCAGGCGAGGGCATCCGGCAGCTCTACCGGGCAGTCAGTTCCGTTGCTGACGGAGACGCCGTTATTCATCAGCGTCTTCCAGCTGTAGCTTGTGCTCGCAAGCTCTTTGCCGACGCGCTCCTCTACGATATGGTTATCGTAATCGAGGAAGATGCTCTGTGCGTAAACGTGAAGATGCATTTTCGCGATTTTTTCAAGCTGATCGGCTCTTGTGATCTGGCAGTGCACGATGCCGTGGCGGTGATCTTCTCTCGGGTTTTCAGCAAGGGCTTTTTCATAGGCACTTAACACGCGGTCGAGGCACGCATCACCGATCGTGTGAACTGCAGCCTGCATGCCGTGTGCATTGGCGTAGCCGATCATCTCATCCATGGTTTCCTGGGTGAATACCGGGATTCCGCAGGTGGACGGGTCGTCTGCGTATGGGCGACTGAGGAATGCTGTTCTCGCACCGAGTGCGCCGTCGCCGAGCATTTTCAGCGGGCCGATTTTAAAGCGGTCTGTGCCGATGCCGGTCACATTTCCAGCCTCAACGAAACCTTTTAAGGATTCCAGATCGGTAAAGTTGCTCTGCTCGTAAACGCGGACGGTCAGCTCGCCGGAATCCTCGAGTTCTTTGTATGCTTCGTTGACGGTCTGCCACGGAACGGCGCGGTAAACGCAGTAATCATCACTCTGGCTGCTGGTGACGCCGTAGCTGTTCAGGGCTTTGCAGGCGCTGCGGATCATATCTTTGATTTCCTCTTTGCTCGGCACCGGAATGCTGTCGTAAACCGGTTCCATTGCATTGTCGAAGAATCTTCCGTCCGGCTCACCGTTTTCCATACCGATCTCTCCGCCCTCCGGCTGCGGGGTATCTGCGGTGACGCCGAGGAGTTCCAGCGCTTTGCTGTTGACTACGAGGCAGTGGCCGCACGCTCTCGTCGCGCAGATCGGAACTTCAGTTGATACGCGGTCAAGATCGTAGCGGTTCGGCATGCGGTCCACGTCCGTGAAGTAATCCTGATTCCAGCCGCGGCCCATCAGCCATGCGCCGTCTTTTCGCGGATGCTCTTTCTGGAAGGTGTCGAGGCAGGCGAGCATATCTTCCAGGCTTTCGGTATGTGCGGCAAGCTGCGCTTTCAGCAGGGAGCTTCCGTAATTTAAAAGGTGCATATGGCTGTCGTTAAAACCGCTGCAGACGAATTTTCCGCCGAGGTCTACAACTTTGTCGCCGGCTGCTGCAAGGGCATCTGCCTCTGCGCTGCTTCCGGCGAAAACAAATTTGCCGTCTTCTACTGCAAACGCTTCGACAAGCGGCAGTTTTCCGGTGTAGACAGCTCCGTTTTTGTAAATTGTTTTCATATCATTATCCTCCTACTGTCATCTAAATTTGATTCTATTCTTTTCTGCCCATTTGCGCAATATACAAATTCAGACACGCTATTCTCATGCGTGTCTGGATTCGCTTTTGAATATTTTTTATTTCGTTTTCTCTTCGTAGAACAGGCAGGCGTTCTTGTCTACCGTGCCCTGGCCGAAGTTTCTTGCTTTGTAGTCTTTCAGCAGTTTGAAATACTGGTTCGAGAGAATCAGGATCACTGCTACGTTGACGAAGGTCGGGATCGCAGATGTGATATCAACGACAGTCCAGATAAAGCCCTGGTTGTTTGTCTTTACCAGATAGATCGTCCACAGTACGCCCGGCAGAGCGCGGACTGCGTAGAAGATTTTCATGACGATATCTTTCATCTTGCCTTCTTTTTTATACAGATGCTCCAGAATTGCCAGATAGTAGGTGAACCATCCGCCGGAAGTCGTTACAGTGAAAATGACCATGATGACTGCCAGAAGGATGCTTCCAAATTTGCCGAATCCGCTTGCAAATGCACTTAAAGCAAGTGTTCCGCCGTTCGTTCCGTCGGTCCAGTTTCCGCTTAAGATAACGGAAAGTGCGGTGATCGTACAGATAACCATGGTATCAAAGAATACCTCGAAAGATCCCCACAGACCCTGCTCTACCGGATGCGGTGTTTTTGCGGAAGCATGGATCATTGGAGAAGTACCCCATCCAGCCTCATTGGAGTATACGGAACGCGCCATACCCACACGGATAATCTCGCTGACTGCGCAGCCGGCAAAACCGCCGATCGCTGCTGTTCCGGTAAATGCGTTTGTTACGATGGCTGCAAATACGCCAGGAACGCGGTTGATGTTGATGATGATCATGCCAATTCCCATCAAGATATAAAGAACGCTCATAAATGGAACGAGCTTGCTGAACAGACTTGCGATTTTCTTCGTACCGCCGCTTGTAACGACATAGGTCAGAATGCAGAGCAGAACGCCCATCACGATAACGCCTTCTACTTTGAAGCTTCCAAGATTGATATTCTCAATACCGAACGCACCGGCTACGACCTGAGATGCGGTCAGGTTGGAAGAGGTTACGAAGAAGGTGGAGAAAATACCGATGCCGAAGATGAGCGCCGGGATCAGCCACAGCTTGCCCCAGTGGCGCTCCTCGCCAAGTCCGCACTCCATGTAGTAAGTCGGACCGCCGTAGTACTCACCTTTTTCGTTGGTGTGACGGTAGTAGCAGCCGAGGGTAACCTCAACCTGTTTTAATATCATACCAAGCAGAGACGAAAGCCACATCCACATAATGGCTCCCGGGCCGCCTGCTGCAACTGCAGTTGCAACACCGGCGATATTACCGAATCCTACGGTACCGCCGATAGCGGTCGAAATCGCCTCAAACGAGGAAAGCATACCCTTTCCTTCACTTGCTTTGTCTTCTTTCTGGAACAGTTTTCCGCCGGTTCTCTTCATAATCCAGCCAAAGTGACGGAACTGGAAAAATCCAGAACGAACGGTAAAGTACAGACCGGTCAGAATCATCAGCGCGATCAGCGGCACGCCCCAAAGGACACCGTCCAGCCAGTTAAGAAATGCTATCATGTCAAAATCCTCCCTTTTTTCTTTTCCGGCAACAGTTTTCTTCAGACGTATCCTGTAACACCCGTTTCGTCTTTCGTTCTCCAACCAAACAGATTTCCACCCCTGGAACCTTTTGTCACGGTTCCAACTGCAGTACAATAAAAAGAGCAGCGGTCTTCACCACTGCTCCATTAAATCTACGTTCATGAAGCAATAGCTCCTCCACCAGTACGGTGAGAGTGCACAGCCTGTTCGACTGTACCCCAACGCAGACAGTTTTTCGGGAACTGCCCCGTTTCGGCGAATGCTCCTTTCCCTGCCCGTCCCAGACCCCGTTGTCTCAGGACAGCTACTCTTAGCCTTCGCGCCTCTATTGCCGAATATGTATATTGACAGGTATTATCATATGTTTCTTTTCGCTACTTGTCAATCGTTTTTTCGACATTATTTTACAAAAATTTTATATTTTCGAAATTTGTCCTGATTTATTTGACTTTCTTGTCTCCCTCTGACGGCTTCAGCTGGTTGAACTTCCACAGACGCTCCATATAGCCGGACTGCTCTTTGGCCAGCTCTTCCACATTCGGGTTGTAAATGATTCCTTTTACCATTCATTCTCTGTCTGTCATACTGTCCTCCTGTCTGCTGTAGGATCTAAATAAGTATCCCTTCCAGATGATCCATCTCATGCTGGCAGATCTGGGCTGGCCAGCCGGTGAATTTCTGGCGTTGTTTTTTCCAGTTCCAGTCGTAGTATTCGATTTCGATGTTCTGGTACCGCTTTGTTTTCCGCACGCCTGGCAGGGAAAGGCAGCCTTCTTCTGTTTCGTAGGGGCCGCTTTTGCGGACGATCACCGGGTTGAACATGATGATGTCGCGGAATCCGGCGTTTACGATGATGATGCGTTTTTTCACGCCGATCATATTTGCCGCCATGCCGACGCATGCCTCGCGGTTTGCTGCCAGTGTGTCCTGCAGATCTCTTCCCACCTGCAGATCTTCCTCTGTCGCCGGGACGGATTTCTGTCCGAGGAAGAGAACGTCTCTCATAATTGGTTTTACCATTTGTGTTTCCTTTCTCTTTCGGCCTTAAAGGCCAAAATCGTTTAATTTTCTATTTGAATCCACATATCGCACGATGTGCATCCGATTACGTTTTTTCCGCCTTTCTGCTCCAATCGTTCTACTGTTCCGCTGCAGAACGGACAGATCCAGTCAATCTGTTTTCCGGCTTTGACGGCCTGCATCATGTTGACGAATTTTGTCGTATCTACATTTTTCGAATTGCAATTCTGCGTCCAATCACCGGAGAGTACTTTTCGCAATTCGCCGTTTTCATTCAGAATAACGGTGTCGCCCTCCTCGATGTTCCAGTCATACAGCATCTGATCCTCCTGGCGGATGCGCGATTCTGTTCCGTTTTCATCTTTCAAAACAACAACTGCCATGACAGGCTCGTCGGCACCGCGCTCCTCACAGCCGAAATCAAGGTCTTCCTCAATTCGCATTACCTGATATTTCATAAAAACGCCCTTTCTTCAAATATAATTCATGCTTTTTTGTATTCCACACGGTTTTTGCTGTTACAAAACTTTTTATTCCTGAATCGTAAAAATCACAACCCGCTCCCGGCTATCCCCGCCCGGAAACAGATCCATACAGTCGATCTCATCGAGAAATTCCAGTTCCGGCACCGTCATCAGATACGAGATATAAGCATCCGACGGGTAATAGAAAAACAGCTGGATCTCCCGCGGATTTTCGTAGTACGATTCCAGCAGTCTTGCCATCGCTTTTCTTAAGATTTCAAGCGAAAACGGGTTAAAAAAATACACCCGGTCCACTTCCGCAGGAACGGGAAAATTTTCGGCGCTCTCCAGCACAAACTCCGTCCGCGCACCAGAGGCCGCCGCCTTTTTGTTTTCCATTGCCTTCGCATAAATCCGCTCATCATACTCCACACCGATGGACTGGCACCGGGTCTGCGCCGATAAGAAGAAATCTACGCGGCCCTTTCCGCATCCGTAATCGAGCAGCGTATTTCCCTTTCGGATCATCCCCGTGTTTGCCATCCGCTCCAGCACGCAGTACGGGGTCGGCTCATACGGATACCGGTACAGATCCGACCGGCTGTCGTCCCGCCCCATTGTGTGGATCTGAAGCAGCTTGTCCCAGCGGTTTTCGTTTTTATCCTCTCTCATCGCCCGTCTCCCGATACTGTTCGAATAATTCCAGATACTCCTGTTCCACCGCATCAAACGGCCGCACCGCGTAGTCCAGCGTGATGTGAAGCTTCGGTGCATCCCCCTCCTGCGGCTCCTCCAGCAGATTCGTCAAATCGTACCACAGCAGATCATTGTCGATCTGTTTCATCATCCGCTGCTCCTCCGCCGTCAGATCACTGCCAAGATATTTCTCATAAATCACCGAAAGCAGATGGTCCTCGATCTCGCGGTACCGCGGCATTTCCTGTTTTAATGGCCGCGGCACGTCCGACATGTAACACTCGCTCGCGTCATGCAGAAGGCACGCCAGCACCAGCCGCCGGGAATAGCCGCGCGCGGCCGCCTCTTTCGCACAGCAGATGCAGTGCTCTCCCACTGACCAGAACGTCGTCACATGGCCGTTTCCGCGGCAGATCATCGGCAGCGCATGCGCAAAATCCTCCACACAGAGCAGTTCCGGAGCGGGATGCACAGGGTCAAAATGTTTTCTTGTATACGTTGTTATTGTGCTCATTCTTTTATCTCACTATATGATTTTACTGCCGGCTGTCCCGCGTGCGGCTCGCCGATGATTTTTTCCATCCAGACCATATCGTACCAGCGGTCGAATTTGTAGCCGCAGTTGTGGAAGGTTCCCACGAGTTCGAATCCGAGATGCGCATGGAACTCGGCGCTGTTTTTCGTCAGATATTCATCCTCGACCTGCGGATAGCCGATGCAGGCGTAGAGGTTCAGAATGCCCATTTTTTCAGGCGGTCCGCCAGCTCTTCATACAGTCTCCGGCCAAGGCCTCCTTTTCTTGCATTGTGATCGAGATAAATGGTCAGCTCGCTCGACCAGTCGTATGCGGCGCGGCCGACAAAGGCATGTGCGTATGCATAACCTTCGATTTTTCCATCCTGCTCGATGACGAGGTATGGATATTTTTTCATGATATCACGCATGCGGTTCTCAAATTCTTCCAGAGACGGCACGTCCCACTCGAAAGAAATGACGGTGTATTCTACATAGTAAGCATAAATCTCCAGAATGCGTGCGGCATCCTCTATTTTTGCATCTCTGACAGTAATTGTACTCATAATAAACTCCTCCTCTGACCGTACTGCTTGCGTTTTCTGAACTTTATCTTATCACTCCGCTGAAAAATGGACAACATGATTTCCAGATTTCCTTTTTTTCTAAATTTTTCTGTGCTCTTTGCTTTCTTTCCTGTATAATAAAAGAAACAAGACGGATCACTATTTTTCTTCTTAATGAAAGAAAGGAACGTGCCTATGAAAATTTTAAATCTCGAAAACGAAAACCGGAAATTCACCAAGTCCATCGAAAATTTCCACGTCATGGAATATCTCCAGGATTCCAGCGTCTCGCCGATGACTGCCATGGAGGAGTATTACATGAGCAAAATGAATGTGCGCCGCCGCCAGGTTGTCATTGAACTGGACAAGGAGCACTCCGCGATTATCCAGTCCGGTGCGATGCAGTGGATGGGCGGCCATGTACAGGCGACCGCCGGAATCAAAGGGATCGGCGACCTGTTCGGAAAGGCCATCAAAGGCGCCATGACAAAGGAATCTGCCGTAAAACCGGAGTACGTCGGCGACGGATATCTCGTGCTGGAACCGACCTACAAATACATCATTCTTGTGGATGTCGAGAAATGGGGCTCCTCCGGAATGACGATTGAGGACGGCATGTTCCTCGCCTGCGACGGCAGAGTCAAAACCAAACTGACCGCCCGCAAGAGCATTTCCTCCGCTGTCCTCGGCGGCGAAGGCTTCTTCAATCTGAGCCTCGTCGGCAGAGGCGCCGTTGCCCTCGAAAGCAACGTACCTGAGGACGAGCTGATCGAAGTCGAACTCGAAAACGACGAACTGAAAATCGATGGAAACCTCGCCGTCTGCTGGTCCTCCAACCTTGATTTCACCGTAGAGCGCTCCACCGGAACCCTCGTCGGATCCGCCGTCAGCGGTGAAGGCCTCGTCAACGTCTACCGCGGAACCGGCCGCGTCCTCATGAGCCCGGTCGCCCCGACAGATTCCCTGCCGACTGCAACCAACACGACCCAGGCGAACCCCGCTGTGAAGAACAACCTTCCGCCGGAAAATTAAATTCGAATCCTCTCCGCCCCTATGCCTAATACGCATAGAAAAAAGTCAAATTAAACCTCGTTTTTGATTGACACTTTCTTCAAAACATGTTAGCGTAAAATACGCATTTATCTTTACATTCTTAAGAAAAACCATACGATAAAATACATGTTCTGGAGAAAATGATGAATAGAATAAACTGGACTGAACTGAAACCGCAGATTCAGCAGGTCGGGCGATTAAGTCTGCCTGCGATTCTTACACAGATTACTACGATTGCGATGCAATACATTGATTCCGCGATGGTCGGCGCGCTTGGGGCGAATGCTTCGGCGGCGATCGGACTGGTTTCGTCGACGACGTGGCTCCTCAGCGGTACGATTTATGCGGTTTCAGCCGGTTTTTCTGTTCAGGTAGCGCATCAGATCGGGGGAAATCATGACAAGAAGGCAAGGGATGTTGTGCGGCATGGCATCGCGTCCGCGCTTGTTGTGTCGGCTGTTTTGTGCCTGATCGGGCTTCTGATCAGTCATCCGCTGCCGGGGTGGCTCGGCGGTGCGCAGAAGATCCGGCGGAATGCCACGCTCTATTTTATGATGTTTGCCATCATGCTTCCGTTTTCCCAGCTCAACTCGCTGATGTCGTCCTTCCTGCAGTGCAGCGGTGATATGGTGACACCCAGTATTTTAAATGCCGTCATGTGCGTGCTCGATGTCATTTTCAATGCTCTTTTGATTCCGGTTTTCGGTGTCATGGGTGCCGGTATGGGAACGATGCTGGCCTGCGCCGTCATCAGCCTCACGGGTGCCTGGTTCTGTTGTGTCCGCAATCCGCGGCTGCGTCTCCGCCGGAAGGAAAAAACGGTTTTCGATGCGAAAATTCTGAAAACTGCATTCAAAATCGGTTTGCCGGTTGCCGTACAGGAAATCGCGATGAACAGCGCCATGGTTGCTGCCACCATGCTGATTGCCCCGCTCGGCTCCATTGCGATTGCGGCCAATTCGTTCGCCGTCACCGCCGAAGGCTCTGCTACATGCCAGGCTACGGCATCGGTTCCGCCGCGACAACGCTCGTCGGCAGAAGCTACGGCGCCGGAAATTACAAGCTGGCGAAACGCTACGGAAATATCTGCATTGCCATGGGCGCAGTCCTGATGGCCATCACTGGAGGTCTGATGATGATCTTCTGTCCGTTCGTCTTTAGTATTCTGACTCCTGACCCGCAGGTTCGCTCGTTTGCCGCCGAGGTACTCCGCATCGAACTGCTCGCCGAGCCGTTTTTCGGCGCTTCCATCGTTGCCGCCGGAGCCCTCCGCGGAACAGGCGATACGTTTGTGCCAAGCCTTCTGAACCTTGGCAGCATCTGGGTCATCCGCCTCGGTCTCGCGGTGCTTCTCATCACCCCGCTCGGCCTGCGCGGCATGTGGATCGCCATGGCTATCGAGCTCTGCATCCGCGGATTGCTGCTGCTCTACCGCCAGCATACATCGAAATATTATAAAATATCATAAACGCCATACAAAAAAGAGGTGATCTGCCGGCACAGAGCAGATCATCTCTTTTTTTGCATCCTGCTTATTTTTTGTTTTTCATTCCAAAGTTTTTCTGTTCATCCTCGCGGAACAGACGGTTTTTATCCTTATAAGACTGAAACGCATGTTTTGTCGCCTTCCACATGGTCCGGAACGAGAGCCCCTGTTCTTTATCATATTTCGATGGCAGTAAAAGATAGCAGAGAAGGGAAATCAGTACGCCGATGCCGGTATCCAGAATCCGGGCAAGCGTATAGAAAACAACTCGTTCCTCACCAACTGTGTAAAGTACCACAAAGTAGACCACGATTCCCGGCTGGATCGCAGAGTCCGCCTGCAGTGCCAGATTGCACCACAATACCAGGCAGAGCCCTGCCGCCAGCCACAGAAAAGCCGGAATTCCAAACGGCTGTTTCTGATACAGCATGTAGAATGGAATGACCAGGATTCCTCCCACAAACGTTCCGATCAGGCGATTGATTCCATTGTGGAATCCCTCTTCAAACCGGCTCCCAACCCCGTACACTGCGCCGATCAGCGCAAAGCAGGGGTTGCGGCCGCCAGGAATCAGATATTCATAAATCAGGGAAGTCAGCAGAACAACCACCGCTGTCCGCCACATGCGTTCCGTCAGACGGGGTGATTTGAAATCCTTCAGCGGCGTGAGCTGCCACTTATTTTTCACCTCCGCCCGGTCCAGCATTTCCTGTGGTCCCATAGGCTGCTCCTGTCAAAAACTCTTATTATTTGATAAACTTCACTTCCGGATAAATTGCCTGTTTTGCAGCCTCTTTGCGCTCGTTGAAAACAACTTTGTTCTCTTCAAACAGGTTGCGTCCTTCTGCATCAATAGAAACGATCAGCGGACCGAACTCTTTTACTTTATTGCACCATAACGTCTCCGGCATTCCCAGTTCATCCCAGTGATGCTCTGCAATTCTTTCCACCTCAGTCGCGGCAACAACCGCGCAGCCTGCCGGGAAGACACAGTGAATGGCACCGAATTCTTTACATGCACGCTCGGTATTCGGACCCATGCCGCCTTTTCCGACAATGACACGTACGCCGGTCAGTTTTGTAAATTCATACTCGAATTTCTCCATACGCATGGAAGTAGTCGGTCCGACAGAAACCATCTCGTAATCATCTTCTGTTCCCTCAATTTTCCGTACGATCGGGCCGGCATGGAAAATTGCCTTGTCTTTGATATTATATGGAAGCTCTCTTCCGTACTCAACGAGTCTGCGGTGTGCAACGTCACGGCAGGTCATGAGATCGCCGTCCAGCCAAACAATATCTCCGATGTGGATATCTTTCAGGTCTTCTGCGCTTACCGGTGTAATCAGAACTTTTTTATCTCCTCTAATTTCGATCATAATTCGTACCTCCGTTTATGCATTAAATTTCCAGGTGGAATGTGTATCACAAGTTACTGTCAGATCAGGATTTACCACGATATGGCCGCGGCGGTGGGACCAGCATCCCACATTTACGGCAACGCCGATCGTGGATGGATGGCGGGCGGTGTTTTCAATGTTTACACCCATAACGGAATATTTTCCGCCCATTCCCTGCGGTCCAAGGCCGATGGCATTGATGCCGTCTTCCAGCAGACGCTCCATTTTTGCTGCATTTGCATTTTCATTGTGGGAACCGATCGGGCGCATCAGCGCTTTCTTTGAATTTAATGCTGCGGTTTCGATGGATGTTCCAACTCCAACGCCGACAAGAAGCGGAGGACACGCATTTAAGCCGTAGCTTGTCATCTGATCCAGTACGAAATCGGTGATTCCTTCATATCCTGCACCTGGCATCAGAACCATCGCTTTTCCAGGAAGCGTACATCCGCCGCCTGCCATGTAAGCGTAGATTTCGCATTTGTCACTGTTCGGAACGATATCCCACCATACGGTCGGGGTTCCTTTTCCTACGTTTTTCTTGGTATTGTACTCATCAAAAGTCTCTACCGAGTTGTGGCGGAGCGGTGCTGCAAAGGTAGCCTGTACAACAGCCTCTTTCAGCAGGCCTTCCAGTTCATTGATGTACGGAAAATTCGTTCCGCATTTCAGCCAGAACTGAAGCACGCCGGTGTCCTGGCAGCTCGGACGGTTTAATTCCACCGCCAGTTTCTGGTTTTTGGTCATCGTCTCATACAGTGCTTTCGGAAGCGCTGCTGTTTCCTGGGAGCCCAGCTCCTCCAGCTTTGCAACTACATCGTCCGGCAGCTTTTTGCCGATGTGGGCAACAAAATCAGCTACCATGTCTGTTAAAACTTTTACTCCATTTTCGTTTGTCATAATATACCTCCTATGAATGATTTTCATGAGTGAACTTTGTGGTGCGGGGCAGGAATTTTCTGCCCCTTGTGGTGTGTGATACCTGTTTATGCGAAGGAATGCTTATCATGGATAAAAAGGAAACAGGATGGGCAGCAGTATCATGCAGATTGCAAAGGATACGAGGATCAGAGGCAGGCCGGATTTTACATAATCCTTGAATTTATAGCCTCCGAGTCCGACTACCATCGTGTTTGCAGGCATACCAATTGGTGTTGCATACGCGCAGGAACCGGCGATAACAGTTGCAATCACAACGGACCGCGGGTCTGCTCCAAGGCTGTTTGCAAGAGAAACAGCGATCGGAATCATAAGTGCCGTAGTGGCTGTATTTGACATAAAGTTGGTCAGTACACAGGTTACCAGGAAAATTACCAGGAGAAGCAGAATCGGATTTGGATTGGATCCGAGCAGACCGACGATTTTATCGGCGATCATACTTCCTGCCCCTGTGACATCCAGTGCTTTTGCCAGGGAAAGAGAGCCTCCAAAGAGGAGAACTACTTTTAAGTCAATGGAATTCAACGCTTCTTTTTCTGTCAGAACCCCGGTCAGCACCAAAAAGAGTGCGCCAAGACAGGCGGAAAGCTGAATGCTGATTCCAATTAATTCTTCGAAAATCATAGCGAAAATTACAACGATCAGAACAACAAGTGAAATGATCTGTTTCCATTTCGGAACATTGCTGAAATCTTTCTGCTCTTCCAGGTTCTGGGCTGCTTCGTTCTGATTCTGCGTAAGAAGTTTATATCCAAAACAGACGAAGTAGAGGATTCCTATCAGCAGCATCGGAATTCCGATTGGCGCGTACATGAAAAAGCTGGTTTTGATTCCCATCTCCTGCAGTGCATTGACGCCCATCAAATTTCCCGGCGCTCCGATGATAGAGAGGTTTCCGCCGAGGGCTGCCGCGAATACAAGCGGCATCAGCAGGTGGCTTCTGGAATAACCGGACTCATCTGCGATTCCACAGACAACCGGGATCAGTACGGCAGCGGTTCCGGTGTTGGATAAGAATCCGGACATCACGCCGGCAATTACCATAATGGCGATGATCAGTGTTTTTTCGGTTTTGGCAAAGCGGGTTACAAGTCCTCCGATTTTGTTTGCCATTCCCGTCTCGAAAAGTGCCTGGCCGACAACAAACATGCCGATGCAGAGGATAACGTTGCTGTTTACGTATTGAGAGAAAGTCGTTGATACATCCAGAATTCCGGTGAGAGTCAATCCAAGCGCACAGATCGAAGCTGTCAGACCCAGCGGAATTTTCTCCAGAATGAAGCTGACAATCGCAAATACCAGAAACAGCAATGTGATTGTGGTTTGAGACATTCCCAAATCTCCTTTCGTTTTTTCAGTTTTCTTTTTCTTGAAAAGCATCGGCCGAACACGTTTCTTTTGTTACTTGTATTATACGGCGTGTACTGGTTAAAAAACAAATTGGTGGAATACATGACCCCATAAAAAATTTTTATATTCGCAAAACAGGGGCTCTTTTTTTGTGCATTTTTACCTGGTTTTGCGGGAAACCGAAAAAAAATATAGAAACATTTACGTCTCTATGGTATCTTAATGGTAATATAACGTTGTCTCAACGAACATTTGGAGGGGAAAAATGACTTTAAATCAGCTTCGTTACTTCTGTATGGCAAGCCGGTGCCACAGTATTACAAAAGCAGCCGAGGAATTGTACGTGACGCAGCCGACCGTATCGGTTGCTATCCGTGATCTTGAAATTGAATTCGGCGTCAGTCTCTTTTCCAGAAAGGGAAATCAGTTAATTCTGACGCGTGAAGGGGAGGAATTTTATCAGAAAGCAAATTATATTCTCCAGTACTGCAATGAGCTGCAGGCGGATTATTCCAATCTCTCCCGTGTGCGCCCGCCGATCCGCATTGGTATTCCGCCGATGCTGAGCACCGTCTTTTTTCCCGAGCTTCTTCTCGCTTTTTCAGAAGAGCATCCCGAAATTGCGGTATCTCTTGAGGAGTATGGTTCGGTCCGTGCCTGTAATCTGGTGCAGGATGACACACTGGATCTGGCGCTTGTCAATATGGAACAGTATAATATTGATAAATTTCACCATGCCGTTCTTGCGGATGACCAGGTCGTATTTTGTGTAGCAAAAAACCACCCCCTGGCAGGCAGAGAAGTGGTTTCCATTCAGGATATGGCAAAACAGCCCTTAATTTTCTTTAATGCTGACTCGGTGCAGAATCAGCTCCTGAAGCTGCGGTTCGAACTTGAGGGGTATACACCGAATATCATCATGCGGAGCAGCCAGATTTACACGACACTGCAGTTTTTAAAGACGGGCCGCTATGCCTGTTTTCTGTATTCCAGCATGACTGATAAATTTCCGGAAATCATCGGCATTCCGATGCAGACACCAATTCGAGTGAAAATCGGCATGATATGGAAGAAAAGCAGATACATCAGCAGCGATATGCAGACGCTGATCTCTTTTACAAAAAAGTATTATCAGATGCATTCGTTGATTCCATCGGACAAAAAAACGAACGGGGATTGAATATATCCCCGCCGTTTTCTGTAATCTTTTTTTATTTCTCTGGAAAATCGTATCGTACAATCTCACAGTTTTTCACACCAAATGCCGCATATTCTTCATTCGTCATATCGTGAAAATACGACTGCACGACACGCGCAATGCCGTTGTGTGCGACGAGAATATACGTTTTTTCATCGGATTCTTCCCGAATTTCATCCAGCAGATTATAGATTCTCTGCGCCAGCCGCAGAGTCGATTCGCCGCCCTCGTGGCTCATTGCGAAGCTTCCTTCGCCTTTTTGAAGTCCGCTCCATCGCGTGCTGTGGACTCCCATTTTCCAAAATTCTGCTCCGTCAGCCGCGGCTCCGGCCGCGCCGGGATGCCGGTCATCTCGGAAATATGTTTCGCGGTGTCTGCCGCACGAACCAGCGGGGAATACAGAATCTCATCCGCCTGAATCCCCTCTTTCAGGATTTTCTCCCCGGTCTCAACCGCCTGCTGATGCCCAAATTCCGTCAATGCAATATCCGTCGCCCCACAGATCTTATTCTCCACATTCCAGATCGTCTGCCCGTGACGCACAAAATAAAAATGTCCCATGAAATGATTCCTCCTGCTTATCCTCGTCAAATGTTTCTTTCTTTTCAGAATATCACAAGCCCGCATCTGCCGCAATGAACTGTTTTTAAAAACTCCATTTCCACCAGATGAATCTTATTTTATTCACTTTTTGTACCTTTTCTTTAATTCATTTTCAATTTTTAAACGTCTCAACCTCCACAACCCGGTCTTTCCCTTTCGTTCCCCAGATCATCAGATGGGCCTTATATTCCACCGAATCCCGTGCATAAAAGAATGGCTCCTCGCGCAGCAATGATGCGCGTTTTCCTTCGGCTTCCAGTATCTTTTTCCGTTTCATTGCCTGCTCCTGGATTTTTCGGATCTGGGTTCCTTCTTCGCCAGTGAAGCGTCGTTTCGGGTAATTCTGTGCTTCGCGGGCCAGTTTTTTTTCCAGTAAATCCACGACTTTCGCGTGGCGGCTCGTATGCAGCAGTTTTGCGATCTGTTTTGCGAGGAGTTTTCCCTGCCATTTTTCATAAAGTGCAAGATACCTCAGCAGCACTTTATCGCCTGCCTCCGATGCCAGTTTTTTCATCTCCGTAATTGCCTCTTCCGTCGCTTCCCACCACGGGCATGACGGTACGAGATACTGATCCGGCACGGCCGGGTAGCAGCAGAAATTGAGCGGCGGGAAATTGGCCAGCGATGCCAGACGCATTTCTTCCTCGGTGCAGAACGCCTCGCCGAGGTATTCCAGCTTGTCCCGCAGGATCGCAATACGGAACTCAATCTGCCGCAGATACTCGTATCCGTCCACCCAGAAATGACCCGTTTTTCCGTAATCAAACAGATGCACTTCCAATGAAAGGCGGCTGAAAAACAGCGTGCACACCGTCTCTCCCTGCCGCACGATCAGAACGTACTGCTCCCCGTCTTTTTCCAGTGCAGCATCTATTTCTCCCTCGTATTCCTTCTGATACGTTCCCGTCAGCTCCGCGTCATGAAAAACGAGAAAGCTCTCTGCCGCATCGTTCATCAGATAGACAAGCCAGATCTCCTTTTCTCCTCCCCCGTACCGCTCACCCGGAAGCAGCAGCTCGAACTGCCCCTGCGAAAGAAGCACATCCAGCCTTTCCAGTTCCTCGGTCCATGTGATATTTTCTGCAATTTCCATTCCGTGATTCTCCCCTGTTTTCTTTTACTTCCTATGATACACTATAAAAAGGCTCCACTGCAATCCAAAGCAGTAGAGCCCCTTCTCCAAATTTTTCTGTTATTAATCCGTCCCGTTATCCGGCGCATGCCGTCCGCACTTTCTCGTCCAGCGTCGTCTGAATTTCTTTTAAGTTCACCGGTTTCAGAATATGCCCGCGTCCGCGCACCGCTTGCGATCCGTTGCAAAGGTATTTGCTGTCATCGCAAAAATCGGAACATCATTGTCCTCACGCACACTGTTTCGAATTTTTTCGTCGCCTCGATGCCCTCCATCACCGGCATCTGCATATCCATGAAGATCGCAAAATAGCTTCCCGGATCCGACGCTTCAAACTGATCCACGGCCTCGGAACCATTCTCCGCCCAGTCCACGACAAGGCCGAGGCTTCCGAGCAGCTCCGTCGCAACCTCTGCATTCAGTGCATTATCCTCCGCAAGCAGAACAGCAGCACACCTGCAATCAGTGCCACCAGATACAGCGGGTGGTCAAACAGATACGCCATGATGGTCGGTGTCCCCACATCTTCCACATAGCTCTGCACAATTTCCGCTCTGCTCTTTCGTGATACGTTGTAAAGCGTTTTTTCCCACAGACCGTAGAAACTCCGGTCAACCTCTGAGAGTACGCCCATCCGCAGGGACATCGATGCACCTGGCACAACTTCCACGCGGAGGCGGTTCTGCGTATCATCTCTTGCCAGCTTCTGCGCTGTGTAGGTCATCAGCAGTGCACCGTCCACATTCTCATTGACCAGTCTCTGCACACATTCGTCCGTATCTTTCACCGACACAATTTCTGCATTCGGCCATTCATTGTTCAGGATTTCTTTGACCGTCACACCATCGTCGATTACCACTATTCTCTGCAGTTTTCCCGACGCACCGCGCCGCCGCAATTCCTTTTGCCTCCCCGTTTTCATACCACGAGTATTGATTTCCGTCCGGATTCATCACGCCGCGGATCACGGCGCCGCTCTCTTTCAGCTGGGAAAGAAGCGCTTTTTCCTCTGCCGTGTAATCAGTATTCACTTCCACGGAACCGTAATATTTATTGTACAGATCAGACCGCCAGTTCGGTGTCTCCACGTTCATGCTCGTAAATGCGGTGATCGCCGGATGGCGGGAAAATGCAAACTCCTCCTCGCGCTCCGGTATCTTTTTGGCAGCCGTATAAATGTCTGCTTCTCCATTTTGCAGCATCTCCTCACATTCCTTCGCCGTCTTATCGTATCCGACGTAGGAAAACGTACACTGCATATATTTGGCAATGCCCTGCATCATCTCATATCCATATCCGCTCCACAGTCCGTTTTCGTCCTGCATGTGATAGCTGTCGAAGGCTGCTGCTGGACCTATGAAAAAGCCTATAAGAGAATTTATCAGGTACTCACAATGGAAAATTCCTGAAGTAAACTGCGGAATCGCAAGTATGTGTTTCGTCTTGAAAAAGCAGCAAAAATATAGTATAATATTTTTGTTGCTGACCCGGCTGAAACATTTATAATTCTTGTTTCTGTAGCTCAGTAGGATATAGCGTCCGCCTCCTAAGAGAAAGCCGAGGCATTCCCCAAATTGGGGAACGTTCTAATGTTACCAAATCAAAAAAAATCTGTAGATTGACAACTCGAAAAAGAGTTGATAATCTTATATATGGCCGAAGGGAAAAATCCCAGAAACCCAGTAAAATCAAGGGTTTGCGGCATGTGTCGTCATAGCTCAGCTGGATAGAGCACTCGCCTCCTAAGCGGCAGATTGTTCGATTCCTTCGAGCAATGAAAATTGCATAAATCTTAAAAATGTCTCAGTAGCTCAGCTGGATAGAGCACACGCCTCCTAAGCGTGGGGTCGGAGGTTCAAATCCTCTCTGGGACGCCAGAAAGCACCGCTGCAAGCCTTTTTTCGGGGTTTGCAGCGTTTTTTTGTTCCTCCTTCTCCAGGTAATTTCACTTCCGTTACCGGGAGATTTTTATACGCCGCATGATGTATATTTGCTAATTGGACTCGAACGCTTTTCAGAAATTTGCTAAGAAAATTCTGCGTTTTGCTAATTCGATTTTTCGGATCACTTTGCCGGGCTTGCGCCGCTATCAGGGCTGCGAGCGCACTTGCCAGCTCCGGCGACTTTTGAAGCTGCTCCACAAGGCTTTCAAGGTCCAGGGTCGCAGGCTCCGATTTTGCCGGTTCCTCCGGCGGACGGACATTGCGAAGATCAGGCTTGGCATAGAAAGCTGTCTCGAATTTCTGAGCATTGACCTTTCTATCCTCGTCCAGAATGTGAGCATAGATACTGGTTATCATGTCGATCTCGGCATGGCCTGTATCGCCCTGGGTAGCTTTCAGATCACCGTGGTTCAGTTTCAGCTTGTAGGTGGTACTGGAATGACGGAGAGAATGAAAGACCACCTTCGGCAGCCCTGCGTCCTCACGGAGCTTTGCAAACTCTTTGAGGATGATCCGATCCTCGCAGGGCCGTCCATTGGGAAGTGCCACCACCAGATCGAAGTCCTGATACTCGTCGCCCAGGAAGCCTTTCAACTCGTCTTGGGACTTCTTCCATTCCCGCAGGATGTAAGCCAGCGTTTTCGGCAGCCACACCTTACGGATACTGGAATCGGTTTTCGGCTTTTTCAGGATAATTCTTGTGCTGGTGTTCGGCATGAGCGGAGTGAAGATGTAATAGATATCCTTCTCACCCAGCGTTTCAATCGCCCGTTTGGAAGCCCGTGTCAGCTCCTTGTCGATGTAGACATAGGCATTATCCGCCGCAATATCTTCATCGGAAATATGGACGTTTTCCCAGGTCAGCCCCAGGATTTCACCCATACGCAGAGAGCAGGCAAAGGAAAGGTTCATTGCCACATAGAGCTTGCTGTCCGTGCATTTGTCCAGGGCAAGGCGGATCATATCCGCCGTCCAGATATCTCGTTTCGCATACTCCGTTTTCGGGAGGATCACATTGTCAAAGGGATTTCTTGCAATGATTTCCCATCGTACCGCCTGCTTAAACGCACACCGCAGGAGCTTGATGATCTTTTCAATGGTCTTGTCGCTGACATAGGTGGTAACAGCCTTTCGGGTCTTGGTAGACACCGACTTGGTTTTCTGCAAGGTCTGGATATAACCGTCAACCGCACGGGGAGTAACCGCCTGTACCTCCATATCACCGATGATCGGATTGATATAGTTCGCAATCAGCGCCGTTTGGCTGTCATACATAGACACGCCCCATTTCTTTTCTCCGTAAAGAGATACGAAGTCATAAAGGAATTCGGTGATCGTCTGATTGCTTGGTGGGAGAAAAGTTCCCGTGTGCTGCTGATTTTCGATTTCCGCCTTGCGCTTCAAGGCCTCTTTGTGGGTATGCCAGGTTTCCCACTTCTGTTTGGTTTCTCCGTTTTCGTCCACATAGTTGTAAACAACGGAATAGTTTTTCTTTCGCTTGATTATAGATGCCATATCGTTCTTCCTTTCTTGGATCACAGGTCGAGGGAGTCAAGCCACTCGTCAAATGACCGCTTGGAAATGCGTATGGCGTTACCAATTCGCACGATTTTGAAGTGCCCTTCTTTTACAAGGATATATGCGGAAGTTCTTCCAATGCCCAGGATTTGAGCAATATCGTCAACCGTATATGTCCTTCTTTCAGGGGTTTCTTTCTTCGTGCCGTTCCATGTTTGAGACATGAGAACCCCCTTTCAGTTATGAAAAGGAACAGCACGAATATGTGTGGGTAATATAACTTCCACCATCATTTTACCGTGCTGCTCCGTGTTTGTCTGCTGCTAATTGAAAAGTTTACGATCTATCCATAAACTTTCAAAAAAGAAAAGTAGGCTTACGGACGGCTGTTGGCACAGCTCCACGGGAGTTTCACCCCGGCCCATGCTGATGGGTGCGGCGCACAATGCTTTGTGGGCGTTCAATGCGCGAGTATCTTTAACCCTGCCCGTGTGTCATCGCCCACAAGCTGCCACGCTTGCTTTGCGGTCTGGCGCTGTTCGCTCGCCCGTTACAGTGGTCCCGTCCTGCGGACTTGAAACGAGGTCATGGCGCACCGGCCGTATGGCTCGGCACAAACAGGAATGTATCCGTTTGCCTTATACTGCGGCGTTGGCCTCCCAACGGGCTTTCTTTGTCAAGGTGCTGCCTCCGGCCACGAAAGAGAGGAAACAGGGAAAGGGTAAGCTGTTTTCGCTTTCAGACCGGGCTTGTCAACTCATGCTGACAATGGAATGAATGAGCTTGATCTCCAATCGGCGCTTCATGTATTCGTCCACCCGAACATGGGGCTGGCCGTCAGGATCGTAAAGTGTCCGGGTGCAGAGCTTGTTGATATAGCCTCATAGTACCGAAGCACCTGATCCACAGCCTGGGAATCCCCATCACGGGCGGCGTCGATCACCGAAAGAGGAAGAAGCTCCTTGCTCTTGTATGTAGGCTTCATCGTTTCTTTAACCTCCCTTCGGCATGAGTGCAGCCAATTTGATCCGCAGCTCATTGAGTGATTTTGCCCGTCGCCGCTGCACGGCGCTGCGGGACATTCCCACAAGGCGGCCAACCTCCTGATCCGGCAGGTCCAAAACAAAATGCAGAACCAAAATACTCTGCTCCTGAACAGACAAACCGGCGAAGGCATCAGCCACAAGCTCGTTTTCAATATGTAGGTCATACCCGTGGGACGAGAATGTAAATCTGTCACTGGGGTAATGATCTACAACGCAGAGCTTGTCTATCTCCATTTGCGGAAGGTCGCTGAATGACAGTTCCCTGTCACGGCGCCTCTGCATTTCCCGGAGGTAGTCGATTGCCTCATGGTACAGTACCAGCTTGCAGTAAGCATCGAACTGGCACCGCTCGCCATAGTCATTGCGGGGGATCATATCCATCTTTTCACCCCCTTTCCTGGGGGAATGAGGTGGGTTTCTCCCTTTCCGCTAACAAGGCGAACGCAAAGCCGCTCGCTACCCGCTAAAAGCCTCCTTTTTGAAAATTTATCAAAAATTTTTTTCGAGGCGGGCTTGTCCTCGGAAAACAGCAAAAAGCGCCCAGCAAGTCGCAACGGACCTGCTGGACGCAGAAATGTTTTATAAAGAAGATTACTTGCATGGTATAGTTCATATCCAAAGCCGGACGACTCCGACGGAGGGGCTACGCTTTTTTTAGCTGGTGCAGATCATGGGCACTGCAAAAAGGCAAAAATGACACGGCGATACCTCCTCGGACACCGCCGTATCCTTAAAAAAGGGCGACTTTATCACACCCTCCGTAAATCCATTTTTTCAAAAGGAAAACGGCGGCCTGAAATGCAATATTTTCAAGCCGCCGTCATCTTTGCAAAGCCGGACGGCTTTTGCTCAGGTGTTATTCGATATTCTCAATTGTTTCAACAATGTTCATTTTTGCAATAGAGTGCAGCGGGATCGCCGTTGCCAGCAGACAGGCAGCAACAGAAACCACAGCAGCCTCTATAATCGCAATAACGGGAACGGCAACCAGTTGTAAGGCATCCGTCTTTGCAGCCCCGACAAAGATACAGCAGACATAGCCCAGCACTGCGCCAATCACAGAGGCAAAGATAGCGTAATAGGCACCTTCCCACAAGAATGTTTTATAAAGGCTTGCGGCACTCATGCCAATAGCCCGCTGCATACCAATTTCATTGACACGTGTATGGATGTTGCTGTAAACGGTGTTTATGATATTCAATATGCCAATGATGCCAATAAAGATAATCAGTACCCAGCAAAGCATTTTGATTTGTTCAAAACTCTCTGCCATTTCATTGCTGCTTTCAAGGTAAGAAAGCCAGTGAGCACCCGGATATTTGCTGCACCAATCATCCAATATACTTTCAAAAGAATTCGTATCTACGCCATCCTGCAATGTCAAATAGATTTCAGAATAGGTATCATCCTGCATCAGCGAGCAATATATTTCTTCGTTCACGATAAGTTGCACACCGTTGGTGAAACCTTCATTGTTGATTGTAATAGGAGTATCAATTATCCCTATCACACGAAGCGCCCTGCTGCCCAACTGGATCGTATCACCAATAGAAAGCTCCGTATGCTCCACAGGCATATCCCCGTAAGAAAAGGGAATAGGATTTTTGACAAGGCAGCCTGTTCCATTATTTAGCGCCTGCTTATCCTGATCAGAAAGATTGGGAGCGTAGATTTCTAATAGCCCATCGTCAATATTGACAAGCTGAAAAGTTTCGTGGCTCTGCACGGACAAATCTGTTTCAAAGGGAAGTTCGTCACCAGCACCCGGCGTAAATACAGAAAGCCTGACAGTGGAAATGTCTTTTACAGTGTCGTTTGCCTCCAATGTGCTTATAGCTTCTGCCGGAATACCTGATGTTTCATTTGTAACAGCATAATCGCTGAAATACATATCCTGAATCGAACTGCTGGCATCAAGCAGCCCAGTAAAGCTCTGCAGAGCAACAAAGACGGTAATGCTCATAACAAGAGACAGTATTGTAAGAAGCGTCCTGCCACGCCCGCGTTTCAAATTGAGTCTTGCATAGTAGGCTTCAAAATTGTAGATTTTGTGATTTCTTTTCCTGCGGCGTTTGATCTTAACAGACTGGCCAGACATAGCAACTGTCGGGGATACACGCGATGCGTACCGAGCAGCTGGAAAGGCAGCCATTAGCGCAAATAAAAGTGTGACCGCAATACTTGCAAGGAGCATGGGGAATTTTACCGTACTGGCAGCGCTGATTGCTTCGTTTAATTCGGAAACACTATTTGCCATGAATATATCAGGATTGAGAGCACCCGTAGCAGCAATTAGCGTAGCCTTTGCTGCTAATGTGCCAAGTACCAGCCCAATCGGAATACCGATTCCGCAAAGGATCAGGAGCTGCAAGGAAACAAGACGATAGATTTGTCCACGCTCTCCGCCGATTGCACGAAGTGTTCCATATTCTTTAATTCGTTTTGTAATGGAAATTTTTAGAATATTATAAATTACCAGTCCGGCTGCAAACAAAACCAACAAGCCTACCAAAACACACGCCACCGTCATAAAGGAAAAACCTGCACCAGCATCACTGTTGGATGTCTCATCATAAGAAATACCGACAGCATCAAGAAGAATCCAGTTATATTGGATATACCGATCCTCTACATCCAAGTTCTTCGCAAGATCATAAACGATGCTCTGAAAGTTTTTCTTGTCATGGGTCTTAAAGTCAGTAGAATAAAGCAGATATTTTTCTGGTAATAGTTTTTCTGCGGTTCCGTTTCCTACAATTCCTTCAACTGTACCTGTTGAATAGCCGATATAGCTGCTTTCAAGAATACCCGTTAATATGAATTTTCCGCAATATTCAAATTCAGGAAGTGAACCATCCATAACAGATACGCGCACATCCAAAGAAACGGTATCTCCAACCGCAGCATCTAATCCAAGATACCTCAAGCTATCCTCTGATAATGCAATTTCACTTGCTTTCTCCGGCAAATGCCCCTCTTTTATCTTGCTGATTGCTGGGTACATCGCCAAAGCGTTGTCATGATACTCTCTGAGATACAAGTTCAGGCTGCTATTACCAAGGGTTGTGCTGCCTACAAAGACGGTATCTCCTACATCATATACTCGATCATCCTCGTGGAGTTTCTGTGCTTGTTCCCTGCTGAGTTGATGAAATGTTACATATCGGTTTCCGTTTAGGCTCGCAGCCTGCTCTATTCTCATAGACTGCAAAATTCCAATGGACTGACCAACAACGGTTGTTATGATCGTTGACATGATAACTGCAATCAGGATTAAAGTCGCTGTAATTTTTTGCGTTTTTAGTTCTTTCCATGTAAGAGCTAAATAGGATTTCATCTTACTGTCACCTCCGAAAGCACTCCGTCAATGATGGTAAAACGACGCTCTGCCATTTCTGCAATATGAGGGTCGTGAGTAATGACAATAAGTGTCTTTTTCATTTTCGCCCGAAGATCGCAGAGCATTTTCATGACCTCGCCGCCGCTTTTGCTGTCAAGGTTTCCCGTAGGTTCATCAGCAAAGATGATGTCTGGTTTTGTAATCAGAGCGCGGGCGATTGCCACGCGCTGCTGCTGCCCGCCGGACAGTTCATGGGGCAGATGGTTCAAACGGCTGTCGATCCCTAAAAAGGCTGCGATCTCCTGTAAATAGGCATTGTCCGGCTGGCGCTTGTCGAGAAGCAGCGGCATGATGATATTCTCCTGCGCTGTCAGCACCGGGAGCAGATTGAATTGCTGGAAGATGAAGCCGATCTTTTGGCGGCGGAACGCCGATAACTCCTTGTCACTGCCGTGATGGATGTCAGTATCGCCATACAACACCTTGCCGGAAGTTGGCGTATCCAATCCGCTGATGATGTGAAGCAGCGTACTTTTGCCACTGCCTGACGGCCCCATAATGGAGATGAAGTCACCGGAGTGGATTGTCATATTTGCATGGCACAGCGCAACGACTTTGTTCTCGCCTGTACCGTAGATTTTGGAAACATCGTTTACTTGAATATCCATGAAAAACTCTCCTTATCGGTTTGATAAGGAGAGTATAAAAGGCAAATCTCAAAAAACGCTCAAGAGTTATGAGATTTTCAAAATAGCGGAGGCAACAGCCCCGATATCGGTATTTGCGATTTTCAACGTACCGCCGTGTTTGCGGCAAAGAAGATCGCAGATATAAAGTCCCATGCCCAAATGCTCCGCTTCTTCCGTACCTTTGCGGAACGGCTGGATGCCGTTTTTCAAAAACTCCGCCGGAAATCCGTCGCCATCATCCGCAATTTCCAGTTTCAGATTTTCGCCCTCTATGGAGAGTTCTACCGAAACATTCTCTTTTGCAAATCGGAGAGCATTTGTTGTAAGGTTCTCAGCAACTTGAAACAACATCCCTTTATCCAGTGTGACAGTGCTGCCTGCGGATAGACCGTGAAAGTAAAGCTGCTTTCCATGATCGGCTGCGGAAAAGCCAAGGGCTCTTTCCAAATCGGCACTCAGCGCAGCGGTGTCAAAAGTCACTTTTTCCGGCTGCACCTGCTCCAACCGTTGAACCTTGCTCATAGTTTCTACATAGCGTTCGATGCGCCCTGTATAGGCTTCCATGCGCTCAAGATTATCCATGAGCTGCGGCGTATTGCCGCTATCTGCACACTGTTTTGCCATTTTTGCCGAGCCTTTTAAGACCGTTATCGGGTTTCGGAGATCGTGGGAGAACGCGGCGTTCAGCCGTTTCCGTTCCTCAGTTTGCCGCCACAGCTCGCGGTTGCTGTTCAATAGCGATTGCCGCATGGTTTCAAATGCAACACAGAGCTGTCCCAGCTCGTCCCCAGACACGGATGGAATGGTAAAGTCCAAATCATTCTCCATCATGCGGTTTGCTCCATCCATAAGAATAGCAAGTGGCTCTTTCAGCTTACAGCGATAGAACAGAGATGCAGTTAATATCAAAGCGACAATGAAGAATAGCATCGGCAAAACGAACTGAAAAATGGCCAACGCATTTCTAACTGCGGTTGCTCCTACTACCGGTTCCGGAAACTCTGTCTTTATTGTGGAATCTGCTCCAACGATAATTTGCACGCCAGATGGGGCGAATACTGCACTCAATTTTGTGCAGCCCACAAAAACAACAGCCGAAAGGCTTAATGCCAGCAATAGGTTGATGAGCGTCAGCGTGAACAAGGACTTTTTCAGGCTCATATTTTTTATCCATTCCATTTGTAACCCACCCCCCAAACTGTTTCGATATAACTGTGATGCGACAAGGCAGTAAACTTGCTTCGAATTTTTCGGATATGCTCCATAATGGTATCACTGTTGCCTTCGCCATCAAGTCCCCACACAGCTTCATAAATCCGTTCCCGGTCAAATACCTGCCCAGCGTTCAGTGAAAGCAGCTCCACAATGTCAAATTCCTTTTTTGATAAGTTGACAGGCGTTCCGTTGATAGATACCTCTCGTTTAGAGTAGTCGATCACCATTTCAGAGAAAAAGCGGAGTTCGGATTGCCCCTGCTTTCTGTTTTCCCGCCGCAAGTGTGCAGCGACCCTTGCGCCTAATTCATCAATGTCAAACGGCTTTATGATATAGTCATCCGCTCCAACCTGAAACCCTTTGATCTTATCGGCGGTTTCTATTCTGGCCGTCAAAAATAAGATGGGACAAGAAATGTGGCTGCGGATTTTCTCGCATACGATAAGTCCGTCCATGCCGGGCATATTGATGTCCAGCAGCACAAGATCAGGATGGCAAGCCGCCTGTTTCAATGCTGTTTCGCCATCATACGCCGTATAGACCACAAAGCTCTGCATTTCAAAATAGCTTTTCAGAACATCAACGATGCCTTTTTCATCATCAACGATGAGTAGCTTTTCGTTCACAAATCAACGCCTCCTTTTGCAAGCATATAGTATCGCATGAAAATCTCAAAAATTTCTCAACTTTTTCGTTCTTCCATCAACAGGCTTTTCAGCGTCCTTTGGTATCAACCACATACGGCTGAATTTTGCAACACCCGGTATTCGGTTTTCTTCGCACAACTTTTGAACCCGTCGTTCGGAAATGCCCCACTTTTTTGCCGCTTCTGGGGCAGAGATATATTCAAGCATTTTGCTATCCTCCCGTAAAAAATCCTTTGTCATTATTATATACGGTTAGCCGAATGATAGCAATACCGAGATATGAAATATAAAGTGTATGAAGAATGGATATCACATCATTCCATGTGCAGACTATGAAATATAGAATGTATGTGGGTGATGTTGAATGGCAAAAGTTGAAGACTGCCCTGGCTTTGAAACCTTCGGTGCAGATGTAAAAGAAGCACGGAAGGCGAAGAACCTTGCACGAAAAGATTTAGCCGAAAAGGTGAACATTGATACCAGGTATCTTGCCAACATCGAAAACGAGGGCACGATCCCAAGCCTGCCGGTCATCATTCAGCTTGTAAAAATCTGCGGCCTGCCGATGGAGAGATATTTCAATCCAGAGGTCATGCGAGAGGAAAGCGAGCTGCGCCAGCGGGTCGGACAGAAGTTAAAACTCTGCCCGGAACAGTATTTGCCTATCGTGGAAGGTGCCATTGACGGGGCCTTAAAAATTGAAAAGCCGAATGAAGAAACGGAGGGTGTCTGAACATCCTCTGTTTTTCTTATTTTGTGGGCATTTTGGGGCTTCCGCAACGCTTTATAAGTAGGGATAAGATACGGTAGCAAGCACAGCAAGCGAGTACCCGCTTGCGAATTTTGAGATTTTCAGGTCCCTTGCCCGAAAATTCAAAATTGCTTGTTGGGATAGTCCCAAACCCTTATAAAGAACGGAGGCGGCGCATGGCAAATCGAAAACGGAATATCCAAATGAAATTCTATGTTACGGAGGATGAAAAACGGCTCATAGACGAGAAAATGAGCCAGCTCCCCACACGCAGATATGGTGCATACCTCCGAAAGATGGCGATTGACGGATATATCATCTATACGGACACCGCAGATATCAAGGCATTTACCAAAGAGCTTTCTGCCATCGGCCGGAACATCAACCAGATAGCCAAGCGGATCAACGCCGGAGGTCCTGCGTATCAGGCCGACATGGACGAGATACGGGAAAGGCTGGACGAGATATGGCAGTTACAAAGACACATCCTATCAAATCAACGCTGAAAGCAGCCATTGACTATATCTGCAACCCGGAAAAGACGGACGGAAAGCTGCTTGTTTCTTCCTATGGCTGTGCCGCCGAAACTGCGGATATCGAATTTTCCTGGACCCGCCGCCATGCCATCGACAAGGGAACGAACCTGGGCCGCCACCTGATCCAAGCCTTTCAGCCTGGGGAGGTCACGCCGGAGCGGGCCCATGAAATAGGCATGGAACTTGCAAAAGAAATCCTGGGCGGCAAGTATGAATTTGTCCTTACCACCCACATAGACAAAGATCATGTTCATAACCACCTGATTTTCAATACGGTCAGCTTTGCGGATCACAAGCACTATCATTCCAACAAGCGGAGTTATCACTATATCCGCCGCACTTCGGACCGGCTTTGCAAGGAACACGGTCTGTCTGTCATCATCCCAGGACAGGACAAGGGCAAGAGCTATATTGAACATCAGGCTGCACAGAACGGCACCAGCTATAAGGCAAAGTTGAAAGCTGCCATTGACCGGCTTCTGCCAGCCTGTTCCGATTTAGAAGAACTGCTTCGTCGCCTGCAGAGAGAAGGCTATGAGATCAAGCGGGGCAAATATATCTCCGCCAGAGCGCCGGATCAGGAACGATTCACCCGTCTGAAAACCCTGGGTGTGGACTACACCGAAGAAGCCCTTGCCGCCCGGATTGCCGGACGTTCCAGACCTTCCCGCCAGCCGAAACAGCGGAACGGAAAGATCAGCCTGCTCATTGATATCCAGAACAACATCAAGGCACAGCAGAGTGCAGGCTTCACCCATTGGGCGAAGCTGAACAATCTGAAACAGGCCGCCAAGACCATGAATTTCCTGACGGAACATGGGATAAGCAGTTATGGAGAACTGGAAAGCAAATTGACCGCAGTATCCGCACGCAGGGATACCGCTCATGCAGAGATCAAGCGGATAGAAAGCAGAAGTGCCGAACTTGCCCTTGTGATGAAGCATGCCGGAACTTACCGTCAGCTAAAGCCGCTTTATGAAAGATACCGTAAATCGAATGATAAAGAAAAGTTTCTGCGGGGGCATGAGAGCGAGATCATCCTTTTTGAAGCGGCCGCCAGAGAATAAAACGGCTGGGGACTGTGCCGCTGCCGACAACGGAAAGCATGAAAACGGAGCTTGCTAATCTCAACGCAGAAAAGGAACGGCTCCTTGCTGAATATAAAGCCGCAAGAGCCGAAGCCCAGGAATACGAGACCGTCAAGCAAAATGTGGATGCGCTGCTGACCGTTGCAAAGGAACAGGAACAACAGCGGCGGCATGAACTGGAATAAATTTCATTGAAAGACGCTGGGCGCAGCTCCCGGCATCCTGTATAATGGAACTGCGGAAGGAGGTTTTACCGATGACAAGAAGCGAAGCAATCAAAGCATTTTTCTTCAAAAGCGTATTGCCCGTGACCGTGGCACTGATCCTGTATTGTATCTTCAAATCTGCCTGCGTGAAGAACGGAGAGGTTGACTATGTATGGCTCTGGATACTCTGCGGGCTGCCGTTTGGCCTCCATCGGATGTGCCTCTGGATCGTGCCGGGCGGCGGCTCCCTGGGTGGAGGAATCGCCTTGTTTGCATTGAACTTTATTATCGGCGGCGTGATTGGTGGTTTCGTCCTGGCATGGCGGCTGATCGTGGCGGTGTGGTATGTGCCGCTGACGGTGTACCGGCTGATTGTTGGATGATTTTCTTGCGTCATGGAAATATGGAAAACTGCCGCTCGTGCCGATGGAAAAACCATTCACAACCTGATGGAAAAAGACAAGCCTTTTCCCACAGGCCTGCAAACAGCTTTCCCACAGCCTCGCAATTCTGACAGTTTACGCACATTCCCACAACGCCTACTGCGGCGGCTATCCATCCTTTCCTATCCAATCCTAATGAGAAAATACTATGGAAATTCCTTTTCAACGGAGGTACAATTTGTACCCCTGTTCAAACAACAGAACCGTGTTAAAGTAATTTGATGATAGCAAAAAGAAAAAGCGGGAGTACAGCCAATCGGATGAACCGAAAAGCTGTACTCCCGTTTTGTGTATCAGAAAGTGTTTGGAATCGAGCCATTTTCTCTATGTGCCAGCAAGCAGACCGACACATGAGAAATCATAAAGGCTCCCATTGAAAATACGAATACAGGGAATTATTCTGCGTTTTTCGCCCCCTTATCTTCACATATTTTAGACCGTTTGGAATTGTAATGCGGACAAGCGACCAGACACGCCCGGAAACTCTGCTTGCAGCCGTGAACACATTTTTTACAGATATGGTTATACTGCCGCCTGCCGTTCTCACCCAGGAAGAACGCCCATTCCAACCTCCACTTCTTGCTTCGGCTCATAGGCAGTCGTGCTCCGGCACATCACGGCCGGGCTTTTTGACCTCCTGGGGCTTATGCTCGGCACATTCCCGTTTGGCATCCTCCAACCGCTCGCGGATGGAAGGCTTCTCCGGCGTTGTCCGTTCTGTGTACTCCTGAGCTTTTTCCAATTCCTCGCCGCGTCTGCCGTTGTTGATAACACCGTCTATCATGCCGTAGTCATCCTCCAGCGTCATTTCAGCGGTGCGGAGAGGATTGTCCTTTTCCGGCTGTTCCGCTGCCACGGCAAAGGCCCGTGTGCCGTTTCCCATGATAAGATACTTTCCATCATCGGAAATATGGTGGACACCGTAACCGGCCGCCTCCATCTGCTCCCGGCTCATAGCCGTCACCTGAAAGCTTCCCCTCGGTGTCTGCACACGTTCGCCAGTTTCAAAACGGTCTGGCAGATAAGTGAGGTCTTGCTTCTCTGCCGGGACAGGGAGAACAACAATATTGCCATTGATCTGCATAAATCGTTCCGGCGTTTTGAACTGTTCCGTGTATTTCTGAATCAGTTCCGGGGACAGGGAGGCGAAATCTTCCTCACCAAGTCCAACCACCAGGAAAGTCCCTGCTACGATATCATAAATTTCTCCATCTTCATCCCGCAGTCCACGGTTCAGATCAAGCCCGATGAGCTTCCCTTCATCATTGCAGACCAGCGCCACCGGGTCGGAATAGGGATAGGTCGCTCCAATATCACCGCCAACCTCTGCCTGCAGGGAACGAAGGTTGGGGTCGATCTCCTTCACATAGGGTTCCTTCATAGGTTCCACTACAAGCACAGTCATCTTTTCCGCGGCAGCCCTTTCCGCAGCGGACAGCATTTCACCCGCATGGGACTTCTCCGGGTCCTCCAAAGCTGCCTTGACCTCCGCCGGGTCAAAATCAAGAAATTCCTCATAGCCCGTGGCGTCCTTGAACTTTTCAATCTCCGAAGGAAGATAGTCCTCCTGCGTCTGCCCCAGTGCTGCCAGCTTTTCATCCAAAGCGGAAATGCGTCCGACCATCAGGTTTTCGTAAAGTTCTTCCTTTGCGGCGTGTGCCTCCGGGTGCTCCGCCGCATACTGCGGATCGTTCTGACGGAAAAACTCGTCCATGTCAAAGGCAATATCCATAGCCCACTCGGATTTTTCTTCTTCGGGAAGATTGTCCTGGAAGGTCATCACCCGGTATTCGTCGGGGATACTGCCGCGCTCACCGTCGTAATACTCATGGAACTGTCACCCGTATCACGCACATAGCCCTGATCCGTGAAGGTGCCGTTTTCCTCCAACGCAACGTCCCGGCCGTAGGCCTCATAGTCGATGTAATTCTGCAAATGCTCTGGCACCTGCATAACGTCCAGTTCTTCGATGTAATAGCGCCCCAGATCGTCATAGTCCTCAATGTTGGGGTAAATCTCATAGCAGTCCAGATTTTCCGTCAGGTTGATGATCTCCTGCACGCTGCCGCAATGGTCGCCCATCTCCATACCGGCCTGGAACCGCGCATAATCGCTCTGGTCCATTTCATCCAACTTGGACGCCAGATAGTTCAGCTCGTCCAGATTCTCGTATTCGCCCAGCTTACTGTAAAGACCGTCCACATAGCAGTCATAGTCCGTGATGAACCATTCCTCATAGGGATTGCCGAAGTCATCCTTCTGGCCGATCCCGATCCGCTTAAATACTTCCTTCAATTCCTCGGCGGTGGTGGGAAACTTCACCCACTCGCCCACAAGCTCGCCCTCATTATACTTCCCAAGATTAGTGATAAAGGCGGCAAAGGGATAATCCTTGTCGTGATCGTAATATGGCATATCAGCACCTCCTTACAGTTCCGGCGCAGCTTTTCCTTGTAAGGCTGCGCCTTGTGTTTTTCCGCACATTCCTTTTTGCCCTGTTCCAGCCGTTCCCGGATGGAAGGCTTTTTCTCCAGCTTCGCAGGGCGTTCCTGTTCCCACTTGTCGCCGGAGAGAGAAATGTATCCGTGTTCCGTAAAATGCCCCTGTTCCTCCTGCATGGCGTACTTGCCAAAAGGAACAGGGTCGATTGCTTTCAGAAGTTCCGGGGGTAACGGCGTATCTATGTGCTGTGCCAGATACCGCCAGCCCAGATCGTTCAGATCGTGGATGTTGGGCTCAAATACGAAATAGTCGATGTTGTCCACGAACTCCTTAAATTGTTCTGGTGTTGTCAGCTTGAAGGGCGAGGCCTGCACCGCCGCCAACAGTTCCCGGTCCTCCGGGGAGAGGGCAGCCACCGCCGCCCTCACTTCGGGTAAATGTTCCAAAGTCTTATTTTCTGCCATCAGCACCAACCTTTCTTTTCGGAAATTCCAGCTTGAAATTGATGTACTTGCCGCCCGTATCGTCCAGGATTACCGCAGCGTCATAAGCAGCCTGTTTCTTTTCAGACCACATTCCCTTGACATTGGTGCGACCCTTTTTCAGAAGGTCCGTTGCCATCTTCTTTGTCAGCTCCTTCTTGCGGCTCGTCCAGAAGCGGTCATTTTTCCAGAGGACGAAACCGCAGGAGCGATCCGAACAGGCAAAATTCTTCTTACCCTCATAAACCGGCTGGCCGCAGCGGGGGCAGGTACCGATCATTTCCTTCTCCGGGGCAAACAGCTTTTTGCCATCCTCGGAAATGCAGGAATAGGTGGACACGATCTCTTGAACCATCGTGCGGATACCGTCCATGAAGGTATCCGGGTCAGCGCCGCCCTTTGCGATCTCCGTCAATTTCTGTTCCCATTCCGCTGTCAGCATGGGAGAGGTCAGTGGCTCCGGCAGAATCGTGACAAGGTTGATACCGGCTTTTGTGGGGATCAGGCTCTTGCCCTTGCGTTCCACAAATCCGGCTGCCACCAGCTTTTCGATGATGGCCGCCCTGGTCGCAGGCGTGCCAAGTCCTTTTCGCTCCGCCTCATCGGGAATATCATCCTTGCCTGCGTTCTCCATCGCGGACAGGAGGGTATCTTCGGTATAGGTCTTCGGCGGCTGGGTGAAATGCTCGGTAACAGCAATTTCCGCACTGTCAAAAATCTGCCCTTCGGTGAAGTCCGGGAGCGTGCCGCCGTCCCCATCCGCAGGCTTTTCTTTCAGAAAGGCACGGAAAATGCGGTCGATCTCCCGCCAGCCTTCGGAGAGGATGCGCTTGCCCTTTGCGGTGAAGGAATAGCCGCCGCAATCAAAGGTGGCCGTGACCGCCTCATACACATACAGCTCCGCCGATGCACACAGCAGCTTGCAGCAGACTAACAGCAGAAGGTTTCGTTCACCAACGGGGAGCAATTTCAAATCCGCTTTTTCAATCTCCATAGTCGGGATGATAGCATGGTGGTCAGATACATCCTTGTCGGAGATCATGGTCTCCACCAGCGGGAAGAAGTTGGAGCAGCCATCAAAGGGCGGCAGCTTCGCCGCCAGGTGGATCACACAGGAGGCTGTTTCCGCCATGTCGGAGGTCAGATACCGGCTGTCCGTGCGGGGATAGGTCAGCAGCTTCTTTTCGTAGAGGCTCTGGGCGTAGTCAAGGGTCTGCTTCGCCGTGTATCCGAACAGGCGGTTCGCTTCACGCTGCAAGGTGGTAAGATCATAGAGCTTCGGCGGCTGCTCCTTTTTCTGCTCCTTCGTGACGGAAGTACAGGTGACGGTCACACCCTTGCACATAGCCGCTGCCTGTTCCGCCTCCGCCGGATCAGTGAACTTCTCCGACACCGCTTCGGCTCCGTTCAGCGTCAAGCGCAGCAGATGATATTTTTCCTTGTGGAACAGCGTGATCTTCGCGTCACGCTCCGCCAGCATTGCCAGTGTGGGGGTCTGAACACGGCCCACATTCAGGGTACGGTGATAGAGAACGGAGAAAAGGCGCGTGGCGTTGATTCCCACCAGCCAATCCGCTTTCTGGCGGCAGAGGGCAGATTGATACAGGGCTTCATAGTCGGCGCCGGGGCGCAGATCAGAAAAACCCTCTCGGATAGCGCTGTCCTCCATCGAGGAAATCCAGAGGCGAAGGACCGGCTTGCGGCAGCCGGTCATTTCATACACCAGACGGAAGATCAGTTCCCCTTCACGCCCGGCATCACAGGCATTGACGATGGTATCCACATCGGGGCGGTCCATCAGGGCACGGAGATTTTCAAAAGCATCCTCCTTGCCTGGTGCCAGCACATAGCGGAACGACTCCGGCAGAATGGGAAGATCATCATAGCGCCATTTCTTGAAACGTTCGTCATAGCCGCCAGCATCCATCGGGGATACCAGGTGCCCTACACACCAGGACACAAGAAGGCCGCTGCCCTCATAAAAGCCGTCGGCCCTGGATGAAGCACCCAGGGCCGATGCGATAGATTTTGCCACACTCGGTTTTTCTGCGATAATCAGTTTACTCATTCTTTTCCTCCGTTTCCTCGTCCTCAGTCAGATATTCTTCTTCATCCTCCAGGTCGAAATCATCCAGATCAGCGGGAACTTTCTTTCCCTGCTTCGGTTTCAGCACCAGGAAATAGACCGCCGCGCCGCCTCCGGCTGCAAGGATCAGCAGCACCGCCAGGATCACCCCGGCATTGCTTTTCTTTTCGGGTTCCGGATTCTCCGGTTCGGTGGGTTCCGCAGCTTTCTGTTCCGTGCCAACACATTCACTAAGGTTCTTTACGCAGACCGGGCAAGCGGTATTGACCGCTCCGGCCTGGCACTTTTCCGTACAGGTGCAGACAATGGGCGTTTCCGCCTTTTCCCCATCCTCCGTCAGCGCCATGAGATCGGCTTCATCCACCTGGTTCAGAAAATGCACGGTTTCCTCGCCCTCATCGTCACGGTCGATAATGAGATAGAACACATTGCCGTTCTTCGTTTCCACTGTAATAAACTGCTTGCCGCTGGCGGTCGGACTGCCGATATCGTCAATCAGCGAAAGGTTCCCGTCCGGCGTCAGGGCGGCACCGTCATTCAAACCACCGCCCAGCATCCCCAGCAGATTTTCCAGTGTTTCCGCATCCAGAGAGAAAGAACCTTCTCCGGGACCAGCCTCGCCGTCACTTACCGTCATGTAGCCGGAATAGACATATCCGACCTTTTCCGGCAGGATGACCTTCAGCCAGTCGCCGTCCGTGCCGATCACCTTCACGGTCGTTCCGTTGGGAAGCTGGGTGAAGGCGGTATAATCCATTCCGGCGCCAGTGCGGACATTTAGATTGCCGCCGCCCGTGGTGACGGTGCCGGTCTGCCCGGAGTCATTTTCGCCGGAACTGAACTGGATACCGTCCTCGGTGACGGATACCGTGACCTGGCTGCCTGCCAGAGCGGAAAGCAGATCAGAAACATCCCCAGCCGTTTCCTGTTCAGCCACGGACTCCGTGGTTTCCTCGCCGCCGCTGGCAAAGGCGGTGACAGAAAAAGCGGCAGTGCTGAGCACTACCGCCAAAAGAGCCGATGCCATTTTTGTCATAAAGTTATGCTTCATCCTCGTATCCCTCCGTTTCCTCATTCTCGGTGTCTCCCTCCTGCAGCATACCTTCCGGCAGGGAGATCATGCCGCTGGCATAGGCTTTCAGGAAAGCGGTCAGCTCCTTGTTGTCCATCTTCACGGCTTTCACCATGCGGACGATTTCCAGATTTTCTTCCTCCGCAAGCTGGGCCTCCAGCGCACGAAGGCGTTTCTGCTGTTCCGCGATCTTTTCTTTGGTTTTCGCAATGTCATTGCGGATCTTCTGTGTCGTTGCCATAAATCAAATTACCTCCATATCGTTTTTTAGTTGTAGGGCGGTCGCCCGAAAGCGTAAAAGTGGGATTGCCAATAGCTTGTGTTGATATCTGCATACTGAATGGGGTCGCCGCAATGCAGCATTTTCCCGCCGCTCACATAGATACCCACATGGGAAACGCCCGGTGTATCGTAAGTGCCGACGAAAAAGATCAGGTCGCCGGGTCTTGCGTTGGCAGAGGATACCGGGGTGGAAATATTGTAGAGTCCTTGGGCTCCCAGCCTGCCCGTATTGCAGACGCCGCTTTGCGTCAGCACCCAGGACACGAATCCGGAGCAATCAAAAGAAGTGTTTGGATTGCTGCCGCCCCAGACATAGGGATAGCCGATATACTTCTCCGCCTCGGTAATGAGCGCTGCAAAGGTTTCATCTTCCAGTGCGGAAGGCGGAATATCATAGGTGGTGGGCGGTTTGGTGTACTTGTCTACATAGCCGGAGCCGGGGAACAAATCTTCCCGGTTTCCCAGCGTTGCCATATAGACCGCATACAAGGAAAGTGTTTCTTCGTCCATGATGTAGACCGGCACATGGGAAAGATCGAAGTTTTCCAGCTTCACATTGCAGATATAGTAGTTATACGGTACTTCCACGTCATAGTCATTTCCCTCGCTGTCCGTCCGGGTCACCGTCCGATAGCGTACCTCCACCTCCACGGTCTGCGTCAGGATGTACTGCTTTTCAAAGAGCATTTGCAGCTCCGCCTGAACCTCGTCGATGGTGAACACCCCTTCATGGAACGCCGTGAGAATGGAAATCAGCACATAAGGGTCATGCTCGATCTCGTCCAGATCAAAACGGTATTCGTCATATCCGGGGTGCAGAGCCTCATAGTGGTCCAGCTCATATTGAAGTTCCTGCTCCAATTCGCAGTAGGCCGCCTCCGCAGCCAGCATATCCGCATCCTCGGAGAGATAAGAGGAAGTGAACACGCCGCCCACGCCGGAGCCCGCCATCATGGAACAGGAAGATACCCCGCCAAACAGCAGGGCAACACAGGCGCCAATGCCGATCACCAGTAGCACCGCACGGCTATGGTGCTTGATGTAGAGGAAAGTTTCCTTGAAGGCGTCCTTTGCTTTTTGCGCCGCACTTTTCGCCGTGGCTGCGGTATTCTTTGCGGTTTTCTCCGCCTGTCGCAACTCCTTTGCATAGTTCCGCTTGATCCGCTGTTTCTGCAGAAAGCGGGATACCGGGTTAGAAGCCGCCAATGCAGGATCATCATGCAGTGCCTTTTGGTAAAGGTAGTCGGCGTTTGCCTTAAAAGAAGCCTGCTCTGCCTTCGCCGCGTCACGCCAGGGCTTTGTGAGGTGATGGTGGACGGCGGCACGGACTTTGCCTTTTCCGTAGGCAAGCCCACGCTCCGTCAGCACCTCGCCCTTGTGTCCGGCCTCAACACCCACATTTTCCTGTTCCACCTCATGCACCTTCGCATGGGCAGCGTGGACGATCTCATGGACCGGCCGGGAAAGCGGATTGTGCCGCAATCGTCCGTTGGGGCGTTTCTCCACTTCTTCAAAGTGAAGCTGCATTTTGCCTTTTCCGGCTGTCTCGTCAAAAACACGCTCGATACGGAGAACTTTCTTTGTAGGGATAGCGGCCTTTGCCGCGTCCAGCCTGTCCGCCGCACGGTCGGAACGGTCGATGTACTTCCCAAGTGCGGGATCGACACGTTCTTCCTCGGTGAATTGCAGACGGGAGGACGGGCGCTGCCTTGCGGCAGAACCATCCCGTACCGCCTGGGTGTCAGCCTTTTCCGCTTTTCGTGCGGCTTTCCTCTCATGGCGTTCCGCCGCACGCAGGGCAAGATCAGCCGCAGCGCCAGCGGATTCTTCCGAAGAAACGGACAGCTCCGTTTCCGGCTCCCGGCTGCTGATATGTTCCACCTCGCCCGTGGCAAGGTTTTCCGATACCGCACCGTCACGGGTCATTTTCTGCGTGATCTTATCGGTCGCTTTCAGTTCCCTCATAGGCAGTCACCTTCCTTTCCATAGGGGCAGAAGTTACCGCAGGTGCCATTCTCAATCATGGCGATATAGCGGAAAATGGGATAGGCCTGGGGCGGGCAAACCGCATTTCCCAATGTTTTCAGCCGCAGCGCCCGGTCATCCATGCGCTCGGTCATGCGGGGGATTCCTTCCGGTTCGGCGGTCCAGAGGATACGTCCGTCCATCCTTTCGGGAAGCCCATGAGCCATTCCACCCAATCCGGGTTCAGCGCCGCCGTTTCGGAAACCGGCTGTTCCTGAGAGATGATCTGCGCCGACAGGTTCCCGTCCTTCTTCGATGGATCGAAGGCCGACGGCTTCAAGGTCGAGCGGAAACCGTCCGACGCCACCGGGGTCAGATAGAATACCGCCGCCGACAGGCTCAGGCTCCAGATCGCCCCGTTTCGGTTCCTCTTGCGGAATATCCCATTGTCCGACAGGAACACATCCAGGCTTGCCGCGTCCCTGGCGGTGTTGTTGTCGGAGGCAAGGGGTGTGGGAAACATCAGCCGCGACGATAAAAGTTCGCTGGCGCTCATGCCATGCGCCGACGCCGCAAGCCGGAAATACGAATGGGAGAACAGCGTATCCCGCTTTTGCCAGGTCAAAGATCGTTTTGTCGAGCCCCATATTGATGAAGCCAGCAACATTTTCCCCAAGCACCCAACGGGGCCGCAGCTCGGTAATAACGCGGCACATTTCCGGCCACAGGTAGCGTTCATCCGCAAAGCCCTTCCGTTTTCCGGCGGTGGAGAAGGGCTGACAGGGAAAGCCGCCTGAGATAACGGTAACTGTTTCAAGTCCTGTTTTTTCAAAAAACGCCTCCTTCGTGAAAGTAGTAATATCCCGGAACCTGGGAACATCCGGCCATCGTGCGGAAAGGACGGAGTGCGGAAAATCCGCCCACTCACACTGGCAGACGGTTTCAAACCCGGCAGCCTCCGCCGCCAGGTCCAGACCGCCAATGCCGGAAAACAGGCTCACATGGGTCAGTTTATTCATAGTCCTTCGGCGCACGGAACGGTTCGATCTCACTTTCCAGCTCCGCAAGGACCGCCTCCATATCCGCCGTGACCGCCTTGCTTCTGGCAATCAGCCGGTTCATCACATCAAAGAAGGTTTCGCCCTCCTGTTTTTCTTCTGTATGCAAATAGCGGGGATCATTCATGTTCGTTTTCTCCTTTCCCGGTTTCACCAAGTTTTGTCGTCATAATGCTGTAAAGCTCGTTGTCCTTCGGGAAGTCATCCACAAAAGGAAGGATCACATTACCGAAGAAGATCAGCCCCTCGCCGGGGCCTGCGTTGCTGATATGCGCCGCCTGCTGGTTGGAGATATTCAGGCGCTCGCAGAGGATTTTCCTGTCTCCGCTGGCCTGGTTCAGAAGGTACACAAAATCGCTGTTTTCAAAGATATTCTCGATCTCCGGGGAGGAAAGCAGATCCTTGATGTTCTGCGTAATTCCCGTGGGGATACCGCCCCATTTGCGAAAGCGTTTCCAAATCTCCACACTCCAGGAACCAACTTCACCGCGCAGAAGAAGGTGGAACTCGTCCACGAAATACCAGGTAGATTTGCCCTGATCCCGGTTCTGGGAAACACGGTTCCATACCTGGTCCTGGATCACCAGCATACCCAGGCTTTTGAGCTGCTTTCCCAGCTCCTTGATATCGAAGCAGACAATGCGGTTGTTGATATCCACATTGGTGCGGTGGTTAAAAACATTCAGGCTGCCATGCACATACAGTTCCAGTGCCGCCGCGATCCGCTGTGCCTCCGGCTCCGGCTGCCGTTTGATCTCGTCATACAAATCTTCCAGCAGCGGCATATTCTCCGGGCGGGGGTCTGCGATATATGGGCGGTACACGATCCGCACGGCACGGTCAATGACCGTTTTTCCACTGGCTCCAGACCGTTCCGGCCGCCTGCCGCCAGTTCACAGAACGACAAGATAAAGTCAGATTTCAACGCCAGCGGGTTATCATCCTCGCTGTAATTGAGGTTGATATCCATAGGGTTCACATACTGCGTACTGGTAGGTGAGATTTTGATGACCTGACCTTCCAAACGGTTCACCAGCGGAAAATATTCCGCCTCTGGGTCGCAGATCAGGATATCGTCCTTTGTGTTCAGGAATACCCCAACGATGGAACGCTTTGCGGAAAAACTCTTGCCGCTGCCGGGTGTGCCTAAGATCATGCCGTTGGGCGTTTTCAGCTTTTTGCGGTCAGCAAGAATCATGTTGCCGGAAGTGGCATTGAGCCCGTAGTAGAGAGCCTCGCCGCCGTGGAAAATCTCCTGTGTGGTGAAGGGAACGAACACCGCCACCGCCGAAGTGGTAAGCCCGCGCTGTATCTTAATGCGGTTGACACCCAGGGGCAGAGCCGATACGAAGCCGTCCTCCTGCTGAAAGTCCAGCCGCACCAGGGAGCAGTTATATTTCTGCGCCACGCTTGCCGCACGGAGAAGGTCATTCTCCAGCTTTTGCTTGCTGTCCGCAAAGTTCACCACCAGGAAGGTCATCAAAAACATTCGCTCATTTCTGCTTTGCAGATCACGGAGGATATTCTTTGCCTCGCCTGCGTAGGTGGCAAGATCGGTGGGGATGATATCCATGTCGAAACCTTCCCGCACCGCCTTTTTCTGCGCGTCGATCTTCATACTGTCAATGTCGGTGATTTTTCGCTTGACCGTTTTGATTGCCTCGTTCTGATCCATACTGCGGATATGGAGGCTGACAAGCAGCCCGCTGTCCGTATCCAGCAGTTCGGTGAGCATACGGTCATCCATTTCCGGTGCGCTGATCTGCAGAAATGACACGGCACAGAATTTATCCGCCATCGTGAACTTCCTTGCTTCACCGAAGCGGAAAGAAGAAGGTGCGACAAAATCCTGGACCGACAGGCCGGAAGGGGCAAGCCAACTCCATTCAAAGGCAAACCGTTCTCCGTACGGGTGCAGGATGCCGTGGAGCATTTCCAGCCACTCCTTGCCGCCAAGCTCCTTTGCCAGAGCGCCCATGACCTTGAAATGGTTGAGGGCGTCCATGACGATTCGGGAAAATCGTGCCCGTGCGGTTTTGCTGTCCCGTGCCTCGATGGTGAGGGTCAGGTACTTTGTTTTGATAAGACCGTTGTTGCCCCGTTCAAGCTGCTTGCGGAGCATTTGCGTGTAAAGCTCACGGATATGGTCGAAGTGATCTCCCTGCGCCGCGATCTCGATACGCTTCACAAAATCCTCCCGGTTCATGCGGCGGCTCACAAGGGAGAGCTGCATCCCGATAGAAGCGTCATGGGCGTTATACATATCGCAGAGGGCTTCAAAAATCGCCGTCTGATCGTCAAGTTTCGCAAGCTGATAATTCACATCCTCGAACTCGATACACTTCGACCAGGTGTGATCGTCCAGCTTGCACAGGCCGTCCGGGTACATCTGGCGGAACGGTAAGGTATCCTGTGCGGAATGTACCTTGCCGTCACCTCTGGCGGTTTCCAGGATACGGCTGATCTCACGCTTTTCCGCGGCGGTTAGCTTTACCGTGGGTTTGGACGCCTGCCGTGCCTGCGGCTCTGGCTTTCGCTTTCTGAACAATGGCTTTCACCTCCTTTTCCGCCTGGGCCTGCCGCTCCAAGGCTGCGTAGAAATTGTTTGTCCGGTAAGGCCGCTCTTTCGTCCGCAGGAACATACAGCGGATGACCTGTCCGGCCACCACTTCCAGGGGTTGGCCGTGCCGCTCATACATGGCGAGCAGAAAGAACGGGAGCATGACGATAATCATGCAGAACGCGGCGGCACTGTTGCTGGCCGTGCGTCTGAGCAAAAAGAAAAGCGGTACTCCGATGAGTGCCGCCGCTCCGAAACATATAAGCTGCCGTTTGGTAAGCCCAAACAGCACTTTGGATTTTACTTTCGTCAAATCCTTTGGAATGGTTACATACGCCAATTTATCAAGCCTCCTTAATGCGCTCCGAACAGGCTCTTAGAGAGGCTGCCGGTCTTGAACAGGGCGAAGCACAGCAGGACCGTGTAGCCCATGCAGGCCCATATCGCGCCTGAGATATTTCCGTCCGTGGCGATACTCTGTACCAAAACAGAGTAGATTCCCACGCACACCATGATTAGAAATGCCTGGAACGCCAATGCAAACAGGGATTTCAAGTAGTTCTGTCCTGTATGGCTCTAATCCCGGTTTGTCATAGTGGCAAGCGGAATCGGTCCAACGGAAGTCGTCAAATACACCTCGATCATGCGGCCGTAGATGACAAGCATGATACAGATGGAAAGGGCGTTCATGGTAAGTCCCACAAAAAGGGACTGAAACCACAGCCCGAACAGTTCTCCCGTGCCCAGGGCTTCAAGCTGCGCCTCCATATCCGTGATGACGCTGCTGATATCAATGGAGGTATTCCCAATGATGACGCCCGCGCTGCTGTTCACAACGCTTTGCCCCACATCGAAGATACCCATGACGATATTCCATGTGTTCGTTACAATGAGGACGGCACAGAAGGTCTTGAAAATCCACTTGAAGAACATCCAGGTATCTACATCGTGCAGATTGTTTTTCTCTGTCACAAGCTGGATCAGCTCATAACACATTACGAATGTCAGGATAACCCCGGCGATTGGAACGATCACCGTTTCAGAGAGGTTTCGGATCATAGAAAAGACGCCGCTGTTCCATGCCAGCGGCGTCTGTCCCACTTCACCGGCGATCTCGCCTACTTTGGTATTGACCGTATCGAACATGCCCGACAGGTTTCCCGTGATTCCCTCGATGAGCAGTCCTCGGAGCCATTCATCGAGTTTGTCGAGTATGCCGCCCATAAGCGATCACCGCCAGACGATCAACCGAACAGGCCGGAGAGCAGAGGTACAAGGGTGATGCCGATGAGGGCGACACCGCCGCCGGCCATCAACTGTTTTATCCCCAATTAGGTGTAAAACTCTGCTCGATGGCGGGCGGCGGCGTACAAAAAATCTATATGGTGTTTTTAAGAGAACCGTCCCGGCGGGACAGGTCAGGCAGTGACCTGTTCCACCTCCGGGATGGGTTTGAGATTAAAATGAATTTCGATAGAAATGTGTCTTGTTTTATCTTCGTCAATGCGCTCATGCACGACGATTTCTTTGATTAAGCGGTTGAGGGTGGCTGCGTCCAGCTCTGTGATGTTGGCGTATTCCTGAATGGCTTCCACCCATTGTTTTGCGTCATTGGCAAGCTGGACTTCATCGGACAGCCGCTTTCTGCCCTCGGACACTTTTGTTTTAAGCTCCGTCTGCTCGGTCTGTGTCTTTTTCAGCATGGTGTTGAAATTCTGCTCACTGATACGCCCTGCAATCATATCCTCATAAAGCCGCATGACCATTTTGTCCAGAACCTCAATCCGTTCCTCGTCCCTTGTGAGGGAGCGTTCCATTGCTTCCCGCTGTTCCCGCTGCTCGGTTTCACAGGTATTGGTCAGGCGGTCGGCAACCGCTTCCCCGTCCATCAGGGCAGCTCTGGCACATTCCCTGATTTTCCGCAGCACATGGCTGCAAAGGGTGTCATAGTCAATCCGGTGCTGGGTGCAGTGGTTCTTTCCAAAGGCATTGTAGGTCTTGCAGGAATAAATCTGCTGGGGATGTTTTGCGTTTGTGTAGCGTATCGTCAGCGACTTCCCACACTCGCCGCATTTTATCAATCCGGCAAACAGGCTGATTTCATTGGTCTGCCCCGGACGCTGGCGAGATTTCAGCTTGTTCTGCACAATGTCAAAGCTCATGCGGTCAATCAGCGGTTCATGCTGTCCCTCCACCACAATCCAGTCCTCCGGCTTCTTTTCCCCAATCGTGCCGATTTTGAAACGGTAGTCTTTTTTCTGGGAAGCAATCGCCCCGGTGTAGACGGGATTCATCAAAAGGTCTTTGATAACGGAGAAGTCCCACATATACCGTCCTTTTTCTGGGTCTTTCTTTTCCCATT